>JBGPYB010000061.1:0-26283 GCA_041493035.1 Vicinamibacteria bacterium | reverse complement strand
CGCGTCGGGCGTGTCGCCGGAACAGCTCGGGGGAGTCGCGATCGCCAGCGTCGTGCCTCCACTCACGCCGGTCCTCGAAGCGCTGGCGCGCACATACCTCGGGCAGCGTCCGTTCGTGGTGGAGCCGGGAGTGGACACCGGAATGCCCATCCTCTACGAGCCACCGGGCGACGTGGGGGCCGACCGCATCGTCAACGGCGTGGCGGCGTTTGCGGCGTTCGGAGGGCCCGTGATCGTGGTGGATTTTGGCACCGCGACGACCCTCGACGTCGTGACACGCCAGGGCGAGTACGCGGGTGGCGTCATCTGCCCCGGCATCGGCATCAGCGCTGACGCGCTATTCCAGCGCGCCGCTCGTCTACCGCGCGTGGATGTCCGGAACCCGGGCCGGACGATCGGGCGCTCGACGATCACGTCGATCCAAGCAGGGCTCTACTTCGGGTACGCCTCGATGGTCGAAGGAATCATCGGCCGCATCCGAGCGGAGCTCCGGGAGCCCGCGCGGGTTGTGGCCACAGGAGGCCTCGCCGAGACCTTGGCGACCGAGATCCCCTCCATCGAAGCGGTAGACCCGGTCCTCACCCTGACGGGGCTCCGCCTCATCTGGGAACGGAACCAACCGAAGCCCCGAGCGTGAGTGAGGGGCCGTCTCCCGTCGCGGGGCCGAGGGCCGTCGACGAGGAAGCGGCCTACTACCAGGCCGTGGAAGAGTTCTTCGTGTCGCGCCGGGGAGACCCCCTCTTCTTGTCGAACGCCGACTGGCTTCTGATCCGCGAGTGGCGCCTGGCCGGGATCCCCCTGCGGATCGTGCTCCGAGGGATCGGAGACGCCCTCGAATCCCACGCTCACTCGTGGAGCCGTGATCGAAAGATCGGAAGCTTGCGCTACTGCGCCGCCGAAGTCGACGTGGCACGCGAGCGCTGGGAGCGAGCACTCGTTACGGGAACCGAGTCCGATGATGCCGGAGCGGCTCGCGCTCGTCTCGTGGCAGCCCTCGAGGCGGCGGCCGGCCTCGGGACCGAATCTCACAGAGTATCTCGGGAAATCCTGCTCCGACTCGGCGCGGACGGGGCGGGTGCGCGGCCGCGAGAGACCGACGCGTGGCTGGCCGAGCAGGAGATCCGTCTCGTGGCAGAAATCCGTCGTCAGGATCCGGATCTCGCGGCGCGGGCTTCCGCCGAGGTGGCAGCAGAGATCGCCCCGTACCGCGCGCGGATGCCCGCCCGTGTCGCGGGGCAGATCGAGGACGACGCCGTGACCCGCCGGCTTCTGGCTGCTTACGGGCTTCCCCGGCTGAGCCTCTTCCTGCAGTAGAGGAGCGACGCCCTTGCCCAAGCCTGCCCGCCTCGTTCCGGGAGAGTCCATCGAGGTCACGGTGGAGAAGGGCGTGTACCGCGGGCTCGGCCTGGCTCGGCACGAAGGACAGGTCGTCTTCGTCCCTCGCGCCCTACCCGGAGAGCGGCTGAGGGTGCGAGTGGCGTCGGTGGAGCGCGGGTACGTGCGCGCCGTTTCTGTCGACAAGCTGACGCCCTCGCCCCTCGAGCGGCCCTCTCCCTGCGGCCTCTTCCCACGCTGTGGCGGCTGCGCCTACCAGCATCTCGACCACGCCGCCGAGCTGCAGATGAAAGAGGAGATTCTCAGGGAATCACTGCACCGTGCTCACGTGCCCTGGGAGGGTCCGATCCCGGCGGTGGCGTCTCCGGAGACCGGGTGGCGAACGAGGGCGACGTTCCACGTCGAGGTGAACGGGACCGCGGTGCGTCTGGGCCTCTATGAGGAAGGAAGCCGGCGAATCGTCGATCTCGAGGAGGAATGCCCGCAGGTGTCATCCGGCATGAACGCTACGGTGCGTCACCTTCGCGAAGCTCTCGGTACTCGCCCAGCGCTCGCGGCCCACATCACCGACGTTCACCTCGCGGAGTCGCCTGATGGTAGCGAACGGGTGGCATGGTTCGACGGGACCGTCACCGCTGCGGAAGCGGGGAGCCTGGGCGCCGCTGCCGGAGAGGCGCCATGGCTGACCGGACTCGGAGTGACGCTCGGGCCGGAAGGGGCACGGCGGCGGCTGGTCGTCCGGGGATCGCCGTATCTTCACGCCGACATTCTCGGGGTGCGACTCCGCGCCCATGCGATTTCCTTCTTTCAGGCAAACCGTTTTCTCGTGGAGGCCTTGACCGCTGAGGTGGCTCGTCTCATTCCAGGGCCCGGGCCGATCCTCGATCTGTACGGAGGTGTCGGCCTCTTCGGCTTGACCGCGGGCGATCCTGCGAGCCAAGTGCTCCTGGTCGAATCGAGCGAGACCGCCGCCGCCGACGCGGAAGAGAACGCCCGAAACTCGAGGCCAGGCTACGTGCGCGTCGTTCGCGGGACGGTCGAAGGGGTGTTGGCGGGGCGGCGAGGTGATGCCGGCGAACACATCATCCTGGATCCGCCCCGAGTGGGGGCGGGGAAGGGGGTCGTCGCGGCCATCGCGGCCCGGCGCCCGAATTCAATCGTCTACGTCTCCTGTGAGCCGACGACCCTGGGAAGGGACTTGAGCGTCTTCGCCAACCTCGGGTACAGGGTCGACTCCCTGCGCCTCTTCGACCTGTTCCCCGCGACAGTGCATCTCGAGACTGTCGTCCGCCTGATCCCGTCCTGACGCTCGCCGCGAGACGTGTGACGGTCGCAGGAGTGTCCTTCGGTGGACCCTGAGTGACTGGCGCTCCCGGTATTCTCTCGAGCGATGGCGCGACCCCTCCTGGCCCTTTCGGGCTTTCTTGCGCTCGGCGCGATGGCGGGGCCCGAGCTGTCGCTAGCGGCAGGCTGGCTGCTCTTCGGCCTCGCTGTCACGCTTCTGCTTCTGGCTTGGAACGCTGAACCCCGTCGGGCGCGATGGGCACTTGCGGCTGCGAGCGTCGCCCTCGGGGCGGGCCTCGGCGCAGCGGAACAGGCCGAATACGATGCCTCCCCTTTGCGCTCCTGGCTGCTGGCCAAGGCTCCCGAGAGTCCGGTGCAGGTGCGAGGCGTGGCCGCGGTCGACGGATGGGAGGCACGGGACCGGCTCATCATCGTCCTCGACACGGAGACCATCGGGAGCGGTGGCGAGGAGAGGTCTCTTGTCGGGCGTGTTCGGATCAGCGTGGGGGGAGAAGCGGCGCGTCCGCAAATCATCGAGGGAGATCGCGTCGCGGTCTGGACGACCCTCCGGCCGCCCCGAGGATTCGGCGATCCTTCAGCCGACGACGTCGCCGGTCGGGCTTTTCGAAGCGGCATCCACGCGACGGGCTACTCCAAGAGCCCGCGCGTCCTCGAAATCTCCAGAAGTACGCGACCGCAGGGGCTGCTCGGCTGGATCCCACGTCTTCGCGATGCGGCGCGTCGGGCGATTCGGTCCGCAGTGCCGAAGGGGCCCGAACAAGACGTGGTGCGGGCGATGGTGCTCGGCGACAAGACCGGCCTCGACGACGAGACGGCCGAGGCCTTCCGTATCGCGGGCACCTATCACGTCCTCGCGCTCTCGGGGACGCAGGTGGCCCTCGTCGCGCTGCTGCTCGCGGTGCCACTGGCCTGGCTCCGCGTACCCTTGGCTTGGCGCGCTCTCATTGTCTCTTCCGTCGTAGGTGCTTATGCCGTCTTCGTCGGCGGCGATACTCCGGTGGTGCGCGCGGCGGTGATGGCCGCCGTGTTCTTCTGCGGCCGAGCCGTCGACCTGGATGGGGACGTCGCCAACCTGTTGGGCCTCGCCGGAGGGTTGCTGCTGAGCTTCCGGCCGTCGGCCATCGGCGATCCAGGCTTCCAGCTTTCATTCGGAGCCACCCTGGGCCTCGTCCTGCTCAGCGGGCCCCTGCTCCAGGGCGTGCCTCGACTGCCCTTCCGGGCCGACGTGGCTCTCGCCACTTCGGTCGCCGCCCAACTGGCCTTGGCGCCGTTGCTCTTGCGGCTGTTTCATCGACTGGCTCCCGCTGCGCTCCTCTTGAACCTGGCGGCCGTTCCTCTGTCGTCCGCCGTCCTCGTCGCCGGCCTCGCGACGATCGTCGTAGCACCGCTCGGCGAGACCGTCGTGGCACGGGCGGGAGACATCGCCTGGATCGCGAGCCACGCGTTGATCGCCTCCGGCAAGGTGGTCGAAGGCGTTCCCTGGCTCGACCGTCGGTTCCCGACGCCTCTCCCCACGGCCGTCGTCGGATACCTTCTCGCCCTCGCGCTCTTGGCGACGGGGCGTCATCGGCGTCTAGCGAGCGCGGCGACGGCGGCGGGTCTCGCGGCGCTGCTGTTCGGGCGTCCAGTCCGCGAGATGGACGGACGGCTGGCGCTGGAAGTCGTGGACGTCGGCCAGGGGGACTGTCTCGTGGTGCATTCTCCGCTCGGCCATGTCTGGCTGGTCGACGCCGGAGGCTCATTTGAGCGTCCCTTCGACTTCGGCGAGACCGTCGTCGGTCCTCACTTGTGGGACCTGGGAGTGACCAAGATTGACCGCCTCTTGCTGACGCACGCTCATCCAGACCATGTCGGCGGCGCGCCTTTTCTCGTGCGCAACTTTCGTGTCGGGGACGTCTGGGAGGGTCCAGCGCCAGCCCAGGATCCCGTCTACACGAGCCTCAATCAGCAGCTCCAGAGTCTCGGGGCGTCACGTCGGAGCGTTGTCCTGGGCGTCGCCGGGGTATGGGACGGCGTCTCCTTCGAGGTTCTGAATCCGCCGGCGCCCGGAATTCCACCTCTTCGGACGCGCAACGATGACTCGCTGGTCGTGCGGCTCCGGTGGGGTGACGTCCAGTTCCTCCTGACAGGCGATATCGAGGGAACCGCCGAGCGGCATCTCCAGGCAGTGCCGGCCAGCGTCCTCAAGGTTCCTCACCACGGGAGCCGGACCAGCAGCACCGTGGGATTGCTCCGGTCGGTGTCCCCCCGCGTGGCGATCGTCTCGGTCGGGTACCACAGCACCTTCGGCCACCCTCACCCTGAGGTCGTGGAGCGTTACCTCCGCGCCGGCATCCAGCTCTTCCGGACGGATCGGGATGGCACGGTGGCCGTCTCAACAGACGGCCGCTCTCTTTGGGTCAAGACCGCTGTCTCCGAAAGGGAAGAGGTATTTCCTCCGCTCCGCCCCGGTCTGTGATCCCGAAGCCCCTTGTGCTAGACTCCTGATTCTGCTGGCGATACGGGGCGGGCCGTCGTTGCGGCTGCCTGGCGCATTCAAGTGGCGTTTGGCGCTACGGCCTGCAAGTCGCTCGTGCTGCGGACGCTTGCGTCTATGACCGAGGAAACGAAGCCCTTCACCGTCAGCGACCGCAGGCACTTCACTCCGGAAGGCTCTGTCCGAGACGAAGCCTCACCAGAACCAGCCGAAAATCGGCAAAGCGAGGCTGCCTCCGGCCTGAAGGCTGAAGACGACGGCGGGATGGACGCTCCCGTCGAGTTCTCGAGCTTCCTTTTGTCTCTGGGAGCACAGGCTGCCGGGCTCCTGGTCGGGGCGGGTGAAAGAGACGACCGGCGGCGTCGCCTCCGTGAGGCGCGGGCGCTCATCTCGGTCATCGAGATGCTGAAGGACAAGACCGAAGGCCGTCGCACCGAGGACGAAGAGCGCGTGACCCTAGCCTTGCTATACGAGCTGCGCATGACGTACGTATCGGCCGCCAGGGTGGACGGCGCGTGAGCCGAATCCCCGGCTTGGCTTTGGCGGCGCTCCTGGCCGCAGCAAGCGCTGTGGTCGCGGCGCCGGCGCAGGACAAGGTCATCGACGTGCGAGCCACACGACCCCCGTCGGGAAACAGTTTTGAGGTCCTCTGGGGCGCATTGCGCAGGGCCGAAGCGGCCGGCGACACTCAGAACGCCACCAGCCTTTTTCGCGAAATACGTCGCTACCGGACGGAGCGGAACATCCGCGCCCTCGAGCCCATCGGCCTCGCCCTGGTGGCGGAGGGTCTCGAGCGCCTCGGGAAGGGAGATCGACCAGGGGCCGAGGAGGCCTTCACGGGCGCTGCGGGCCTCGATCCCTTCTTGCCCGACGCCTACCTTGGGCTTGCGACGGCCCATCTCAAGAAAGGCCCGCTCGGATTCCTGCCGGCTCTTGCAGACACGTTCTCGGCGCTCACGGCTCGGCTGCCCACCTCCCGTGGCCGGTACCACGCGCTGTCCGTCGCGATACCCGTGATCTTGCTGGGGCTCTTTGCCACCACCGCCGCGGTGGCCTTCAGCCTGCTGCTCCGCCATGGGACGCTGCTCCTCCACGATCTCGAGGAGGCGTTCGGGCCAGTGTCGGGACGCCCGGCGGCGATCGGCGTCTACGTGGTCCTCCTATTCCTTCCGCTGATCACGTTTCAGGGCTGGGGGTGGCTTCCTTTCTGGTGGCTGGCCCTGCTGTTCACCTACCTCGGCAGGATCGAGCGCGCTTTGGCCCTCACGGTGGTGTTCGCCGGTCTGGCCGTGGGCCCCGTCGTCGATTTGCTGGAAACACGCACCCTCGCCGAGAGGAATCCCCTCTTCCAAGCCAGCGTCCAGGCCATCGAGGGCGGCGCGGACACCCGCGCCACCGCAGAGCTCGAGCAGGCTGCTGCCAAGTTCCCGGACGATCGCGACCTCTCCCATCTGCTCGGCCTCCAGTACAAGAAGGCGGGGCGCTACGACGAGGCCGCGACGCTCTATCGCGAGATGATTCGGACCTCCTCCGACGACCGGGTGGCCCTCAACAACCTGGCCAACGTCGAGTTCGCCCGGGGTGAGTTTCCAGCGGCGATTGCCCGCTACAAGCAGGGAGTCGAATCGAGCCCGACGCCCGAGTTCACGGCAACCTTCTACTACAACCTTCAGCTCGCTCACTTGCAGCGCTTCGAGTACCAACCGGCGCAGGAAGCCCGGGCCCAGGCGGAGCGTCTCGCCGGAGGTCTCGTGAGGACCTACGACAGCCTCTGGAAGTACGACAAGGGAGACTACGCGGTCGTCGACCTCGGTCTCACCGAGGAACAGGTTCTCGCGAAATTCGAGGGAAAGCGGGAGGGTGTCGGGATCAAGAATCTCGCGGGAAAGCCCCTTCCCGGAGGGGGGACCGCAGGTAGTCCCCTTCGACCCAGCCTGAGCCGATTCGCCGCGTTCGCGGGCGTCTTCGTGGTCGTGGCCTTCGGCCTGTCGCGTTGGCGTGGCCCGAAGATGTTCACGCTTCGCTGCCTCAAGTGCGGAACGCCCTTCTGCAAGCACTGTCATCTGGGGGCGTCCACCACGGGGCTCTGCACGCAGTGCTATCACCTCTTCGTCGTGCGAGACGGCGTGGCGGGCTCGGCTCGAAACCAGAAGCTCCTGGAAGTGCAGAAGGAGGACGAGCGCCGAGAGCGGGTCTTCCGTGTCCTGTCGCTTCTCTCTCCCGGCGCGGGTCATATCTACGCCCAGAAGACGCTGGCGGGTGCCGGCTTCGCGAGCGTCTGGTACGTCACGCTCTCGAGCGTTCTGCTTGCCGGTCGAGTCTTTCCCGTGAGCGAGGCTCCGGGCCCCTTGATGCAGCGGCTGGGCCTCGGCGGCGCGGCCGTGATCCTTCTGGCCACCTACGTGGCCGCGAATCGCGCGCGGCCCGACTTCGAAATCAGCATGCCCTCTCCCCGGAGCACCCGGGGACGAGCCTCCTGAGGTGCGGTAGCTCCCATGGCACTCGAAGGAACGATCAAGGACTTCGGCCTACCCGACATCTTCCAGCTCATCGGCTTGCAGCGGAAGACCGGGCTCCTGACGCTCAAGAACGACAAAGAGCAGGTCACCGTCACTTTCGAGAACGGCATGGTCGTGATGGCCGACTCCTCGGCGAAGCGCCTCGAGGACCGGCTGGGGAACGTGCTGGTCAAGCAGGGGAAGCTGAGCAAAGAGCGGCTGGACGAGGCGCTTCAGACACAGAAGGCGACGCTCCAGCGGATGGGCCACGTCCTGACGACGGGGAACTACATCACCGTGAATGATCTCAAGGAGGCCCTCCAGGTTCAAATCTCCCAGCTCGTCTTCAAGGTCTTCAGGTGGCGCGACGGCGAGTATCACTTCGAGCCTGCCGACGCCGTCGACTACGACCGAGAGAACTTCACTCCCATGAGCGCCGACTTCATCCTCATGGAAGGGATTCGGATGGTGGACGAATGGCCCATCATCGAAAAGAAGATTCCTTCCATGGACATCGTGCTCCGGCCCGTGGTGGACCCTTCGATGATCGAGGTTGTCGCCGGCGGAGACGACGGCTCCGGCGACCTGCTCGCCGGAATCTCCGATGGCCGGCGAAGCGCGGCGGGCTCCTTCAGTAAGATCCGGCTGGGTGCGGAGGAGGAGAGAATCTACCGGAAGGTAGACGGTACACGCACAGTGCAGGGGATCATCGACGCGACCGGCCTCGGCGAATTCGAGGTGTGCCGGGTCCTTTTCGACCTGCTCAATCGGGACATAATCTCCTCGGCGGGTCGCGGGGAGGCGCGAGAGTCGATCGCCGGACAGATAGAAGGCCCTCCATCGTGGCTCCCTGGCTACGTCGCCATCGGACTGGTCGCGGCCCTTTCACTGGTTGCGGTCGTGGCGCGGTGGGGAACCCCCTTCGCCGTCGTGGGGCTGCCGCCGCTTCTCTCCGACTCTTATGACAGCCTCCTCGAAGGTGTGAGTCGGAATCGGCTGAGCGGCCTCGACCGCGCCGTCGGAGCGTACCAACTGTGGCGCGGACGGCTGCCGAAGACCCTGGACGACCTGGTCGCGGGAGGGCTCATTGACCGCGCCTACCTCAAGGATCCCTGGGCGCGCCCGTATCACTACGCCCTCACCGAGAGCGGCTACCTTCTGAGCGCCGTGGACGATCGTGGCCGAGCCGAGGGCTCTCTGGTCATCGAGCGCAGCCTGCCCGCCGAGCGTCCCTAGGCTCATTCTCGGCGGCATGCAGATCGAAAGGCTGGATACCCTCGAAAGGCGGGCATGGCCCGCGCCCGTCGTCACCATCGGAAACTTCGACGGTGTGCACCGGGGACATCAGTCCCTGGTGGCGGCAGCGCGAACGCGGGCGGAGGGCGACGCCGGCACCACGGTTGTCCTCACCTTCGATCCGCATCCCGCGCGGGTCCTGGCCCCGTCCCGTGCGCCGGCAGCTCTCATGACCCTCTCGCAGAAAGCAGAGGTCCTCTCGGGCCTGGGTGTCGACCGGCTCGCGGTCCTTCCGTTCACGAAGGATCTCGCGAGCCGAACAGACGCGGAGTTCGCGCGCACGGTGTTGAGCGATGTGCTCGGTGCGCGGGTGGTCGTCGTGGGAGAGTCTTTTCGATTTGGTAGCGGGCGCACCGGGACCGTCGACAGCCTGCGGACCCTCGGCGGCGATCTGAGCTTCGAGGTGCTGGCGGTTCCGCCCGTGCTCTATGGGCGAGTTGCCATCAGCAGCAGTCGGGTTCGCGACGCCCTGGAAGCCGGAGACATCTGGGCGGCCGAAGCTCTTCTCGGCCGCCCGTTCTTCGTGGAGGGCCAGGTCGTGGCTGGGGCGGCGCGGGGTCGCACTCTCGGCTTTCCGACGGCCAACCTCGCTCCCGAGAACGAGACGTTGCCGGCTGCGGGAGTCTACGCCTGTTGGTGTCGCGTGGAGGACGGCGCCCGGAGCCTCCCGGCCGTCGCGAACGTGGGTCGTCGACCGACCTTCGGGGCGGGAGGCTTGGGGATCGAGGTGCACCTTCTGGATTGGATTGGCGACATTTACGGCCGCCGCCTACGCGTTGCGTTCGCCCAGCGGCTGCGCGACGAACGTCCGTTCCCGTCGGTCGCGGCGCTCGTGGAGCAGATCCGAAGCGACGTGGTTCACGCCCGGCGCGTTCTGGAGAAGCCGTGAGGAACGGGGTATAGTCCGGAGAGGCGATGCGAGTTGACACGCGATGAGCGATCTGATCGTCGAGACCCGTGATCTGGAGGACGTCACACTCCTCTACCCGAAGGGTTACATCAACGCCCACACGGTGCGGCTCTTCGAAGGAGAGCTGCAGAAATCTCTCGAGCAAAGGCGCTTCAAGATCGTCGTCAATTGCGCTGGCCTCTCCTACATAGCGAGCGCGGGCCTGGGCGCCATCATGGGAGCCATCGAGGAGATCCGGACGAACGGCGGGGATCTGCGGCTGACCAACCTGAACGAGACCGTGCTCAACATCTTCGAGATTCTAGGCTTCAATCACCTGTATCGGATCTTCCCCTCGGAGTTCGAGGCCGTATCGAGCTTTCGCCAGACCGACGGGGCCTCCTGAAGGCGTGAGTCGCCCGGGGCCAGAGCGTGGAGCTCCTCCCCCTAGCCTTCGTCTCTCCCTCCCGAGCGATAGCTCGTTTCTCGCGCTGGTGCGGGATGTCGCCCGCAGGATGGCCGAAACGGCGGGATTCGACGAAGCCACGGCGGGCAAGGTGGCTCTCGCCGTGGACGAGGCCACGGCCAACGTCATCGAGCACGCGTACCACGGGGAGGCCGGTCGCGAGCTGGAGCTGCGGATGGAAGACCGAGGGCCCGACCTCACGGTGGAGGTGGTCGACAGCGGAGAGCACGTCGACCCGGGCGCGCTCCCTCGCTTCGAGCTCGATCGTTACGTGAATGAACGCCGCACGGGAGGCCTGGGTGTCCACCTGATGGCCAAGATCATGGACTCGGTGACGTTCCGGCGCGCGGCGCGGAGGAACTTCTGCTGCCTGGTCAAGCACAAGATCCCGAAGCCGAACGAGCCTTGAGGGCGGAGGAACCGGCGGCCCTCCAGTACCAGCGGGCGCTGGACGAGTTTCGCCGCGAAGGGCGAGAGCCTCCCCTCTTGAAGCGGATGTCGGAGCTGATCTCGCTTCTCGACTTGACGACGACCCTGAGCACGGGGCTCTCGAGCCAAGAAATACTCGATGCTGCTCTCCTGATCGTCCTGGGGGAGTTGCAGACGTCACGCGGGTGTCTCTTCGTCCGCGTCGAAGGCAAGGGCTTCGTCGTGAGGGCCTCCCGCGGACTGCCGACGGGCGCTCGCACCGAGGCGCCGCTCTCGGACATGGATCTCGATGGGATTGTGACCCGCCCGGGGGGCTCGCAGGCCGACGTGCTGGAGTCGTTCGGCCTCGAGCTACTGTGTCCCATTCACAAGAGAGGACGGCTGATCGCCGTTCTTGGCGTCGGGGCTCGGGCGAGGGGGGAGTCCTACAGCGACGAAGATCGCGGTTTTCTGCGGAGCGTCGCAGCGTGCGCCGCCACTCCTATCGAGAACGGGCTCATTCACCGCGAGCTGGAGAGGGTGAATAAGCGTCTCTCGGTGAAGGTTTTCCAACTCAACAACCTGTTCGACATCAGCCGCGAGCTCACGACCAGCTTCGACGAAGGAGCCATTCATAGCCTCGTCACGGCCACTCTCATGGGTCAGCTCATGGCCTCGCGCTGTGCTCTCTACCTGCGCCAACCCTCCGGCTTCGTCCTGGCCCACGCCCGTGGCTTCCGGACCGAGGAGGATGTCGTCAGCCACGAGGACGCGCGGCCGCTCGTGGAGGCGCTCACGGCGCCCCTTCCGCTGGAGGAGGTGCCTTCATGCGTGCTCCGCGAGCGGCTCGCCGCTTCCCGCATCGCACTTGTGGTCCCCTTGGGCCTCAGCGGAAGAGTGGACGGCTTGTTGGCCGTGGGTGAGCGGGTGTCGGGGGGGGCCTACACCGAGGAAGACCGGGACTTCGCGATGACGCTCGCGCGTCAAGCGCAAGCAGCCCTCGAGAACGTGAGGCTGCATCGTGTTCAGGTGGAAAAGCAACGCCAGGATCGCGAGATGCAGATCGCTCGCGAGATCCAGGAGAGCCTCTTCCCCAAGACCTTTCCCAAGGTTGCCGGATTCGAAGTCTCCGCCGAGAGTCACGCCTGCTATCAGGTCGGCGGTGACCACTTCGACGTGATCCCTCTCGGCGAAGGTCGCCTCGCCGTGGCGATCGCCGACGTGTCGGGAAAGGGAGCGCCCGCCAGCCTGCTGATGGCTTCGGTGCACGCGTGGCTCAGGGCCCTTGCCGGAAGCGAGTCTCCGGCCCGGCTCATCCTGCGCCTCAACCGATTCCTTTTCGAGAGTACTCAGGAGAACAGGTACGTCACGCTCTTCTACGGCGAGTTGGACGGTCCCTCTCGCACGCTCTCGTACGTGAACGCCGGCCACATACCTCCTTACTGGACGTCCCCTCTCGGCCCGAAAGGCCGCCTGACGGAAGGCGGGCCCGTGCTTGGCCTTCTGGAAGACGCGTGTTTCGAAGAGGGACGGGTGGTTCTCGATGCGGGTGACTGCGTGGCGATGGTCACCGATGGCGTTACGGAGTCCGAATCGGTGAGCGGAGAGGAGTTTGGTGACGACCGGGTTCTCTCGGCACTCAGAGGGGCCACGCCCACGGCGGCGGGAGCAGTGGCTGCGATCTTGACGGCTGTGGAGGAATGGATGGCGTCGGACAAAGCCACGGACGATCTCACGATCCTGGCGCTCAAGGCCCTTTGAAACCATGAAGAACACCCTCCGCCTCTACAACACGCTCTCCGCCGCGGTCGAGGATTTCGTCCCCGACTCGCCTCCGGAGGTCCGCATGTACGTCTGCGGACCGACGGTTTACAGCCGAGCCCACATCGGCAACTTCCGGACATTCGTGACCACGGATGTTCTTCGGCGCACCCTGAAGCACCTGGGATGGCGGGTCCTCGAGGCGATGAACCTCACCGACGTGGAGGATCGGATCATTCGCTTCGCTCAGGATGCCCACACGGATCTTGCGGGGTTCACGGCGCCCCACGTGGTGGGCTTTGAAGAGGACATGGCCCTCCTGCGGATGGAGCGTCCCGAGGTCTTCCCGAAGGCAACCGACCACCTCCCGGAGATGGTGGAGCTCATCGAGCGCCTGACGAAGCGCGGCCACACCTACACCGTGGACGGCAGCGTCTACTTCCGTATCTCCAGCTTTCCCGACTACGGCCGTCTGTCTCGGCTGGACGCCACGGGCATCAAGGCCGGGGCGCGGGTGGACAACGACCGGTATGAGAAGGAAGACGCCCGCGACTTCGTCCTCTGGAAGCTGAAGGCCGACGAACCCGAGTGGGCGCAGTGGGACGCGCCCTTCGGGCGCGGAAGGCCCGGCTGGCACATCGAGTGCTCCGCCATGAGCATGAAGTATCTGGGAGAGACCTTCGACCTGCACTGCGGCGGCGTCGACCTGGTCTTTCCCCACCACGAAAACGAGATCGCCCAGAGCACCGGGGGAACGGGGAAGCCGTTTGCGCGACACTGGACCCACGTCGAGCACCTTCTCATCGATGACGAGACGATGTCGAAGAGCAAGGGCAACGTCTACACGATTCCGGATCTCGTCGCGCGGGGACACCAGCCCGAGGCCATTCGGTATCTGCTCTGCCAGGCGCACTACCGCAAGAAACTGAACTTCACGTTCGAGGGCCTGCAGCACGCGACGGCGGCGCTCGAGCGTGTCCACGGGCTGGTGCGACGTCTGGATGAAGTCGAGCGCGACGGGAAATGCTCGCCGGAGGTGGAACGCGCGTGCGAGCACTGGCAGGCGGCGTTCACGAGCGCTCTTTGCGACGACCTCAACACGCCGGAGGCCCTTGCCGCCGTTCACGGCCTGGTGGGCGAGGGGAACAGCCTCCTGGTTGCCGGCTCGGTGACGCGGGACGGAGCAATGCGGCTCAGGGCAGAGATCGCCAGAATGGATGCCGTCTTCGGGGTCCTTCTCCCAACCTCCGAGGACCGCCTCTCGGGCGAAGAGCAAGCGGTCTTCGACGAGCGCCAGGAAGCGCGGCTCAAGAAGGAGTACGGCCGCGCCGACAGCGCGCGAGCGCGTCTGGAGCGCCTCGGGATCGCCCTCGAGGATACGCCAAAGGGAACCCGGTGGCGGCGCGTCCGCTAGCGGGGCTTCTCGGGCGCCTGAGGGGCGTCGCAGAGCGAGGCGTCGCGGGAGAAGACCTGGCCTGCCGTCACCTCGAGGCTGCGGGCTTCCTCATCCTCGAGCGGAACTACCGTTGCCGATCGGGCGAAGTCGACGTCGTGGCCCGCGACGGTGAGTCGACGGTGTTCGTGGAGGTCAAAGAACGGCACGGAGCCTCCCACGGGGAAGGCCACGAGGCAGTCACGTTCGGGAAGCGTCGAAGGATCATCCGAGCCGCCCGCCTCTACGCGGCCGCCCACGGTCTGTCCGAGGAACCGATTCGCTTCGACGTCATCTCGATCGACTGGCAGGACGCGGAGGGGGCTCGCATCCGCCACGATCGCGGCGCATTCGACTCCGCGGGGAATTAATGCTGGGGAGGCGCCGCTTGTATGGAGCGGGAAACGGGATTCGAACCCGCGACTTCGACCTTGGCAAGGTCGCACTCTACCACTGAGCTATTCCCGCCCGAGCGCAAGAGCATGGTAGCCCGTCACGATGGAGGACGTCAATGGTCCGCCGTCTCTCCGTCGTCATCTTGATCGCCTTCAAGGACTCTTCTATAGTCAGGAGTCCGGGGCGGCGTAGCCAAGTGGTTAAGGCGGAGGTCTGCAAAACCTCTACTCTCCAGTTCGAATCTGGACGCCGCCTCCAACGTTCCTCCTGACGTCCGAATCCGCAGCGTCCTCCTAGGAGGACGATTCCGGGCCCGCGGCCGGTGCGGCGCCTCAGGATTCAGGGGGATAGCGGCGGCTCGGGATGGCACCGTTTCTGCTATACCAAGAGCGAGCGGCATGGCCGTTGAGCCGCCGATGGAGGAGATTCGATGCGACGAGCCCTGGCGGTTCTAGCACTCGGGGTAGTGGCAGGATGGCCCGGCTTGGCCTCGGCAGGGAGCTTCGACGTACGCGTCGGCTGGTTCTTCCCAAGCGTCGACAGCACCTTGTTTCGCGACGACGCGGACCTCTACGCGAAGGACCGACGCCCGCTGAAGAACAGCGACTGGGAGGGCATCTTCGGCGGTATCTCTTACAACGCGAAGATCGCCCGCAACGTGGAACTCGGATTTAGCCTCGACGGATACGGGCGAAGCCTCGATACGTCCTACCGGGACTACCTCGGAGACGACGGCAGCGAAATTCGCCAGAGGCTGAAGCTGGACGTCGTCCCTCTCGGCGTCACCTTGCGCATCGTTCCGACGAGCCGTCGGGCGCGCGTCGCGCCGTTTGTCGAAGCGGGCGCCGATCTCATCTTCTACAACTACGAAGAACACGGGGACTTCATCGACTTCACCGACCCCACGCGGCCCATCATCGCGGATTCGTTCAAGTCCGATGGCGCCGCCCCGGGCTTCCATGTGGGCGCCGGGCTGCGGGTGGCCGTGAGCGACGACTTCAGCCTCGTCGGAGCCTATCGCTACCAGTACGCGAAGCACGACATGGGGCGAGATTTCAGCGGGAACCAAATCGACCTGGGGGGTTCCGCCGTGACGTTCGGTGTGAATCTCCGCTTCTGACGCGCTGACCCCTTCGACCGCAGGCCGCGATAGAATAAGAGTTTGAGCGCCCTTGAAGCCGTTGCGGCGGCGACGTCCAGGGAATAGGCCGCCTTCCCAATGCACAAGGTCGTCGCCTGGATCCAGTTGGTGTTCGTTCCCTGGTTGGGAGCTCCGGGTGTCTTCCTGGTCGCTTTCCTGGACTCGTCGTTTCTCAGCCTTCCCGAGATCAACGACCTCATTGTCGTCATGGCGGCCGTGTCGCATCCCGAGACGGTCTGGCTCTTCGTCCTCATGGCGACCCTCGGGTCGCTGGCGGGTTGTGCCGTTCTCTGGTGGCTCGGCCGGCGAGGCGGGGAGGGCCTGCTGATGCGCCGGTTCGGTGCCGAGCGCGTCCATTGGGTGCGCCGAGCCTTCGCGCGATGGAACCTCCTCGCTCTCGCGGTGCCCGCCCTGCTCCCTCCGCCCATGCCGTTCAAGGTGTTTGTCATCGCCGCTGGGGTCTTCGGGTTGCCCTTCCGCCGCCTCGCGGCGACCCTGCTGGCGGCTCGGGGACTTCGCTACGTCCTGTGGGGAGCCCTCGGGGTGCTCTACGGCGAGCGCGCCCTCGCGGTGCTGAAGACGGCGGACCAGTGGTTCTCGGAACGAGCGACCGTGCTCCTCACATCCTCCACGGCGGTGCTGCTGGCAATCGCTCTGGTGCTCGTCCTTCGCCGCCGACGTGCGTTGAGCGCGGCGGCGGACGGCGCCTCTCTGGTATGATCTTCACGGGAGAGTGCTGAGAATGCGTTTTCGAGTGGGGGCGTTCTGCGCGGGTCTCGTAGCCCTTTCGACCGTCGCCGGGGGGGTGTTCGGGGGCCGCGTCCTTGCGGGGACCTCGCGCCTCTCCGATCATCTCCGGCTCTACACCGCCATCCTTGGAGCGATCGAGGACCAGTACGTCGAGGAGGTCAAGAGCGACCGGTTGGTTTCCTCCTCCATCCGCGAGATGCTGCGCACCCTCGACCCCCATTCGAACTTTCTCGAGACGAAGGAGTATTCGGTTCTTCAGGAACGCCAGAAGGGCTCCTACTACGGCCTCGGGATCACCGTGCAGGCAGTGGACGGGAACATCACGGTCGTGGCTCCCTTCGAGGGCACGCCGGCCCACCGATTGGGCATCCGTGCCGGAGACGTCATCAGCCGTATCGAGTCCGAGGACGCTCGCGGGATGAGCATCGACGACGCGGTCAAGCGCTTGCGGGGCCCGAAAGGCAGCCCCGTCCACATCAGCATCGTTCGCCAGGGGTACGACAGTCCCCTGGATTTCACGGTCATCCGCGACGAGATACCGCTCCACTCGGTGCCGTACTACTTCATGGCGACGAAGTCGACGGGCTACGTGCGTCTGACGGACTTCAATGAGACGACGGCGTGTCGCCCCGGGGATCCAAGAGACTGTGAAAAGGAACTCGAGAAAGCGCTTCGCAAGCTTCGGGAGAGCGGAGCAACCTCCATCCTCCTCGACATCCGCGACAACCCCGGCGGGCTGCTCGATCAGGCTTTTGCCGTGTCGAACCTGTTCCTGAAGAAGGGCCAGTTGGTCGTCTTCACGCGCGGGCGCTTCAAGCGCGACGAGTCCAACTACATCACGGAGCAGGAGAGCGCCTACGTCCAGACGCCGCTCATCGTGCTGGTGTCGCGCCACAGCGCCAGCGCCTCGGAGATAGTGGCAGGGGCCATACAGGACCACGACCGCGGGTTGATCGTGGGTGAGACTACCTTCGGCAAGGGTCTCGTCCAGACGATCATGCCGCTGCGCAACGTGCGCGGCTACGCCCTCGCCCTCACGACGGGCCGGTACTACACTCCGTCGGGCCGATCGATCCAGCGCGACTACGGATCGACGCCGCTCGAGGACTACGTTGCACCGCGCGACCGCGCCGCCTGCGAGCAGGGCGTCGGAGACGCGAAGCTGACGGATGCCGGGAGAAAGGTCTTCGGCGGGGACGGAATCACCCCCGACTACTGCGTCGAGGCGCCGACGGCCGCGAAGTTCGTGGCGCATCTGATCGGCCGGCAGGCATTCCTCGCCTTTTCGCGGAACTACGCCGCGACGGAGACCGCAGGCGGCGCCCACATTTCCGGGACGGGGTCGCGGCCGGAGACGCTTTCCATGAAGGTGCAGCTCGTGACTCGCGACTTCCAGGCCGATGATCGGATTCTCGCCGATTTCAGGAAATTCCTGGACGCCCAGAAGATCGCCTACTCCTCCGAGGCCTTCGACGCGAGCCACGAGGCCTTGCAGCGTCAGATCACCGACGAGGTGATCAGGCAAGTCTTCGGCGAGGGCGAGGCTCGCAAGAGAAGTGTCGCTTGGGACCCCCAGATCCGGAGGTCTCTCGAGCTCATTCCGAGGGCCGAGCAGCTCCTGCGGGAGCCTCAGAAGTTCATCGCCGAGCGGGACCTGGAGGGGAAGGTCGCCTCTGTCGCGACCACGGCTCGCTAGCGCGCCGCGCCCCGCAGCTCACGCCGTTTCCACGCTAAACTAGCGGTTTCGCCTGCCCGTCGAAACGAGCAGGTGAGGACCGCTCATGGCCAAGTCGATCATCGCGAAGGGAGTCCGGGTCCACAACCTGAAGGGGATCGATGTCGAGATTCCCACGCGGCGCCTGGTGGTCGTCACCGGCGTTTCGGGGTCTGGGAAGAGCAGCCTCGCCTTCGACACGATCTACGCGGAAGGGCAACGGCGGTACGTGGAGAGTCTCTCCGCCTATGCTCGGCAGTTCCTGGAACGTCTCGAACGCCCCGATGTGGACTCGCTGGAGGGGCTCTGTCCGACCATCGCGATTCGCCAGAAGGCCCCGTCCCGGAGTCCCCGCTCAACGGTGGCGACGGCCACGGAGATCCACGACTATCTTCGGATTCTCTTCTCGCGCGTGGGCCGCACTCTTTGTGACGGCTGCGGCACCGAGGTCGTGAAGGACACCACGGACTCGGTCACGGAGCGCCTGGTGGGCCTGCCGCAAGGTACGGCGGTCCTCCTCGGCTTTCCCCAGCCCCGGGGAGGTATTCCGTTCGACGACATGGTCGAACGCCTTCGGAAGAAAGGCTTCGGCCGGTTGCTGACGCCCGAAGGCGCTTTTCGTTTCGAGGACCTTCAGGAGCCTCCGGCGGGAGACTCCCTGACAGTGCTCGTGGACCGCGTGTCGGCGACCGAGGGAATGCGGTCCCGTATCGCGGATTCGATTCAAGCCTGCTTCGCGGAAGGGGGTGGCCTGGCCTGGGCCCAGGTGGTCGGAGGGCCCCTGTTTCGCTTCTCGGAGCGCTTTGAGTGCGCCCGCTGTTCCCGAGCGTTCGAGGAACCCGAGCCCCGTCTCTTCTCCTTCAACAATCCCTTCGGCGCGTGCCCGACCTGCCACGGCTTCGGCAACCTGATCGAGATCGACCGGGCGCTCGTAGTGCCCGATGGTCGTCGGACTCTCGCCGGAGGAGCCATCGAGCCTTGGAACCGGCCTCAGCACAGAACCGTCCAGGCGGAGCTTCGGGAGTTCGCGCGGCGGCACAGCATTCCCATGGACGTGACCTGGGACGATCTCTCGGAGGAGCAAAGGCGCCTGGTCCTCGAAGGGGACGAGGAGTTCCAGGGCGTCCTTGGGTTCTTCCGCGGGCTCGAGGCCAAGAAGTACAAGGTCCAGGTTCGCGTTCTTCTGAGCCGATACCGAGGCTACCAGGTCTGCCCTTCCTGCCATGGCGCGCGTCTGCGCTCCGAGGCTTTGCGGGTGCAGGTCGGGGGCCGAACCATCGACGAGGTCTGCCGGGTGTCGGTCCGCGAGGCCCTGCGGTTCCTCTCGGACCTGAGCCTCGGACCCTCGGAGAGCGCGCTCGTCGAGCGATCGGTCGCGGAGATCGAACGGCGGCTGCGCGTTCTCTCGGAGGTGGGCCTCGAGTACCTGACCCTCGATCGTCCCTTCGGGACGCTGTCGGGGGGAGAGGCTCAGCGCATCGCCCTTGCGACCGCGCTCGGAACCGGGCTCGTCGGCACTCTCTACGCTCTCGACGAGCCTTCAGTTGGGCTCCATCCCCGAGACACGGAACGCCTCATCGCGATCCTGCTCACGCTCAGGGACCAAGGCAATAGCGTGCTCGTGGTCGAACACGAGAAGGCCGTCCTTCGGGCTGCCGACCATATCGTCGACCTGGGGCCGGGTGCGGGGGAGCAAGGTGGCCGCGTCGTCTTTCAGGGCTCGTACTCGGAGCTGCTGGAAGATGGTCGTAGCCTCACGGGCAAGTATCTTCGAGGGGACCTCGCGATTTCCGTCCCCGCGAGGCGAAGGCGCGGCAACGGTCTCGAGATCCTCATTCGGGGCGCTGCAGCCCACAACCTCAAGGGCATCGACGTCCGGATTCCCCTCGGGACCTTGACCTGCGTCACGGGGGTCTCCGGATCGGGTAAGTCGACGCTGGTCCACGACGTGCTCTGCGGCGCGCTCCTTCGACGGCCGGAGCGACCGGACCGAACGGGCGTCGATATCGTGGAAGGAGGGGAATTCGTCGAGGACGTGGTGCTGGTGGACCAGGCACCCATCGGGCGCTCGCCCAGGTCCAATCCGGTCACATACATGAAGGCTTTCGACGAGATCCGCGAGCTCTTCGCCGCCACGAGGGACGCCCGCAATCGGGGACTCAGCTCGAGCCATTTCTCCTTCAACGTTCCCGGCGGGCGCTGCGAAACCTGTGCGGGAGACGGGCAAGTGCGAGTCGACATGCAGTTTCTCGCCGATGTCTACCTGGTGTGCGAAGCCTGTGGGGGACGACGCTTCCGGCCTCCGGTCCTCGAGGTGCGCTACCGAGACCGCTCCATCGATCAGGCCCTCGAGATGACCGTGCGCGAGGCGCTGCATTTCTTCTCCACGCAGCCCCGCCTGGCCCGCAGGCTCCGGGTGCTCGACCAGATCGGTCTTGGATACCTTCGACTGGGACAATCGGCCACGACCCTGTCGGGGGGAGAAGCGCAACGGATCAAGCTCGCGTCCCACCTCTTGCGCAAGCCCGGCCAGCGAGTCCTCTACGTGATGGACGAGCCGACGACGGGACTTCACATGGCGGACATCGCGGAACTCCTCTCCTGCCTCCAGAGGCTGATCGAGGCCGGAGCCACCCTCGTGGTGATCGAGCACAACATGGACGTCGTGAAACAGGCCGACTGGGTCATCGATCTCGGGCCCGAGGGAGGGGAGGAAGGGGGATACCTCATCTTCCAGGGCACGCCCGAGAGGCTGGTGGCTGAATCCACCGGCAGCACCGCCAAGTACTTGAAGCAAAGCCTGAAGGGGGCCCTCCGACACGCCGCCTCCGCCTCCTGAAACTCTGGTATCATCCCGTAACAGATTGACGGTGTGAGTCTTCCGGGAGAGGGAGGTGGCCGTGGTTCGGAGTGTGGGACCGGCACTGGCGTTGATCGCGTTCTCTCTCGTTCTCCCCGCGCGAGGCGCCTCACGGCCATCGTTCGATGATCTGGTCGCGAGCCTCAAGAGTCCCAACACCAAGAGCCGCATTGAAGCCGTCGATGCCCTGGGGAAGAGCCGCCGTCGCGAGGCTGTGTCCCCTCTAGCCGCTCTCGTGCACGATCCCGAGGCGAAGGTTCGCCTGCAGGTCGTCAAGGCACTCCGCGATCTTCGGGACCTCTCCGCCGTCCCTGCCTTCGTCACGCTCCTCGCCGACGAGGACGTCAAGGTGCGGGAGGAGAGCATCGGAAGCCTCGTCGAGCTGTACGGCGAGCGTGAACGTACGACACCGTCGGCGCGCTTCCTCGAGATCTTTTCCGACGAATACGACCGCTCGTCGCTGACGCTCTTCACACGAGTGGATCCGTCGGTCTACCAGGCGCTGGCCAAGGCTCTACAGGACGAATCCGAGGGGATTCGGCAGGAAGCGGCCTATTCCCTGGGCATCCTGGACGGACGCACTGCGGTCGGGAGCCTGGTCGCGGCTCTTCAGGACCCGGCGGCCGCGGTTCGCGGCGCCGCCGCAACGGCCATCGGCAAGGTCGGTACGCCGGAAGATGGGAAGCAGCTCATCCCGTTGCTCTCCGACGAGTCGACGACCGTCAGGAACCGCGTGCTGCAAGCGATTGGAGTGCTGCGGGTGCGGGAGGCGGGGCCGGCCCTGCGAGAGCTTTACGAGGCGAACCGCCGAAGAGATACGGGACTGAAAACCCTCGCCTGCCTCAGCCGGATCGGCGACCCGGCGCAGGCGGACCTCTTCCGCGAGATCGTCCAGGACCCGGATCCCGAGCGGAAGCGCTACGCCATCGAAGGCCTCGCGCGCGTTGCGGATGCGTCACTGCTCCCTGCGTTCAAGAAAGACTTTCAGCGAGAGCACAACGACGAACTGAAGCTGGCGTACACCTTTGCGATCACGCGCCTTGGCGACCACGCCTTCCTCGACAGCCTCGTCCTCTGCCTTCCCTCGTCCACCTTCGGAAAGCGGTGCCAAGGTTACATCCTCGAAGTGGGTCCGGGAATCCTGCCTGACCTCTACCCCTACCTCAGCGATCCCGATGCAGAGGTCAGGGCCCAGCTCGCGGATATTCTCGGAACCTTCGGCGATCCAGGTGCGATCCAGGCTTTGGACCCGCTGATCAAGGACCCGAGCCCGAAGGTCGCCGACCGAGCGACCCGGGCTATCGAGAGGCTACGGCAAACCGGGGTAGGAGGGACCCGATGACGACCCGCAGGCTTCTGGTCGCGGCCGTGATCGCCGTCGGTTGTCACCGGCCGACGCCGGAGACGGCGACCACGTCTCAGCCGGCCGAGGCGCCTCCGCACGCCTCCTCGTCCAGCGATCAGGCTCGCGAGCTGCTGAAGGCCGGGCAAGGCGATCAGGCGTTGGCCAAACTTCCCGAGGGGAGCTCCGATCCCGAGGTTCTGGCGCTGCGCGGATTGGCCTGGGCGAAGAAGGCGGAGCTGGCACCGCTCCCCACACCTCCTCCTGTGGCGCCCGGGCTCAAAGGCCCGGCGCCCCAAGCCCCTGAATTCAAGCCGGAAGAGCTGCAGGCGATCGAGTCCTTCGAACGCGCCCTTTCCGCCAGCGCAGGACATCCTCTCGCTAGTCTTGGTCTTGCCGACCTTCTTGCTCCCCATGCCCTCAGGCGCTATTCGGCGCCCGCAACCACGAAACCGACCGGACGGCGACCGAGGGGGCCCGCGGACGCCGCGGCCGTTCCGGAGTCCGGCCCCGACTTCCGGCCCGAGCGTGTGATCCAGAGCTATCGTGCCGCGATCCAGGGGGATCCTGCGTCAAAGGAGGCGGCCGGGCGGCTCGTGGACTTCGCGCTCCGTGTAGGCCGCCTGGACGACGCGGACCAAGCCCTCCAGGAGCTCGTTCGGCGTGATCGGGAGAAGCCGGAGCCTCTCGTACGGTACGGGGACTTCCTGGCGGCACAGCGCAAGGACCCCCTTGCGGCGATCGAGCAATACCGGCAGGCGCTGATCTGGAAGCCGGACGACGTGGCGACGCGAGCGAAGATCGCCGACATCTACATCGGTCAAGGGATCGACTTCTACGGCAAGAACCAGTACGCAGTAGCCGAAGCGCGATTCCTGGACGCACAGAAATACGTGTCCGATCCCCGCTCACCCCAGGGGCTCAAGATTCAGGACTACATGGGGAAACTGCGGTCGATCCGGGCTCCCTATGCGAAGTAGCTGGTTCCAGTCCTCAGTACGGGTTGTGACCCTTGCCAATCCCGTCGACGTAAACGAGGGCGCTCTCGTCGTGGCCACCAGGCTGATCGATCCGCTCGAGTAGCTGACCGCCGACCCGCAGGCGCTCACCCGTGTACCGCACGAGAGAGCTGTCCTGGAGAAAAGGATCGTAGATCCGGACGGCGTAGGGGCTTCCCGACGGAGGAAAATTCACCGGAACGCCCGTCACCACGCCCGTCCAGACGTGGTGGCCCGGGCTCGGTGTGAGCTGGATTTCGCCGCCCGCGCGCATCCAGCTCCCGAAGAAGACCACGAGATCGGAGCAATTGCCGACCGTCGCGACGCAGCCGTTCGGCTGGACATACTCCACCTGCACCGAGACGACCGTCGGGAAAGGAATTGGGTCGGGGTTCTCTGCGCCGGTCTTGTGAAAGTCGTAGCAGGCCGGGAGGAGGAGAAGGGCCAGGCCCGCGAGGGATAGAGTGCGCCGAGGCCGTTCCACCGCCGCCTGCCTGGTCGTGACCGTCATCATGACATCATCCCAGGGCCAATGATAACATGCCGTTTCCGATGTCCGGTCCCTCCTCCGATCTCATCCTCGTCATCGACGATGATGATGCCGTTCGCAAGACGACGGTCGGGTTCCTTCACGGCCGCGGTCAGCGCACGGTGTCGGCGGCCTCCGTCCGCGAGGGTCTCAGGCTCTTCACGGAACGACGGCCGGCCGTCGTGCTCCTCGATCTCAAGCTCCCCGACGGAGCCGGCCTGGACGTGTTGCGAGAGCTCCAGCGCCAGGCGCCGGGAACCCCGGTCGTCGTGATCTCGGGCTACGGAAACGTGAGCGAGGCTGTCGAGGCGATGCGCGTCGGCGCTACGGACTTCATCGAAAAGCCGGTGGCGCGAGAACGGCTTTTCGAGGTCCTGGACCGAGTGCTGCGGCCGCCGCTCCTCGGAGGAGAGACGGACCTCGACCGGATGGCGGACGGCTCGCGCTACGGTATGGTGGGGCGCTCCGAGGCCATGCGGCGAATCTACCAGCTCGTGGAGATGGCGGCGCCGACGAAGTGCCGGGTCCTGATAGCGGGAGAGAGCGGAACAGGCAAGGAGCTGATCGCCCATGCCATCCACGCCCTCTCGCCCCGGCGCGACCACCCGTTCGTGGAGATGAACTGCGCGGCCATCCCCTCCGAGCTGATCGAGAGCGAGATGTTCGGCCATGTGAAGGGAGCCTTTACAGGTGCGATCGTCGAACGGAAGGGCCGGTTCGAGCTCGCCACCACCGGGACGCTCTTCCTGGACGAGGTGGGGGACATGAGCCCCATGACCCAGACCAAGCTTCTGCGGGTGCTCCAGGAGGGCGAGGTGACGCCGGTCGGGAGCGGAGAGAGCCGCGCCGTGGACGTTCGGATCGTCTCCGCCACCAGCCGGTATCTTCCCGACGAGATTGCGCGCGGTGCCTTCCGGGAGGACCTCTACCATCGCATCAACGTCCTCACGATCGCGGTTCCGCCCCTGAGGGCGCGTCGCGAGGACATCCCCGAGCTGGCGGAGCATTTTCTCCGGTTGGCCAGCGTGGAGAACGGGGTCCGTCCGAAGGGCCTGTCCCCGCGGGCCATCGACTTCCTCGTCCAACTCCCATGGCACGGGAACGTGAGAGAGCTGCGCAATCTGATGGAGCGCCTGGTGGTGCTCGTCGCGAAGGAAGTGGTGACGCAGCAAGACGCCATGGACGCCTTCCAGATCTCCGGCTCCTCCACGTCGGACGAGGGACAGGCGCTGCCGCTGCGTGAGGCGCGGGCTCGCTTCGAACGGCAATACATCCTGTACCGGCTGTCCGCGAATCAGGGTAGCCTTGGTCGCACGGCGCGTGACCTCGGAATCGAGAGAACCAACCTCTACCGAAAGATGCGCCAGCTTGGGATCGCCACCCCTCCCAAGGAACGACAGCCCACCTAGGGCCCGACATGGACGCTGGACCGTTCCGCTCACGATACCGGTACACGCGAGGCCCAGGGCTGCTCCCCATTCCGACCGACGGCGGGGAGTGATGTTGCGAGTTCGATAATTCAATGTTGTGTGATTGCACCGTTCCAGGGCGTCCGTTTGGATCATCTCCCTGAGATCTTCAATCGAATCAATTACTTAGACTTTTGGCTGCGTTCGGCATGCCCTTTGCTATAAGGGATAGTCGAGAGGGGATCGACGGTGCCCGGCGACGGTTCGCGAGGCACGGTACCTTTCGACGGTAGCAGCGGGGTTTGGAGGGAGTCCCGTTGTCGCCGTCGGGAACGCACGGTCATGAGGCCGCGCGGGGATTACCGGGACTCAGAACCTCGTCGAAGCAACGCGATCCCTTTTTTTCATTCCCCGCCCCCAAGCCGACCTAGCCCGAGGCTTTGACCGTCTCTCGCCGCTCGTTGTAAATTGGCGGCTTCGGCTCGTGCCAAGGGAGGGTTCTTGTCCGCAAAGAAGGCGTTCATCACTGGAATCACCGGGCAGGACGGCAGCTATCTCGCGGAGCTGCTCCTTGCCAAGGGGTACGAGGTCCACGGTCTGGTCCGACGGAGCAGCTCGTTCAACACGTGGCGGATCGATCACATCCGCGAACAGCTCAGCCTTCACTACGGTGACCTGGTGGACCAGAACAGCCTCGTGCGTACCCTCGGGGCGGTTGGCCCCGATGAGCTTTACAACCTCGCGGCCCAGAGCCACGTCAAGGTCTCATTCGAGATGCCCGAGTACACGGGTAGTGTCACAGCTCTCGGCGTGCTGCGCCTCCTGGACGCGGTTCGGGAGCTGGGCTTGCCTACTCGGGTCTACCAGGCCGGCAGCTCCGAGATGTTCGGACTCGTCCAGGAGACACCGCAGACGGAGAGGACGCCGTTCCACCCGCGGTCCCCATACGGCGCTGCCAAGGTGTTCGGACACTGGATCGCCATCAACTACCGGGAGAGCTACGGGCTCCACGTGTCGAACGGCATCCTGTTCAATCACGAGTCCCCGCGCCGCGGCGAAAACTTCGTGACGCGGAAGATCACGACCGGGCTCGCCGCCATCAAGAAAGGCCTTGCCAAGGAGCTGCGCCTCGGGAATCTGGACGCGAAGCGCGATTGGGGTTTCGCGGGGGACTACGTCGAGGCGATGTGGCTGATGCTGCAGCGCGAGCAGCCGGGAGACTACGTCGTGGCCACCGGCGAGACTCATTCCGTGCGGGAATTCCTCGAGGTCGCCTCT
>JBGPYB010000215.1:0-6372 GCA_041493035.1 Vicinamibacteria bacterium | reverse complement strand
CGACCGCCTTGACGTCGCCGAAGTGCCGGCGAACGTCGATGAAGCGGACGGCCGGGACGGGTTGGCTAGCGCCCACCGATCACGGCAATCGTGCTGGTCACCCACTCGCTGTACGGAACGCACTGACGGCCGCCTCCGCAGTTCGCCACCGGCGTCCGCCAGAAGTGGATCCGGTCGAAGTTGCCGGCACCGTTGGTCTCGCACCCTTTTTCCCCGAGGATCTTGTTTCCCTGGCAAGCGGCCGGCACCGCCGGCACGGACCCGAACCAGGCGGCGAGATCGCCTTGCGTCGCGCGAGAAAGGGAATGCTCCATCCACTTGTAGGCACAGTTGGGATGGGGAGCGTTCGCGTGGAGCATGGTCGTGTCGGCCCAGCCCGTGGCTCCTTCGACGGGAATGGTGCTCGCGATCGGCGCCTTCTTCCCCTGGAGGAGGTTGACCTGGTAGGGCCAGGAACTGCTGGCCGCGACGCCTTCGTTCACGAAGTCGTCGACCTGGGCGACGGCATCATGCCAATAGCGGCCCACGATCTTTCGTTGTTGACGCAGAAGCGTCACGGCCGCGTCGAACTGCGCGCGATCGAGGGCGTACGGATCCTTGATCCCGAGCTCCGGCTTGTGATGCATCAGGTACAGGGCCGCATCGGCGACGTAGATCGGCCCGTCGAACGCCTGAACGCGCCCTTTGTTGGACTTGCCGTCAGGGAACGTCATCTCTTCGAAAACCACACTCCAGCTCGTCGGCGGTTTCGCGCCGAAGACCTTGGTGTTGTAAGCGAGAAGGTTCGAGCCCCATTGGTACGGAACCCCGTAGTGCTTGCCTTCGACCGTGTGCCACGGCGCGTCCTGCAAGCGAGGATCGACGGTCCCCCAGCTCGGGATGAGGCCCGTATTGATCTCCTGCACCTTTCCGCCGGAGACGAGTCGTAGGCTCGAATCGCCCGACGCGGTCACGAGGTCGAAGCCCCCGGCGTTCATGAGGGCCACCATCTCGTCGGAAGTGGCTGCGGTCTTCACGCTGACCTTGCACCCTGTGTCCTTCTCGAAACCGGTCACCCAGTCGTAGGCCTTGTCGGTCTCGCCACGCTCGATGTAGCCGGCCCAGGCCACGATCGACACGGCCCCCTCCCCCGGACCGAGGGACTGCCGTGCCCCGCCCGCAGGCGCGCCCGGAGACTCGCGCGTCGGCGCGTGGGCCTCACCGCACGCGAGCACGGTGAGCGCGGCCGACACAGCGAACACGAACGAACCGGTGCGGACGTCCATGGTTCCCCTCCGGAATTGCGACTCACCGACTGGCCAGGAATGCTGCCGCAATTCTAGCTTGCGCGAGACGCTGAGGCAGAGGCTACTTTTTCGCGGTGGTAGCGGGAAGGGCGAAGGCCACGTACGAATCGCCCGACTTCGTCTCCATCTTCCCGCCACCGCAGGCGATGACGACGTACTGCTTGCCGTTCACTTCGTACGTCGCCGGCGTCGCATAGCCTCCCGCGGGGAGCGACGCCTCCCAGAGCACCTTCCCCGTCTTCGTCTCTATGGCGCGGAAGCGCTCATCGTTGGTTGCCCCGATGAAGAGGACTCCCCCCGCGGTCACGACGGGGCCGCCGTAGTTCTGGGTGCCCGTCGGGGGGATCCCGCGACGCGTAAGCTCCGGCACCTCGCCGAGCGGGACTTGCCAGTCGATCTCCCCACGGCTCAAGTCGATCGACGTGAGGGTTCCCCACGGCGGCTTCACTGCCGGATACCCCTCGGGGTCGAGGAAGCGGTTGTAGCCGGTGAAGGTGTAGGGCGTGACAGGCGTCTCGGGGTCGTCAATCGTCGGGGTGGCCGCCTGGTCGCCGAGGAGAAACGCCGCCAGCGCCCGTCGATTCGTCTCCGACAGATATCCGAAGGACGGCATGACTCCTTGGCCCTTGCCGATGATCTTCTCCACGTCTAGCTTCAACAGCCGGGGAGCGAGGTTCAGAACCGGCGGCACGTTCTGCGCTGGCACACCCCGCCGATCGATGCCGTGGCAGGACGCGCAGTATTGGCGATAGAGCTGCCCGCCGGCGCCCTGGTCGTCGGAGGCGACGACGTCCACCATGGTGAGGATCCAGGGCATTTCGTTGGCGTTGACGTAGAGCCTCCCCGACGTGGGATCGAAGGCCGACCCTCCCCACTCGGCGCCTCCGTCGAAGCCGGGGAAGACCACCGTCCCCTCCTTGCTGGGCGGTATGAAGCGACCCCCGGTACGCACTTGCCTCAGGCGCTGCAAGACTGCCTCCCGGGAAGCCGGGGAGAGGTCGGTGGCCTCGGCCTCGGTGAAGAGCTGCCGGGTAAAGGGGGGCGGCTTGACCGGAACGGGCTGGGTGGGCCACGCTGATTCCCCCATCAGGTCGGAGGGTGGCGCCGCCACCTCCTCGACGGGAAAGAGGGGCGCTCCCGTCTCGCGGTCGAGTAGGAACACCAAGCCGGACTTCGTGACCTGCGCGACAGCGTCGAGTTTTCGGCCGTCGCGATCGACGGTCACGAGGACGGGCGCCGCGGGCGGGTCTCGATCCCACATGTCGTGGTGGACGAGCTGGTAGTGCCAGACGCGCTTCCCCGTCGCCGCATCGAGGACCAGAACGCAGTTCGCGAAGAGGTCCTCCCCCAGGCGATCGCCCCCCCAGAAATCGAAGGACGCCGAGCCCATCGGGAGGAACACGAGACCTCGTGCCTCGTCGACGCTGATCCCGCTCCACGCGTTCGCGCCGCCCATTCGCTGCCACGCGTCCTTCGGCCAAGTCTCGTAGCCCAACTCCCCGGGATGAGGGATCGTGTGGAAGATCCACCGAATCGCCCCGGTGCGAACGTCGTAGGCGCGGATGTGGCCGGGAGCGGCGGGCCCTGGCCCTTCGGCCACCCGCGTTCCCAGGATCAACAGGTCGTGGTAGATAGCACCCGGGGTGTTCGACAAAACGTAGAGGCCCGAGACGTCACGGTCGAGCCCGTCCTGCAGGTTGATGCTGCCGCTCTTGCCGAAGCTGGGGATGGGCTTCCCGGTTGCGGCGTCGAGGCCGTAGAGGCGCTGCCCCGCGGTGAAGAGGATCCGCCGGTCGGTCCCGCTCTTCCAGTAGACGACTCCGCGGTTCACGCCGAGGGCGCTCTGCTCCGCACCGGCCGCGAAGGGATCGAACGTCCAGAGGGGACGCCCCGTTGCCGCGTCGAGAGCAAAGGCCTTGAGTTGCGCCGAGGTGGCGTAGAGAACCGAGCCGACGACGATCGGGTTGCACTGGATCTGGGAGCGATCGTCGGAGCGGGCGTCGCCGGTGTGGTAGGTCCAGGCCACCTGGAGCCGGCTCACGTTGGTCGCGTCGATCTGGCGCAGGCTCGAGTATTGGCGGTGGCCAGGATCTCCACCGTGGACCGGCCACTGCGCCTCAGGCGACGCACCAAGGGCGGCAAGGCCAAAGCCCGCGAGAAGGAGATTGGAAACCCGTGTCGTCTTCATGCCGAGAGAACCTCTTCGATCTGGTCCATTGCCCAATCCAGCTCCTCCCGCGTGATCACGAGGGGCGGAGCGAGGCGGATCGTGTCGGTGTGGGTGTCCTTGCAGAGCAGGCCTCGGTCTTTCAACGCGTAACAGAAGCGGCGGGCCCCGCCGGCCGACGGGACGAGGTCGATCCCCGCCCAGAGGCCGAGGCTGCGCGTGCGTGCTACGAGAGGCGACCGGATCCCGGCGAGGCGCACCGACAGGTGCGACCCGAGCTCCGCAGCCCGCTCGACGAGACCCTCGTCGACCAGGACGTCGAGGGCCGCGGTCGCGACGGCGCAGGCCAGCGGATTGCCGCCGTACGTAGAGCCGTGGATGCCCGGCGTGAACACGTCCATGACCTCGTGGTGCGCCAGGAAGGCCGAGACGGGATAGAACCCACCCGAAAGCGCCTTGCCGATCGTCACGCCATCGGGACGAATCCCTTCGTGCTCGAAGGCGAAGAGCTTGCCCGTGCGCCCGAGTCCCGACTGGATCTCGTCACAGATGAGGAGGACGCGCTCGGCGTCGCAGACCTCGCGCAAGGCGCGCAGGAAGCCGCGGGGAGGGATCAGAACGCCCGCCTCCCCCTGGACCGGCTCGACCAGGATCGCGCAGGTTCGAGGCGTCATGGCCGCCTTCACGGCAGCGGCGTCGCCGTAGGGGACGATTCTGAAGCCGGGCGTGAAGGGACCGAAGCGGCTCGTGCTGTCGGGGTCGGTCGAGAAGCCGACGATGGTCGTCGTGCGGCCATGGAAGTTCCCCCCCATGACGATGATCTCCGCCTCGGGGTACGGAATCTCCTTCACGTCGTATCCCCATTTGCGCGCCGCCTTCAGGGCCGTCTCGACGGCCTCGGCGCCGCTGTTCATGAGGAGCGCCTTTTCGAATCCCGTCAGCGTGCAGAGCTTCTCGAGGAGGTGCGGGAGCCTGTCATTGCGGAAGGCCCGGCTGGTCAGGGCCAGTCGCTGGGCCTGCTCGATGAGCGCCCGGGCGATCCGTGGATGGTTGTGCCCCTGGTTGACCGCCGAGTAGGCCGCCAGGAAGTCCATGTACCGCTTCCCGTCGACGTCCCACAGGTAGACGCCGCTTCCCCTCTCCACCACGACGTCCAGCGGATGGTAGTTGTGGGAGCCGTAGCGCTCCTCGAGGGCGATGAGGGCCTGGGTTTGCGAGATCGTCGTGGTCATAAAGGCGTGCTCCTGACTCGCTACGCTACCCCTGCCCCGCAGCGCGGGTCAAACCGGTTTCGCCTTACACTCTCCCCAATGGACAAGATCCGCGTCGTCGGAGGACGCCCTCTCGAGGGAACCGTGCGCATCTCGGGAGCCAAGAACGCCTCGCTTCCCGATCTCTGCGCGGCGCTCCTGACCGACGAAAGCGTGGTCCTGTCCAACGTCCCGGAAGTGCGGGACATCCGCACCATGGGGCGCGTCCTGAGCGCCCTCGGTGCCGAGGTGACGTTTCGCGTCGGCGGCACGGTCGAGGTGAAGGCGACCATCCTATCCTCCCTCGAGGCGCCCTACGATCTCGTCAAGACCATGCGCGCCTCCGTCCTGGTGCTCGGCCCCCTCGTCGCGCGGGAAGGACAGGCCCGGGTCTCGCTCCCCGGCGGCTGCGCCATCGGCGCGCGACCCATCAACCTCCACCTCCAGGCGCTCGAGAAGATGGGAGCGGCGATTTCCGTGGATCACGGCTACGTGGAGGCGAGAGCCGAGCGCCTTCACGGGGCCGAGATCTATTTCGACACGGTGACGGTCACGGGGACCGAGAACCTCATGATGGCGGCCTGCCGCGCCGACGGCGTGACGCTGCTCCAGAACGCGGCCTGCGAGCCCGAGGTGGTCGACCTGGCCGCGCTGTTGACGAGCATGGGAGCCCGCATCGAGGGAGCCGGCACCACGACCATCCGTATCGAGGGCGTCGCCACCCTCCACGGCGCCCGCCACGCCGTCGTCCCCGACCGGATCGAGACCGGCACCTTCATCGCCGCCTGCGCCCTTGCCGGGGGCGACATCAAGATTCGCGGTTGCCATCCTCCCCACCTCCGCGCGGTCACCGACAAGTTCCGTGAGATCGGCGTGCGGATCGAGGAAGGGCCTGACAACCTGCGGGTGAGGGCGCCGCGCGTCATCCGGCCGGCCAACGTCACGACTCTGCCCTACCCCGGCTTTCCCACCGACATGCAGGCGCAGTACATGACCCTCATGACGCAAGCCGCCGGCACCAGCACCATCACCGAGTCGATCTTCGAGAACCGCTTCATGCACGTGGCCGAGCTCCAGCGGATGGGAGCGAGTGTTCGCGAAAGCGGGCGGACGGCGCTCGTCACGGGACCGACGCCGCTGTCGGGGGCCCAGGTGATGGCCACCGACCTTCGCGCCTCGGCATCGCTCGTCCTGGCCGGTCTCGCCGCCACCGGCGAGACCGTCGTCGACCGCGTCTACCACCTGGACCGCGGCTACTACCGCATCGACGAGAAGCTGCGGGGCCTCGGCGCCGACATCGAGCGGATCACGTGACAGCTTTGTGGTCTTCCAGGCTCCACCGACCGCTCCTCGACTGGTACCGGCGTAACCGGCGCGACATGCCGTGGCGCCGGACGAAGGACCCCTACCTCATCTGGGTGTCCGAGGTGATGCTCCAGCAGACGACCATCAAGACCGCCACGCCCTACTACGAGGCCTTCGTGGAGCACTTCCCGGACGCGGCGTCGCTTGCCGCTGCGCAGGAGGATGAGGTGCTGGCGCTCTGGTCGGGTCTCGGCTACTACCACCGCGCTCGCAACCTGCACCGTGGCGCGAGGCACGTGGTCGAGAAGCACCGCGGGCGCTTCCCCAAGACCCTCGAGGCCGCGCTCGCCGTGCCGGGCGTCGG
>JBGPYB010000108.1:0-16174 GCA_041493035.1 Vicinamibacteria bacterium | reverse complement strand
TCCGCCTGGGTAAAGGCCTCGAAGATCAGCTCCTGCTTCTCCCGTGGGATGCCGATACCGGTGTCGGCCACGACGAAGCGCAGGGTCACCTCCCCCTCCGCAACCGTTTCCTTCTCGACCTGGACCAGCACCTCCCCGCGCTCCGTGAACTTGATGGCGTTACCCACGAGGTTGACGATCACCTGCCGCAGCCGCGGCGCATCGCCCATGAGCCTCTCGGGGACGTTGGGGGCGACCTGGTAGACCAGCTCCAGCCCCTTCTGGTGCGCACGAAGCCCCAGCGCCCTCAGGGTATCCCCTACAGTCTCCCGGAGATCGAATTCCGCAGGGCTCAGCTCCAGCCTGCCCGCCTCGATCTTCGAGAAGTCCAGGATGTCGTTGATGAGGCCGAGGAGAGACTCCGAGGCGTCCTTCAAGGTCAGCAGATACTCCCTCTGCTCCGCGGTGAGCGACGTGTCCAGGAGCAACTCGGCCATTCCGATCACCGCGTTCATCGGCGTGCGGATCTCATGGCTCATGTTGGCGAGAAAGTCGCCCTTTGCGCGGTTGGCAGCATCGGCGAGCTCGCGGGCCTTCTGGAGCTCGTCGGCCGCGCGCCTCTGCTCGGTCACGTCCCGGACGGTGCAGTAGAAAAGGCCCTCCTCCTCGAGCGCGATAGCGTTCCAGGAGAGCCACCGATACGATCCGTCCTTGCAAAGGTAGCGGTTCTCGAAGAAGACCGCCCGCCCGCCCGCCGCGACCTTTCGCGCCTCGGCGATCGAGGACTTCCGATCCTCCGGATGCACGAACTGGACGTACGGCCGGGCCATCAGCTCTTCGATGGTGAAGCCCAGGGTCTCCTCCCAGGCCGGGTTCAGCCGCTTGAAGTAGATGTCGAAGCCCGCAATGCAGAGCATGTCCCGCGACATCCGGAACAGGGTCTCAAGCTCACCCTCGGCACGCTTGCGCTCGGCGAACTGGCCAATCTGGCTCCCGATCGTGGCCAGCATCTCGAGCAGCTCGTCGTCGGGCCGCCGGATCTCGCGGCTGAAGAACTCCAGCACCCCGAGGACCTGCTTTCCAACGACGAAAGGGAACCCGATGGCGCCGTGCAGCCCCTCCCGGGCGGCAATGGAGGCGCGGGGAAAGTTCGTGTCTTGGGTGGCGTCGGGAATCCAGACGGGCCTGCCGCTCGCCCAGACCCGACCGGGGAGCCCGATCCCGGGCGCGAAGGTCACTTGCCGACTCGCAGCCTCGAACTCCGGGAACGAGACCGAAGGGGGATGCCCGGTCTCGACGCAGTGAATGTGGCCCGCGGCCGCGTCTACCCGCCAGAGGGCCCCATGCTCCCAGTCCAGCGTCTCGCAGATGGCCTGGAGGATTCTCGGCGCAGCCTCGTGCAGCGAGGCCGACTCGGTCAGGGAACGCGCGGTCGCGGACTGCGCATGCAGGCGCCGAATCGCGTCGCTCTCCGGGAGTGGGAGTGTCACCGTCCGCGCCCTTCCGTGGACTAGCCGATGGCCGCGCGAGAAAGTCTAGCAGAACCTCGCCCCCTGCTCGTAAAGAACTCGTCACGCAGCTTACTCCCCGACGAGTACCAGTGCCTTGTCGAGGACCGACTCGGATAGGTACATGCCGGATCCGCGCATGGCCTCCAAGACCGGGCGGGCCGCCGAGATCCGCGCTCGTGCCGCCGCGTCCACCGAGCCTCCGGCGCGGATCTCTTCGGCCACGGGCCTTGGGACCACGATTTCGGGCGCGGCAAGCTGGAGGAAGCTGAGAAGGTCGGCGCCTGCAAGATGGATCAGCGGCGATGCGTTGACCGCTGGGCGCTCAGCCAAGGCTCAGTTCACGCTTCAGGTCTTGGAAGTCCACCACGAATGCGTCTGACTTCGTCCGCGCCAGTTCCGCCAGGAACTGAGCGCGAGTAAGACCCGCGACGTGAGCGGCCTTTTCTTGCGAGAGTTCTCCACGCTCGTACCAGTGCGTCGCTGCGGCAACCCGGAGCTCTCGAGCGAACTCCTCAGGCGAACGCCGAAGCGCGGAGAAGACATCGTCCGGAAACTGAAGGGTGACGGTTGTCATCGTTGATCCTTTGCCCTCCCTATTATGCCCCTCTTTCGCCCGCCGGCCCCAGCATTCGAGCGCGGTGCGTTTCTCCGCAGCGACCACCAGCATCTCTGGCACTCCTCCCGTAAGCCGAGGCGATGCCTGAACCTGACCCTGCCTAGCCAGGGGGGTTACTTGGCCGCCAGTTGGCGCCCCAGGGGGATCGCTGATGGAGGGGACGTAACGCGCAAGTAGTGCGACGCCCTTGTCACGGAGTTGGTGCGCCCAGGCTGATTCGAACAGCCGACCTACGGTTTAGGAAACCGTTGCTCTATCCTGCTGAGCTATGGGCGCGAAGGGTGCGTGAGTTTATCACGCGGCGCTCTAGAAGAAGCTCCACAGACGCACCGTGGCGTCGTCGCTGGCGGAGGCCAGCAAGCGCCCGTCCGGGGAGAACGCCAGGCCGAAGACACTCCCGGCGTGACCCGTGAGGAGGCCACGGGACACGCCGAGGGTCGGGTCGAAGATGCGAACGGACGCGCCTTCCGACGCGGCCAGATGCTGCCCATCGGGGGAATAGGCAACGGCGTTGATCGGTCCGTCGCCGGCCGCGAGGACCCGCCGCTCGCTTCCGTCGGCCGTCGACCGAAGCCGCACCGCACCCGCGGCGCCGCCGCAGGCCAGCGTACTTCCGTCAGGGGCGAAGGCGAGCGACCAGACAGCCACCTCCCCGAACGCTTGCCAGATTGGCGTCGCGGCGGGGAACGTCCAGAGTCGGACTCGGCCGTCGAGGAAACTACCGGCGGACGCGAAGTGGGCGCCGTCGGGAGCCAGGACAACAGCCGTCACCGGTGCAACGTGGGCCGCGACGGTCGAGAGGAAACGCCCGGTGGCCGCATCCCACAACCGGACGGTATGGTCCGCTGAACCCGCGACCAGCGTCCGATCGTCCCGCGCGAAGGCGAGAGCCGTCACGCCGTAGGTCGCTGCCGCGAGGGTGCGCACAAGGCGGCCATCGTCGGTGCGCCAGAGACGCACGGTGGCGTCCTCGCTCCCCGAGGCGACGATGGCGCCATCGGGAGAGAACGCCACCGATAGGACGCTGGAGGTGTGACCGGTGAGCGTCCGCACGAGGGCACCGTCGGCGACGTTCCAGAGGCGGACGGTGAAGTCGGTGCTTCCCGTGGCCACGACCTGGCCGTCCGGCGAGAAGGCGACCGAGGTGACCCGGCTCGCGTGGCCGGCGAGCGTGCGCTCGAGGCACGCGACGTCCGGGCAGCGGGCCGGGTTCGGGCTCTCCGAGCCGCACCCGCCGAGCAGCAGCAGGCTCACAGCGACGGCAGAGCCGCGACCCACCATGACCTCTCCCTCGAGTCGAGTATAGACCCGAGAAACTCGTCAGTACCGGATCAGGCTCAGGACGTCGCTCCCCGCCAGCTTCGCCCGGCCGTCGAGAAAGGTCAGCTCCACCAGAAATGCGTAAGCCGTCACCGAAGCCCCAAACCCGGCCACCAGCTCCCCCACGGCCGCGGCGGTGCCGCCGGTCGCGATCACGTCGTCCACGACCAGGACCTTCTCGCCGGAGGAGAGGGCGTCGTCGTGGATTTCCAGAGAGTCCGTGCCGTACTCCAGCGCATACGACGCGCGGCGCGTCTTCCACGGCAGCTTCCCCGGCTTGCGAACCGGAACGAAGCCGATGCCCAATCGGTCGGCCACCACGCTGCCGAAGATGAAGCCCCGGCTTTCGATGGCGATCACCTTGTCGAGAGGCCGACCGTCGAACAAGGCCATGAAGCGATCCACCGCCAGGCGGAACATCTTCGGATCTTTGAGGAGTGTCGTGATGTCCTTGAAGAGGATCCCCTTCTTCGGAAAGTCGGGCACGTCGCGGATCGCGGCCTGGAGGATCTCCTGGTCTTGAGCCATCTCGTCTCCTAACGGATGTGAAAGCCTTGATCGCCTCGAGGGGCGATCGCAACGCGCTCGACCTCAGATACCCCGGAGAAGGCCGGACCTTCCTTCAGCCGGCCTTCGAATGCCAGAAGGTCTTCGTCTCTCCCCTCGGCCACCACCTCTACGCGTCCGTCGGGGAGATTCCGCGCGAAGCCGGAGACCCCCAGGCGCTCGGCCTCGCGCAGAACGAAGTAGCGATAGCCGACGCCCTGCACACGGCCTTGGATGAAATAGCGGTTGGCAGCCATCGAACGCGAGCGGGGAGTCTAGCAGAACTGCGCCCGGTCGCCGAACTAGCGCCCGGCGCAGTCGGTCGGGGACTCTTTCAGCAGCGCCTCGATCTCGGCGTTGAGGCGCTGGCCACTCTCCTGACCAGCATGGACCTCGCCGATGGCGGTGGCTCGGATGCGACCGCAGCGGTCCACGAGATAGAGGGCCGGCCAGTAGTGATTGTCAAGAGCGTTCCAGTAAGCGTGGTCGTTGTCGATCAGGTGGGGAAAGTCGAGCTGGCGCCGGCGCACCTCGGCCTCCACCGAGGCACGCACCCGCTCCGACTCCATCTCCGGCGTGTGAATGCCGACGACGGTGAATCCCCGGGTGGCGTATCGTCCGACGGCGTCGCGGACCCAGGGGATCGTCCGCACGCAGTTGATGCAGCCGAACGTCCAGACGTCGAGAAGGACCACGCGACCCCGAAGCCCCTCCCACGTCTGCGGTTCGCCGACCCAGCGGGACCGGTCGGCCGTGGGAAAGGGCGGAGCCGCGACCGGCCACGGAGCGGATTCGACTCGACCGAGCCACAAGGTCATGAGGGTCGCCGCGAGCCCGAAGGGGTAGAGCAGAAGGCGCATGGTCTCAACCCGACGAATCGCCCGGGCCCTACGAATATTCCCGGCTCAAGCCCGGACCGGCTCGCCTCTCCGGTAGAAGAAGAATCTGGGCCGGGACTTCCCAAAGGGGCGCGAACGATGTCTACTCTCCGAGGGGCCATCACCCCATTCAAGGCAAGGAGTCTCGATGAAGAAGCGCGAAAAGGGCTTTCTCATGGCGGCCGTCGCGGGGATCAGCATGGGCCTGAGCGCCCCCAACCCCGGCGTGGCCGACGACAAGAAGGACGAAGTGAAGTGTTGGGGGGTCAACGGATGCGGCTCCCACGCGAAGTGTGCCGTCACGGATGCGGACATCAAGGCTTTCCAGACCCTCCTCGGAGACAAGGAGTTCCAGGAGAAGTTCGGAAAGACCGAGACCCATTCCTGCGGGTCCCACGCGAAGTGCGGGGCGTCGAGCAAGATCATCAACTGGACGCCGACCAGCGCCGCTGAGTGCAAGGCCAAGAGCGGCTACATCGTGGAAGAGGTCGGCGCCGACAAGAAGAAGGTCGCGAAGAAGGCGTAAGCCGACCCGTCCCCGGGGAGAGGCCGACCTGGCCTCTCCCCTCCACCCATGGGCTTCTAGTTCTCGGAGCCTAGTTCTCGGAGCCTTGCCGGGAAAGCGCCAGCAGCGTATGCTCCGCCCACATTCTGAGGAGGTCGCGCGTGGTCAGAAAAGCCCTGCTGCCGCTTCTGCTCGTGGCTCTCGTCGTTCCGCCGGCCCAGACGGACACCCCAACCGATCCCGAGATCGCGAAGGGAATCGCACAGGTCGACGACGGCGACTACGACGGCGCGATCCTGACCCTCGACAACGCCGCGCGACGCCTCGCGGCGGACCCGAAGCGCTCCGCCGATCTTTCGCAGGCCTATCTGTACCTGGGCATCGCTTACATCGGGAAGGGGCACGAGGCGGCCGGCAAGGCCAAGTTCCGCGAGGCGATCGCCCAGATACGAACCCTCTCGCTCTCTCCCGACAAGTTTCCGCCCAAGGTGATCGACATCTTCGAAGCGGCGAAGGCAGAAGAGAATCGGAACGCGCCGGTGGCGGCCACCACCGCCGCGGGCGCGGGCGGAGCAGCGCCGAAAGTCGAACCGAAGAAGGGGGGCGGAGGCGGCAAGGCACTGTTGATCATCGGGGGAGTCGCCGCGGCGGGCGGCATCGCGGCCGTGGCCGCCGGAGGCGGCAGCAGCGCGCCAACGACCACGACGACAACGACCATGCCCGATCCCCGAAAGACGGAGAGCTTCGGGCCGATCACCCTTAGAGAGAGCGAGTATCAGCAGTCCTTCGACCTTGTCGTCGTCGCCGCCGGCGTTCTCGAAGCCAACGACACATGGACCTCGACGGGGGGCAAGAGGGACGCTGTCCTGGGCATGTACCTGGCCGACGCCGGGGGGACCACGGTCGCGAACTCGAACCTGCTGACCAACCTCAGCGCGACCCTGACGGCCAACGTCCAGCCCCTGGGTGGCGCGCCATCTCAGGAATACCGTCTTTACGTCTTCCATCGTGACTCGTGCGACGGCTGCACCGCGACCTTCAACCTGACGGTCAAGCATCCCTGATCCGGGGATAGCCTTGCCGTAACAGCGCCCGCGGCGTATTCTCGGGCTCCCGGATGATCTGCCCCTCCTGCCAGGCCGAGAACGCGGACGCGCTCACCGCCTGCAGCCGATGCGGCGCCTCCCTCGAGACGCCGACCGCGGTGGTGGTGACCGTCGACCTCTCCCCTGGCGCTCTGTTCCACGGCCGCTACGAGATCGAGAAGCCGCTCGGACGGGGCGGCATGGGGATGGTTTATCGCGCGCACGACCGTACGCTCGACGAACGTGTCGCCATCAAGGTCCTGCGCCCGGACTTCGCCCAGGACCCGAAGATGGCCGAGCGGTTCAGGTCCGAGATCAAGATCGCTCGCCGGATCCGTCACCGCAACGTCTGCGCCATCCACGACTACGGCGAGGACCGCGGGCTTCTCTACATCTCGATGGAGCTGATCGACGGCGTCGACATGAAGCAGGTCCTGCGGGAGCGCGGCGGTCTGCCGTCCGACGAGGCCTACGACGTGTCCATCCAGCTCGCCGAGGGGCTCGAGGCCGTCCACGCGGCCGGCATCATTCATCGCGATCTGAAGACGCCCAACATCATGGTCGACCGCGACCACGTGGCGCGCCTGATGGATTTCGGGATCGCGAAGCGCCAGGAAGGGGGCGGGACAGCCACGGCCACGGGCCAGGTGCTCGGCACGCCGGAATACATGGCCCCCGAGCAGGCCCAGGGCCACAAAGTCGACTTTCGCACCGACGTGTATGCCCTCGGCGTCGTGATCTATGAAATCTTTACGGGCAACGTCCCCTTCCGGGGCGACACGCCCATCTCCACGATCCTCAAACACCTGAACGACCCGCCGCCGCTTGACGTCGCAGGCCTGCCGCAGGGTCTACGGTCAGTGCTGCGCCGAGCGCTGGCCAAGGAACCGGACCTGCGCTATCCCACTGCGCGGGCGCTGGCCGACGGGCTCCGAGAGGCGCGGTCGCCCAGTCGCAAACAGCAGCCTATGCCCACCGTTGCGCTCGAGGCGCCCACGCTTCCGCAGCCCGTGACACGGCGCGCGATCGCTCCCTGGATGATCGCACTGCCTCTCCTCGCGGTCGCCGGGGGCGGCTATCTGGCCCTTCGGCGTGGGCATGCCGTGGACCCAACGCCTCCACCGCCGTCCACCACGCTGCCACCGCCTCCGACAACGACGGCCACTTCCTCAGTCGACTCCCTGGCTATGTCGACTCGACCCCCAGAGCCCACGACAACGCTGCCGGCGCCCTCTTCACCGCCACCCCACAAAGCTACGCCGGCTCCGAGCCCCCGCTCGACTCCAGGCCCGCCCTCACCGACGCCAACGCCGCCGCCCCCGACCACGCTTCTCCAGGCACCGGCTGTGACGGCGGCCCCTCAACCCGGGATGCTACAGATCGTCGTCCGGCCCTGGGCCGAGGTCAGCATCGACGGCCGCCTCGTAGGTACCACTCCGATGGACCGGGTCCCGCTACCCGCCGGGCCTCACACGCTGAGCTTGCGCCATCCGGCTTACGAAGCCCTCGCCCGCGCTGTCGCGATCAAGCCCGGAGAGACGACGAGGCTGGTGATCGACCTTCCGACGGAAGGCGTGAAACGGCCTTAGCTCGGCGGCTCTTTGGTCGCGGGGAGGAAGAGCTCGTAGTTCAGGAACTCCTGGTCCCGGACGTAGCCCAGGGATTCGTAGAGCGCCTGGCCGATCGTGTTGGTCTTCGCGGTCGACAGAACGATGGACGCGGCTCCACTCTCTACGGCGTGGTCTCGGGCGCGATTCATCAATAGACGACCGATCCCCTCTTGCCGAGCGGCCGGCGCCACGAAGAGGTCGTACAGGACCCAGATGGGTCGCGCGTGGAGCGAGGAGAACGTCGGGAAGAGCTGCGTGAAGCCCCATCCCTCCCGTCCGCGGACGCCGGCCATGAAGACGACCGCTTCATCGCGGCCGATGCGGTCGCGGAGGAAGCTGCGGCAGAGCGCCGGATCGGCGGCGAGGCCGTAGAACTGCCGGTAGGCGTCGAAGAGCGGCACCAGCAACTCGAGGTCTTCGGTCCCCGCTCGCCAGATCTCCGGGCTTCCCTTCGCCACGCGGTCCCCGGAAGATGTCAGCCAGCCAGCCGGGCCAGGGCCTCGCGGCTCTGTCGCAGGCTGTCAAAGGGACTGCCTACGCAATAGTCCTGCTCGACGTAGAAGTACTGGACGCCGGCCGTCTTGGCCGCCGGGAGGAACTTGGCCCAGTCCACCGACCCTTGGCCGATCTCCTTGAACGCCTCCTTCGGGACCTTGCCTTCGTCGTATTGCACCGGCGTCCCCTTCGCCAAGTCCTTGAGATGCACGAGGGGAACTCGTCCGGTGTAGGTTTCCAGCATCTTGATGGGATCGACGCCGGCGATGCTCGCCCAGAATGCGTCCAGCTCGAGGCCCAGCAGATCCTTCGGCGTCTCCTTCAACACCAGATCGATGGGCCGTGTTCCGTCGATGGCCTCGTACTCGAAGGCATGGGGATGGTAGGCCAGCCCCAGGCCCGCTTTGCGGCAGGTCTCCCCCGCCTTGGCGAGGCCCTTCGCGAGCGTACGGTAGACGTCGAGCCCACCGCGCTCAGCCTTTTGTAGATAGACGATGACGAGGTACCGGAGCCCTTGCGCCTTCGCTTCCTCGACGGCCTTGGCCCAGTCGAAGCTTTCGGGCAGAGGCGGCGGCTGCTGGGACGCCCAGGCCGTGCGATTCCCCGTGACCAGGTACGTCGGCGCGTAGGCACTCGCCTGCTTGACGCCCGCAGCTCTCGCCGCCGGGCCCAGCGAAGGGAGGAGAGCGCTCTCGACATACCCGTAGCCCAGATCCGCGATGCCCTTCAGCGTCCCGGCGGGGTCCGTCTTCATCTGCTCCCGGACGGTGAAGAGCGCCACGCCGAGGTGATCGAGCAGGCTCGACACGGCGGAACCAGCCGCCGCGCCGCGCAGCCAGGGGGACGCTGTGGCGGCCAGCGTCCCGGCGACCGTCCGGCCGAGAAAGGATCGTCTGGAGACATCGTTCGCGGACATCGTCAACCCCCTGGCGGCCAGGCCGCTCTCACCCGGGAGGAGACTAACACGAGGTCGAGGGGTGTGGACGCCTTCGCGAGGTCCGACTAGAATCCGGCAGCAACAGCGGAAAAGGCGGAGGGCCTCCTGATGAAGACCGAGAGCGTTCTGAGATGCCGTCGTGTGGCACCGGCGGCCATCGCCCTCGCCGCCCTCGTTCTGGCCGGCGGATGCCAGCGCGGCGGAGACGAATCGGCGAAGGTCGTCAAGCTGGCCTTCGTGACCAACAACACCGCCGAGTTCTGGAAGATCGCGGGGAACGGTGTCCACAAGTACGAGGCCGAGGGCAAGGTCCAGGTCGACATCAAGATGCCGCCCAACGGCAAGACCGAGGAACAGAACCAGATCCTCGAGAACCTCGTCAGCCAGGGCTACGACGCCATCGCGGTTAGCGTCATCGCACCCAAGGACCAGGTCTCGGTCCTGAACCGCACCGCGCAGAAGACGCGGCTCATCACGTTCGACTCCGACGCGGCGGAGTCGAAGCGACTGCTGTACGTCGGCACGATCAACTACGAGGCGGGCAAGAGGCTGGGAGAGCGAATCGTGCAGCTCCTGCCGAACGGCGGGAAGATGGCGGTGTTCGTGGGCTTCTTCTCGGCCGACAACGCGACCCAGCGCCTCAAGGGAGTGTCGGACGCGATCGCGGGGCACGGCATCGAGATCGTCGAGAAGCGCGAAGACCAGACCGACCGGGCGAAGGCGCGCGGGAACGTCGAGGACATCCTGAACGCCCGCCCCGACGTCCGCCTGGTCTGCGGCCTCTGGTCCTACAACGGACCCGCCATCGCGGCGGCCCTCGAGGGTACCGGCAAGCGCAGCAAGGTCGTGGCGGCGGTCTTCGACGAGGAAGACGGCACCCTCAAGGGGATCCGGGACGGGACGATCGCAGGCACCGTCGTGCAGCACCCGTTCGAGATGGGGTATCGATGCGCCAAGTGGATGCACCGTCTGGCCACGGACTTCGACAAGGCGCGTGCCGAGATCCCGAAGGACGGCATCGAGAATACCGGCGTCGAGGTCATCGACAAGGACACCCTCGGGGATTTCGAGAAGCGTCTCGCCGAGTGGAAGAAGTAGCAGAAGCCGCGCTGCCGCTCCTCGAGATGCGCGGGATCACCAAGCGCTTCCCGGGGGTCGTGGCGCTCCAGGGCGTCTCGCTCCACCTGCGACGCGGCGAGGTCCTGGCTCTCACAGGCGAGAACGGGGCGGGCAAGTCCACCCTCATCAAGGTCCTGGGGGGCGCGCATCCGCCCGACGAAGGGCAGATCCTGGTCGAGGGGCGCGCTCTACGCTTCCAGTCGGTCCGCGACGCCAAACGGGCGGGGATCGCCCTCATCCACCAGGAGCTGATGCTGGCTCCCAATCTCGACGTGGCTGGCAACGTCTTCCTCGGAAACGAAGGCCGGTCGCTGGGCCTCCTGTCGCCGCTGCGACGAACCGCGATGCGGACCGCGGCCGTGGACCTCCTGCGGCGGGTGGGCCTGGGGCATTCGCCCGACACTCCTGTTTCGAGCCTGACCGTGGGCGAGATGCAGATGGTCGAGATCGCCAAGGCGCTGGCCCTCAGGGCGCGCATCATCGTCATGGACGAGCCGACCTCGTCCCTCACCGCGGGCGAATCCCGGAAGCTCTTCCAGATCATCCGCCAGCTCCGCTCCGAGGGCATAGGGATCGTCTACATCTCCCACCGCATGGAAGAGGTGCTGGACCTGGCCGATCGTGTGACCGTCCTCCGTGATGGACGCCACGTGGGGGACCTCGATCGCACCGAGGCCACCCACGAGAAGATCGTGGCTCTCATGGTGGGCCGCGAGCTGTCCGCCAACTACTTTCCGCCCCGACCGGAGCGGGCGCCGTCGGAGCCGGTGCTGGCCGCCCTGAGCCTCCTCGTCCCGGGTGCGCCGGCGCCGGTCTCGTTCAGCGCCTCGCGCGGCGAGATCGTCGGCTTCGCCGGGCTCGTTGGATCCGGTCGGACGGAGCTGATGCAGACACTCTTCGGCGCGACCCCGGCCCTCGGCGGCTCGATCCAGCTCGAGGGGCGTCCGTTCCTCCCCCGCCGCACGAGCGAAGCGATCCGCCGCGGTGTGTACCTGGCCCCCGAGGACCGCAAGCGCCATGGCCTCGTGCTGCCCATGACCGTCGCCCAGAACATCTCGCTCCCCGCGGTCCACACCTATTCCCGCTACGGCCTCCTCGACCGGGCCCGGGAGCGCCGCGTCGCCGAGCAAGAGGTGGCGCGTTTCCGCGTCAAGACGTCCTCCGTCCAGAGCCGGGTCGTGAACCTTTCGGGGGGAAACCAGCAGAAGGTGGTCCTGGGCAAGTGGCTCGCGATGGAGCCCCGGGTGCTGATCCTGGACGAGCCCACGCGCGGCATCGACGTCGGCGCCAAGGCGGAGATCTATCGGCACATGGCGGCCTTGGCCGCCGAAGGCATCACGATCCTGATGGTCAGCTCCGAAATGGAAGAGGTGCTCGGAATGAGCGACCGCGTGGTGGTGATGCGTGAGCGGCGCATCGCGGGTGTGCTCCCCCGGGCCGGCCTGACCGCCGAGCGCGTCGCCCAGCTCATGACCGGCGGCACAGACGAGAGGAAGACGGCATGAGACGCGAGCTGGGGATGTTCGTGGCCCTCGTGCTCCTGTGCCTGGGTCTCTGGGCCACCAACCACGACTTCCTCGGCGCCTCGAACGTGGTCAACACCACGCGCCAGATCTCGATGCTCGGGATCTTCGCCATCGGCATCTCGTTCGTGATCATCACGGGGGGCATCGATCTTTCGATCGGATCCGTGATCGGCTTGACCGGCGTGTTGATCGCGAGGGTCTCGGGACAGTTCTACCCCGACAATCCGGCGGCCGGAGGCCTCGGGTACTCGCTCTGGATCGGCATCCCGATCGCTCTCGCCGCGGCCGGCCTGGCAGGACTGGTCCAAGGCCTCCTGATCACGCGCCTCAACCTGCAGCCCTTCATCGTGACCCTCGGCGGGATGCTGCTGCTGCGCGGAGTGTCCCAGACCATCGTCCGCGGCGGAACCCTCAGCCTGGGAGACGTTCCCCTCGCGGGGTTCGCGAACGGTGGGCTCTTCGGGTCCCAAGGGAGCCCGGTCCTGCCCTACCCGTTCCTCGTCCTCGTTCTCGTCGCCGTGGTCGCCGCCTACCTGTTGCACTTCACTGTCTTCGGACGCTACGTCTACGCGATCGGCGGCAACCGCGAGGCGGCCGAGTACTCCGGCATACCCGTGCGGCGGGTCGAGACGCTGACCTACGTCATCTCCTCGTTCTCGGGAGGCGTGGCCGGCGTCTGCTACGCCGCCTACATCGGACAGATGTCGCAGCAGGTCGGCATCGCGTACGAGCTTTACGCGATCGCGGCGGCGGTGCTCGGAGGCGTCTCGCTGCGCGGCGGTGAAGGCACCGTGCTCGGCTCCATCATCGGCTCGTGCATCATGCGGGTGATCGACAACGGCATCAACATGTTCCAGTGGGTGTATCGCGACGCGAATGGTGCGCGGCGCACCTTCCGGCTCGACAATAACTGGACCTTCATCATCATCGGGGCCGTGATCCTCGTTGCCGTCATCCTCGATCAGGTGGCCCATATGGTCCAGTCGAAGCGCCGGACGCGACGCGCGGGCCTCCTGGCCGCGGGCCCACCGCCGGCGGCGGCATGAGCGGCGGCGGGGCGGTGAAGGTCGTCCTCGTGGGCGCGGGTGGCTGGGGACGAGAGCACGCCCGCATCCTCTCGCAGCGCAAGGACGTCGAGTTCGCCGCACTCTGCGGCCGCAACCCCGAGAAGACCGCCGCGCGCGCTGCGGAGTACGGTGTGCGCGGCTACACCGACATCCGGACAATGCTGGACGCCGAGCGTCCCCACATGGTCTGGCTCTGCCTGGGAAACCAGGAACACTTCTCCCCCACCCTCGAGGTGATCCGGGCTGGCTACCCCCTCTTCGTCGAAAAGCCCTTCGTGTTCGACATCGCCGAGGCCGACACGCTCCTCGCGGAAGCGGCGCAGCGAAGCCTCTTCTTTGCCATCAACTTCAACCACCACTACGCCCAGCCGGTGGCCCTGGCCTATCGCGATATCGCGAGCGGTCGGCTGGGGGACGCGACCTTCGCCACATGGCGCTTCGGCGGCGGAGGCGGGCTGTCCCACCCGTTCAACAACCTGATCGAGACCCAGTGCCACGGCTTCGACATGCTCGAGCTGCTGTGCGGGCCCATCGTGTCGGTGATGGCGCAGATGACCGACCGGACGTCCGCCGGATTCTTCCGGACCATGGCGATCGCGCTTCAGTTCGCGAGCGGCGCCGTGGGGAGCCTGGTCGGCTCGTACGACACGGGCTATTCCTATCCCGACACTCATCTGGTCGAGGTAAACGGGACACGAGGGCGCGTGCTCATCGAGGACACCGTTCGGCGCTACACCTTCAGCCCTCACGACCGTGAGACGGCGGAGGTGTGGCAAGCGGGGTACTTCAACGACGTCGACCGCAGCTTCTACGCCACGTTCGACAAGCACGTGGACGCGTTGCTGGCGGCGTTCAAGGCCGGCCAGCCGCCGCCCGTCCACGCCCAGGCCGGCCGTCGAGCGCTGGAGTTGGCGCTGGCGTCGATCGAGTCATTCCGGTCGGGACGCCGCGTCGAGGTCGGGACTGTCAGCTTCCGCGCCGCGCAAGCTCCGCCCGTCACGCCGCCGCCGCCCAATCCCTGACGCAAATAGGAGGCTCCATGCCGATCGGCTCGATACTTCGGACACTCGGCCCCGCAACCGGTCTGGCTCTGCTCTTCGCGGGCGCTCCCGCCACCGATCCTCACCCACCCCAGGGAGCAAAGCTGGACAAGCTCGGTCGGCCGGCGAGCCGTGGCTGGACGGCGCTGTTCAACGGCAAGGACCTGGCCGGGTTCAAGTATCAGCCCGAGTTCTGGAAGGCCGAGGCGGGTCTGCTCGTCGGTTCGACACCCGGCGGAAAGGAGCACCACTACCTCTACACCGAGCGCGCCGACTACGGCGATTGCGAGTTCCACGCCGACGTGAAGCTGGTGGGCAACAACAGTGGTATCTGCATCCGCATCGCCCCCACGAGCTTCGACGACGTGCCTGGCTATCAGGTGGACATGGGAGACGGCTACTGGGGCTGCCTCTGGGACGAGCGCGGCCGCGGCATGATCGCCAAGTACCCGAAGGAGAGCGTGGATCAGCTCCTCCACGTCGAGGACTGGAACCACTACTACGTGCGGGCCGTCGGCCACCACATCGAGACGTGGCTGAACGGCGTCAAGACCGTGGACGTGGTGGACGAGCCGGGCCGCCTGGCGGGCCCGATCGGGTTCCAACTCTGCCACGGCGACAAACCCACGGCCGCGTCGTTCAAGAACCTCTACGTGCGGGCTGTGACAACGGCACAGAAGTGAGGGCGCAATAGGCCGAAACGCCGATCAGTCGCCCCGGCCCTCGAGAGCTTCGATATCCGCGAGGTCCCGCAGTCTTCCCGTGGCCCGCTTGTTGGCGATGAGGTGGGCCTTGCTCAGGAAGGGCACGTCCAGAACGCCGACGCGCGAAGAAGCGCGCTCTTGCCACGCCGCCGAGAACTCCACGCCCGTGATGTCCGTCAGAACGTCGATCCGATGGGGTGGAAGGCCGAGCTGGACGACGGTCGCAGGCGTCTCCAGGTCGGCCTTCGAGATCCCGAGGGCGGCCACCGGAGCGCCGAACCGAACGAGAGCGTTCCAAACTCGCCCGGCATTCTCCGGATCGCGGTCGATCCAGACATCCAGGTCGCCCGTGGCACGCGGCACGCCGTGAACGGCAAGCGCGTGGGCGCCCACGACGAGAAAACGCGATTCCGTCTCCAGAAGGAGCGACAAGACGTCTCGAAAGTCGTCGTTCAACCCGAGTCTCGATTCCGGTCGTCGAGGCGCCGCCGTTTCACCGGCATGGCCGCACGGACATAGTCGGGCAGCGGCCGACCCGTGAGCTTCCAGGCGTCGAGAGCCAGGGGCCACATCATCTCGAGGCGCTGTTCGGCCGTCGTGAAGCCGCTCAGGTCGGCCCCGGGCTCTTGTCCCAGGGTGTAACGACGGACCAGCCACTGCGAACGACCGGCGGCTCTACTCGACTGCAACGGCATGGCCCTATTCTAGCCGCACCGTTGCCGCCTTGGCCGTCACTTCAGGCCTTCGAGCAGGGAAACTCCCTTGCGCCTCCCCGTGGAGGCGCAAGGGTCTGGCATCAGTACATGTCGCCGCCGCCGCCGCCGCCCATGCCGGGCGAGCCCTTGTCGCCCTTGGCTTCGGGGATCTCGCAGACGATGGCCTCGGTGGTGAGCAGGAGCGACGCGATCGACGCGGCGTTCTGTAGCGCGGAGCGGACGACCTTGGTCGGGTCGATGACGCCGGCCTCGACCAGGTTCTCGTACGTCTCGGTCAGGGCGTTGAAGCCCTCATCCGTCTTCATCTCCCGAACCTTGCCCACGACGACGGCTCCCTCGTGGCCGGCGTTGCCTACGATCTGGCGCAAGGGCTCCTCCAGGGCGCGTTTGATGATGCTGACGCCCACGGCTTCGTCGCCCTCGACCTTGATGGCATCGACGGCCTTCACGCAGCGCAGCAGCGCCACGCCGCCTCCGGGGACGATCCCTTCCTCGACCGCTGCCTTGGTGGCGTGCATCG
>JBGPYB010000129.1:0-13505 GCA_041493035.1 Vicinamibacteria bacterium | reverse complement strand
CGCTAGATCGTCTGGCTCATTGACTCGCGTGTCGTCGCGTGTCGTTGTCGCTTCAAGGGTGCTATGGCACGCTCGCTTGGGAGCGTGGTCTCAAGCCCCCTCGGAGGAGTGGGAGGTCGCCATGACGAAGCACCTTGGCCCTATCGCTGCTGCCGGACTCCTCGGCGTTCTGATGGCTTCGGGGACCCTGTTTTCGGTCGACTCATCCGAGTTGGCCGCAGGGGCCAGAATCAGGATCACGCCGCGTGCGACAGTCAAGATACCGGGAGTGATAACGATAGACGCGAACAGGACGGAAAGATCGGGTGGAGCGGTCGAGAAGACGGCGGACCTCCTGGCGATCAAGGTGGACCAGCAGGTCTTCCACATTCCGAGGAAGACAGTCGTGGGTAAGCTCGTCGAGACGGACGCCGAGTTCCTGACAGTGATACGGGGTGCCGAGCAACTCAAGATCCCCCGTGCTCCTGTAAAGAAGCTCGAGGTCAGTCGCAGGCCGAGCACGACCTCAACGACCTGCCCTCCAAGCTGATCCCCGAAGAAGCGCACCGCCCGCGGGTCTCGCGGGCGTGCGGCCCGGGACCATGCCTGGGACGCACGTTCCTGAAGGCGACGGCGAGCTCCGTGATCTTGCACGAAGGGCTGAGGCTCGAGAGCAGGACCCAGCGGGAGGCATGAGCCAGAAGGGCAAGTTCACCCTGACCGTCCTGATCGTATACGTCGTTCTCCTCCTTCTCTTGCTCTCGTACATTGTTTCTCATTCATCTTCATAGTTGAAGACTCACTTGACCCCGATTGGCGGTTCCAGGTCTATGGTCCCCTAATCCTGGGAGCGCTCGCCTCGTGATTGTCGCCGTAGGCTGGGAGGCTCGTTCGATTCGCGCGTCCGCCGAGGACGCGCACAGTTTACGGGCCGCGGGGGGACGGCGCACGCCTTTCCGGCAGGCTGCCGTCCCAACCTGAGCTCGCTGCTGGCCTGATCGCGGCGTCGAGGGAGGTCGGGTCGGATGCCGGCGTGGCATCCCCCTTGCTCATTACCAAAAATGGCATGCGGGTGCTTTCTGGCCGTGATCGATCCCTCGACGAGGGCGCCGCGGCGTTCGTAGGCGCCGGGGCGCTCCGGAGCCGGGACCGCGCCCTCCGTAGGTTGCTCCGGGGCAGCCTCGGCCCTGTGGAGTTGCGCTTCGTTCTGGCGGACGGGACGGTTCTCTCCGAAGGCGGGCCTGGGTCGGTTGCGACGGTCGCCTTTCGCGACCGCGCGACGCTCTTGAGGGTGCTCCTCGACCCCGAAGGGCGCTTCGGCGACGCCTACAGCTCCGGGCGCGTGGAGGTTCACGGGGATCTGGTGGCGGCCCTCGAGGCGGTCTACCACGCCGTCGAAGACCGCGCCTCCTCGACCAGCGCGCTCATCTTGCTTGGTCGCCACACGCTCCGGGCCTCCCGGGACAACGTGCATCGTCATTACGATCTGGGCAACGAGTTCTACCGTCTCTGGCTCGACGATCAGATGCTGTACACCAGCGCCTACTTCCCCTCCCCCGACGACGGCCTCGAGGATGCGCAGGTCGCCAAGATGGACCACGTGTGCCGCAAGCTTCGCCTGCGCCCCGGAGAATCGGTGGTCGAGGCCGGGAGCGGCTGGGGCGCCCTGGCCCTCCACATGGCGCGCCACTACGGCGTGACCGTCACGGCCTACAACATCTCCACGGAACAGGTCCGCTACTCTCGGGATCGCGCCGCCCGCGAGGGGCTCGAGGGGCGTGTCGTGTTCCTCGAGGACGACTACCGCCGCATCCGCGGCCGCTTCGACGCTTTTGTGTCGCTGGGAATGCTGGAGCACGTCGGCCTCGAGAACTACCGCGTCCTGGGGGAGGTCATCGACAGATGCCTCGCGAGGCCCCACGGCCGTGGGCTGCTGCATTTCATCGGACGCGACCAGCCCGGCGCCCTGAACGCCTGGATCCGGCAGCGAATCTTCCCCGGCGCCTGCCCGCCGACGCTGGGACAGATGTCGCGCGGGGTGCTGGAGCACGGCGGCTTCTCGATCCTCGACGTCGAGAACCTGCGTCTGCACTATGCGGTGACCCTGGCCCACTGGCGCTCCCGTTTCGAGAACGCGATGGACGAGGTGGCGGCGCGCTTCGGGGAGGCCTTCGCCCGAAGCTGGCGCCTCTACCTGGCCGGCTCGGAGGCTGCCTTCCGGAGCGGCTCGCTGCAGTTGTTCCAGGTGACGTTTGCGCGGCGAGGGTTCAACGATCTGCCCTGGACCAGGGCGGAGCTGTACCCATGGAGAGATGTGACGCCCTGATCGTCGGGGGAGGGCCGGCGGGGTCCTCCTGCGCCGCCCGACTCCGGGCCGCCGGCCTGGACGTCCTGATCCTCGACAAGGCGGCCTTCCCGCGGGACAAGCCCTGCGCGGGGTGGATCACGCCCGGGACGCTTGAGACCCTCGGCCTCTCCCCTGCGGAGTACGCCCAGGGGCGCACGTTGCAGGCATTCACCGCCTTCCGCACCGGCCGCGTGGGCGGTCCCGATGTGATCACCCGCTACGGGGAGACCGCGGGCTACGGGTTGAGGCGCCGGGAGTTGGACCTCTGCCTCCTGGAGCGCTCGGGCGCGCGGCAGCGGACCGGTGTGCCGGTGACCCGACTGCGGCGCGACGCCGGCCTCTGGGTCGTGAACGAGGAGATCCGGACGCCGTTACTGATCGGGGCGGGCGGCCACTTCTGTCCCGTCGCCCGGCTGTTGAACGGGGCGCCGCCACCCGCCGCGCTGGTTGTCTCCCGGGAAGTGGAGTTCCGGATGAACGCGCGCCAGCAGTCGGAATGCCGCGTGCTCCCCGAGACGCCCGAGCTGTACTTCTCCGCGGACCTCAGGGGCTACGGCTGGTGCGTGAGGAAGGGGGACTACCTGAACGTGGGGCTCGGGCGCAGGGATCCGCGCGGGCTTCCCGCCCACGTCGAGGAGTTCCTGGCGTTCCTCGCGCGGCGGAAGAGGATCCCGGCGGACGCTCCCGGCCGCTGGCAGGGGCACGCCTACCTGCTCTATGAACGCGTCGGCCGCCCCGTCGTGGGCGACGGGCTGCTGCTGGTCGGGGACGCGGCCGGCGTGGCCGCGCCCTCGAGCGGCGAGGGGATCCGCCCCGCCGTGGAATCCGGGATCCTGGCGGCCGACGCGGTGCTGAGCGCCAACGGACGATTTGGGCGAGAGGATCTCGGGACCTACCCGGAGGCCCTGCGGGCCCGGTTCGGCCGGCGGCGTCGGCGCGCCCGGTTGCCCATGCCCCTCGCGACCCTCGCGGGCCGCTGCTTCCTCGGGTCGCGCTGGTTCGCGCGTCACCTGGTGCTCGAGCGCTGGTTCTTGCAGGTTCGGAGGTCCCCTCTGGCGGCGGGAGCGCGGACCCCGGCAACGCTGCTCAGTTGCGCCTAGCTGGCCTCGGGGTATGGGCTTGGCTTCTTCGGGGCGTCGTCGGAACTCTGGCGGCCGAGCAGTTGTGCCGGCTATAGTAGTCGCCGTAGGGAGAGCCCCGATGCCCACGCCTGACCCGCACTCCTTCTTCGACGAGCCGCGCACACGCCACTTGCACCTCACGCTCGCCGTCGAAGCCCGTGAAATCATCCCTGCTCCGTGGTGTCTGGTCCCTCGTTTGAACAGCCAGGAGAAGGACGGGTAGTGATGCGCGCGATCGGGCTCGCACTTCTGGCCTCTGGAGCGGTCGCGTCGGCGATGATCCCAGGGATCGCCGCGGTGCAGCCCCTCGACGTGGAACGCGAGCTGGGCGCCCTGCAGAAATGCCAGCGGGGCGACTGCGGCCTGCGCCTGGGCGAGCGGGCCATTGCCAGTTTTCGCACGGGCCTGGCCTGGACCGCCGCCGACGCGGGACGCGAGGCGAACCTGGTGGCGCGGCGGCTGATGCTGGGGTACGCCGAAGCCTACCTGCGGGGTGGGGACGAGGGACTGGGCGCCACGTACGACGAGAAGAAACCTCGCCTCGTCGCCGAGGATTTTCGTGAGCTCATCCGGGTGCCACGAACTTGAATGACCTGGCCAGCCCGCTCGCGACGTATCTCGAGGGCTTCCCGAAGGCCCGCTCACGGACGTCGAGCAGTTTCTCTACTGGGCCAAGGGAGGCCTCGGCCCCGACCCGTCCATCACGCCCCACCACCTCGTGATCCACCGAGACCCGGGCGGCGCCATCTACGTGGCCGACAGGCAGCTCTACGCCAGCCGTTACACCGACGCCGCGCTGCTGGTTCTCTGGCTGGGAACCCCGGCTGACGGCAAGGGGTACACTCTGCTGGCGGGCCTGCGCGGACGATCCAGGCTGCTGGGGGGACTCGTTGCGCGGCTCCTTCGCGGGCGTATCGAGGACGAATCGCGCTCGTACACCGAGACCTGCCTGGACTGGATCCGAAAGAGCCTCGCACCAGCCTGAAGAGAGCCGATAAGGAGCAAACTAGCGGGGTCTTTAACCACGGGCCACAGATTGAGGAGGATCCGATGGCCGACGATCGTCGGCGGTTCCTGGAACGGGTCATTCGCGAGTGCGACGGGGTTCGCCGAGAGCAACTGCTCCTGCGGCTCGAACAGATCGAGAACACGGGCGCGCAGGGCGTCGTTCCGGTTCTCAACGCCGGGGATGATGCTACGGTCTTCCTCGCGAAGCTGCCCTTCAAGGACGAGAGCGGCGAGTGGAGATACGGGCTCTTCGATCCCACCACGCGCCCCGAATTGCTCCCAGAGGGGGAGCGCCCCATGGACGAGCCGGTCCTGATCTCGGAGAGGAGCTGGCGCCGTTCACGCTACGACCCGAGGCCACCCGATCCGGACCGGCGGAAGCGATCGGGCCACTGAGTCGCCGGAGGGAGACCCCGCTCGATGACCACGCCTGATCCGCACTCCTTCTTCGACGAGACCCAGCCGCGCACACGCCATTTGAGGCTCACGCTCGCCGTCGATTTCGAGCGGCGAGTCGTGAACGGCGAGGTCGTGCTCGAGTTCGCGGCGGCGGCGGCAGGTCCGCTCGACCTCGACACCAAGGGGCTGCACATCGACACGGTTGTTGGCCAAAGCGGCGCAATCGTCCCCTGGGAACTTGGCGAAGAAGTGGCCATCCTCGGCCGCCGGCTGCGTCTCATGCTTCCGCCCGGGACGCGCGCCGTGGCGCTCCGCTACGCGGCGTCGCCCGACGCCGTCGGGCTGCAGTGGCTGTCTCCCGCGCAGACCGAGGGCAAGCGCCATCCATTCCTCTTCAGCCAGTTCCAACCGATCCACGCCCGCACCATGGTGCCGCTGCAGGACAGCCCGCGTGCGCGCGTCACCTACCACGCCGAGGTCACGGTTCCCGAGTCGCTCTCGGCCGTGATGTCCGCCGGTCCCGCCGGCATCCGGCCCGGGCCCGTGCCAGGGACGCGCACGTTCCTGTTCGACATGCCGCAGCCGATCCCGCCGTACCTGCTGGCCCTGGCCGTGGGGGAGCTCGAGAGCCGCGACCTCTCGCCTCGCGCACGAGTGTGGGCCGAGCCGGCCACCGTTGCCGCGGCCGCCTGGGAGTTCGCGGGGATCGACGAAATGATCGCGAAGGCCGAGTCGCTGTTCGGGCCCTACGAGTGGGATCGCTACGACATGCTGGTGCTGCCGCCGTCGTTCCCATACGGTGGCATGGAGAACCCCCGCATGACGTTCCTCACGCCGACGCTCTTGGCGGGGGACCGCTCCCTTGTCGACGTCGTGGCCCACGAGCTGGCGCACTCCTGGACTGGCAATCTCGTCACGAATGCGGACATGGATCACTTCTGGCTGAACGAGGGCTTCACTGTTTGGGCGGAGCGGCGCATCGAGGAAGCGATACACGGGCCCCAATGGTCGGTCATCGACTGGGCGATCGGCCAGACCGCGCTCGATCAGGAGCTCGCCCGCTTCGGCCCGACCTCGCCGCTCACCCGGCTCCGGACCGATCTGCAGGGCATCGACCCCGACGACGCCTTCTCCTCGATTCCGTACGAGAAGGGCGCCCGCCTTCTCACACTGGTCGAGCGCACGGTGGGCCGCGAGCGCTTCGACCGCTTCGTGCGCGCCTACATCGCGCGGTACCGCTTCACCTCGATCACGTCGGAGGAGTTCCTGGCCTTCGTGGAAGAGACACTCCCCGGTGCGGCGGCTTCGGTCGATGCGCGCGCGTGGCTCTACGAGACGGGCATTCCCGCGAACGCGCCGGTCTTCGCATCGGAGGCCCTGACCGCTCTCACGCGGCTCGCCGAGAGCTGGGAGTCCGGTGCGCGGCCTTCCCGCGAGCAGATCGCGGCTTGGGCGCCGCGCGAGCTGCTCGTGTATCTCCAGCATCTTCCGCGCGTCCTCGACGGGTCAAGCTGCGCGTGGCTCGACGCGGCGTTGGCGCTGACGGGTCGCGGCAACTACGAGATCCTCGTCGAGTGGCTGACGATCGCGTGTGGCTCGGATCACGAGCCGGTCTTCGGCCGTGTGCGCGAGGTCCTGCTCCGCGTCGGCCGCATGAAGTACCTGCGGCCACTCTACGGCGCGCTCGGCCGCCATCCCCGCACGCGGGCCCTGGCCCGGGACATCTTCGCGACGGCGGTCGAGGGCTATCATGCTCTCTCTCGCCGTGTCGTCGAATCGGTCATGGAGAAGTACGAAGGGGACTAGCGACCAGCGAAAGGAGGCGCTCGTGAACGGGCCACAGCCTCAGGACGACGTCCGGCTTCCCGAGAATGCCTTTCGCGAGCTGACCGATGGCGAGCGCTACCTTCCGGTCGTTCCCGCGGACCAGATCGTTCCCGAGGTCACGCTGCGCTCGATCGTCCAGGGCTTCCTGTGGGCGATCGTGTTCTCGGCCGCGGCCACCTACATCGCGCTGAAGCTGGGCCAGGGGATCGAGTCGGCCATCCCGATCTCGATCCTGGCCGTCGGCCTCTCGGTCTTCGCGGCGCGCTTCCTCAAGGCGCGTGCCTCGACGCTGCTCGAGAACGTGAACGTGCTGGCGATCGGCGCCACGTCCGGCATCATCGCGGGCGGGTCGGTCTTCACCATGCCGGCGATCTACATCCTGGGCCTGCAGGGCCGCTCGTCCTTCTTCCAGATCTTCATCGTGCCGCTGCTCGGCGCGTTCCTCGGGATCTTCTTCCTCGCCCCGTTCCGCCGCTACTTCGTCGGCGACCTCCACGGCCGGCTGCCGTTCCCCGAAGCGCGCGCCACCACCGAGATCCTGGTGGCGGGCAAGCGCGGCGGCCGCAGCGCCATAGTGCTCTCGTACTCGGCCGCGCTCGCCGCGCTTTTCGACTTCGTCGGTCCCTCGATGAAGGGCTGGGCCGAGAATTTCTCGACCGCGGCGATCGAGGGCCTCGCCGGCTTCACGGGCGAGGTGAAGGCCGTCTTCACGATGAACACGTCGGCTGCCGTGCTGGGCCTCGGCTACATCATGGGCCTCGACTACGCGGCGATCATCATGGCGGGGTCGATGGTCTCGTTTTTCGTGCTCGTCCCTGTGTTCGCCTACCTGGGCCACTTCGTCCCCGGCGCGATCTCGGCGGGCGCCGACCCGCTCTCGGCCATGGCGCCCGACGAGATCTTCAGGCTCTACGTGCGGCCGATCGGGATCGGCGGCATCTTCGCCGCCGGCGTGCTCTCGATCCTGAAGATGTCGGGGGTGATCGTCGAGGCACTGCGCCAGGCCCTTGGCGAAGTGAGCCGGCTGCTACGGGGAGGGGGATTGCAGGAGGACGTGCGGACCGACCGCGGCCTGCCGATGTCGCGGATCCTGATGGCGGCCATCGCCACGGGAGTGGGCGTGCTCGCGTACTTCCGCTTCTCGGTCCTGGCCGACGAGCCGAACGCGGGGACGCTCGCGCTGGTGGCGACGGGCCTCACGCTCCTGATCGCGTTCTTGTTCGCGTCGGTGTCGGCCTGGGCGATCGCGATGATCTCGATCACGCCGATCTCCGGGATGACCCTCACCACCCTCATCGTCACGGCGGTGGCGCTGTCCGGGCTCGGGCTGCGCGGCGAGAGCGGGATGCTCCAGACGCTCATGATCGGCGGCGTCGTGTGCACGGCGCTCTCGATGTCGGGCTCCCTCGTCACGCAATACAAGATCGGTTACTGGCTGGGCGCGACGCCGCGGCGCATCGAGATCTGGAACATGCTGGGATCGGTGGCGGCCTCGGTGGCGACCACGGCCGTGATCCTGCTGATGGCGCACGTCTACGGTTTCGCCCCCGGGCCCACGCATCCGCATCCGCTGCCCGCGCCGCAGCCCAACGCCATGGCGGCGGTGCTGCGTGGCGTGATGGGGGAGTCGGGGGCGCCCTGGTTCCTCTACGGCGTGGGCGGCGTGTTCGCCGTGTCCTCGGAGATGTGCGGCGTCTCCGGGCTCGCCTTCGCCCTGGGGATGTACCTGCCCATGGAGCTGAACTCGCCGCTGGTGCTCGGCGCCGCCATCGCCTGGCTGCTGCAGCGCTCCTCGAAGGACAAGAGGCTCGCCGCGGCGCGCCACGAGAAGGGCACGCTGATCGCATCGGGCTTCATCGCCGGCGGCGCGCTCGTCGGCGTCCTGGCCGCGCTCCTGCGCTTCCTCGAGGACGCGTGGCACGTGAGCCTGGTGCCCGATCTCACGCGCGTCGCCCTCATGGGCATGGGGGCTTGGCTTTCGGCCTGGGGCAACTGGCTCGGCCTCGCCCTGTTCCTCGCCCTGGCTGCGTGGGTCTACTGGGACGCGCGCAGGGAGCAGGCGCTCTAGGTCCACGTCGAGGCGCCTCCACGCGATCATCCTGCACCCCACCGACGCTCAGCGCATGTGGGTGGCGATCTCGACGGGCGGCGTCTATCGCAGCGACGACGGCGGCCAGAGCTGGCGCCCCCGCAATCATGGCGCGCGCGCCGACTTTCTCCCCGACAAGCAGCCGGAGTTCGGGCAGTGTGTGCACAAGGTCGTGCTTCAATCCACGCGCACCGATCGGCTCTTCCTCCAGAACCACTGGGGGCTTTACAGGAGCGACGACGGCGGCGACTCGTGGCAGGACGTCGCCCACGGCGTCCCTTCGGACTTCGGCTTCGCCATGGCGGCTCACCCCACGACGCGGACACCGGCTACATCGTTCCACTCGAGTCAGACGAGTTTCGCTGCACCCCCGGCGGCCGGCTGCGCGTCTATCGCACTCGCGATGCCGGCCGGTCCTGGCCGGGAATGACCCGCGGCCTCCCGCAGAAGGACGCGTTCGAGACGGTGCTCCGCGACGCCCTGGCCACCGACTCGCTGCCCAAGGCGGGCGTCTATTTCGGCACCCGCAGCGGACGCGTCTATGCCTCGGCCGACGAAGGCAGCTCGTGGCACGCGGTGGCCGAGAGCCTCCCGCCGGTCGTCTGCGTCAAGGCCGCGGTCGTGGCCGGCCGACGCAATATGCGAGCCCCCGCCCGGCGCGCTGATGGCGGTGGTCGTCCGCATCCCGGCGCCTCTCCGACCCCTGGCCGAGGGTCGGGACGAGGTACGGCTCGACGGGTCCGCGGCGACGGTCGGCGACCTGCTCGAGGCCCTGTGGATGCTCCATCGCCAACTGCGTGACCGCGTCGTGACGGAGCTTGGAGAGGTTCGTCCTCACGTCAACATCTTCGCGGGAACCAAAAGCATCCGCTTCACGGGAGGCCTGGCGACGCCCCTTGCGGACGGCCCGGAGGTCGCGATCATCCCGGCCGTGAGCGGGGGGGCCGTATCCAAGGGCCGGGGCTCAGTATAGCGGGGTGAAGGCGCGTGATATCATCCTGCGCCCCCGGCCGCTCATGCCGGAGGCGCGAGCGGCGTCCAGGCGCGAGGCGATCATTCGATGGATTTCGAGCGGATCGGCAAGTACCGGATCATCGGGAAGATCGGCGAAGGCGCCATGGGCAAGGTCTACAAAGCCCACGACGCGGTCCTGAGCCGGTACGTTGCCGTCAAGACGATGTCGGCGGTCGTGGGCATGGACGAGGATCTCCGCAAGCGGTTCCATCGAGAGGCCCAATCCGCCGCTCGGCTGAACCACCCCAACATCATCACCGTCTACGACTTCGGCGACGAGCAGGGCGTTGCCTACATGGCGATGGAGTTTCTCGAGGGGAAGGACCTCAAGAGCATCATCGGGGACCGAACGGTCACCCTCGACGAAAAGCTCAACGTCATGGAGCAGATCTGTGACGGCCTCAGCTTCGCCCACGCGATGGAGGTAGTCCATCGCGACCTGAAGCCGGCCAACATCCACGTGCAGCCCAACGGCCAGGTCAAGATCCTGGACTTTGGCCTGGCCCGGCTCGGATCGTCGTCGGAGATGACCAAGACCGGCATGGTGATGGGGACACCCAACTACATGTCGCCGGAGCAGGTCCGGGGCGAGAAGGTCGACGTTCGCTCGGACCTCTTCTCGATCGGGGCCGTCTTCTACGAGCTGCTGACGGCCCATAAGCCCTTCCAGGCCGATTCCATGCACGCGGTTCTCTTCCAGGTCTTGGAGAACGACCCCGAGCCGCCGCGTCGTTGGGTCCCCACGCTCCCGCCGGTCCTGGTGGATCTGGTCGAGAAGGCCCTGCGCAAGGATCCAGCGGAGCGGTTCGCCAACGGGGGGGAGATGCTGGACGCCGTCCGGCACGCGCGGCAGACGATTCCCTTCGAGCTGCTGTCGACCGCTCTCCCGTTGATGGACGAGACTAGCGCGACCGTCATCGGGGACGGGCCGGGCGGCGCGGATCTCGCGGCCGGAATCCAGACAGGCGTTACGGCCGCGAGGAAATCGCGCTGGACGTCGATCGGCTCGCGCGCCACGTCGGCGGCCTCCGACCCGAACCTGCGTCCCGCGGCTCGCCCGCGGCCCCTGCCCAAGACGCTCTCGGGGCGGGCCCCGACCCAGGTTGAAGCGCCGCCGACCGCCGCGCCACGAGCGAAGGCGCCGGCAGAGACGGGTCGCGGCGCCGCGTTCTTCGCTGCCGGCGTGGGGCTGATGGCGGTCGGAGGTGCCGCGGTCTGGTTCTTCGCCCATCGGGCGGGCCCGTCGGGCTCCACCCAGTCGGGCTCGACCGCGGCAAGCCTCGCAGGCCAGCCGATTCCGGCCCCGAGGGGGCCCGAGGCCAGCGCGCCTGTCCCGCAGCAACAAGCGCCTGCTTCGATCCCGAGCGTTGCCGAACCTCAGCCGGCGGCTCCGAGCACCACCGTTCCCGAGAAGCCGCCGCGATCCACTCGTCCTGAGGCGCGAGCCGCCGAAGGCGTTTCAACCACTCGTCCTCAGCACCCGCAGGACGATCGGGCGTCGCGAGTGACTCCGACGACGGCTGCGCCGGCGCCGACGGTCGAAGCCCCCCCACGCGTGGCGCCTCCGACAACCGAGAGTGTTGCCACGCTGCCCCCACCTCCGCCCGTCACGGTCCCCCCGGCGACCGTGCCGCCGACCACAGTCGCCCCGCCGACCACGGTAGTGAACGAGGAGGCGGCCATCCGCAAGGTGATCACGGACTACGGACGCGCCATCGAAGAGAAGGACCTCCCGCTCTTCAAGACGCTCAAGCCCAACCTCACCGCCGACGAGGAGCGCAGGCTACGCGAGGCGTTTCAGGGAACGGGAACACAGACCGTCCGGATCGTGATCGCGAACGTCCAGATCTCGGGAACCCAGGCGACGGTCCACCTGTCCCGACAGGACGCGATCGACGGCCACTCCCAGACGTTCCAGCAGACACTGCAACTCACCAAGGGTCCTGGCGGCTGGACGATCCGCGACATTGGGCGCTAGCCGGAGCGCCCGGCCTCCTCAGAAGCTGTATTCGAAGCCGAGAAGCGGCGTCACCTTGTCGCGGAGTCCGGCGTTGTTCAGCTTGAAGAGCAGGTTGAAGTCAACGAGGACACTCCCGCCCGCGTTGAACTTGGCTCCGACGGCTCCGTTGACGATGTCGAAGGATCCATGGACGAAACCGATCTGGGGGAACGTCTTTCCGTTGGTCGCCGTGAAGGTCGAGGATACGAGCCGGGGCGAGTTTGTGACTCGTTGGCCCAACACATCCGCGGCGACGGTCAATCGCTTGCTGATGCCGATGTCGAAGCCGGCGGTGTAGAGGAACTGATCCGGCAGGTCCGCCTTCCGACCTGTGGCGACGTCCCCCGCCAGGATGCTCTTGCCGTTCCACTGGTAGCCGAGGTTCAAGTGGGGCGAAACGCTGTGACTGGCCCAGGACAGGATGATGAAGGGTCGAACGCCGTACGCCCCTGAGCCGAGGAGGTTGCGCTCGTCCCCCGTCGGAAACCGAACGTCCACCGTCATCGCCAGGGTCGTGGGGCCGTTCTTGGGCGCCTTGGCCTTGACGCGGAGGATCACGTCACCGAGGCCGCTCGCAGAGCCCGATGACGAGTACTGTCTCGTCGAGCCGAAGCCTCCGCTTGCGTCCGCGAAGTAGTGGATGGCGGGGTTCTGCGCCGTGCCGATCCTCTGGATCGTGGCCTCGGACCCGAGCCTCATGTCGACGTTGATGACGGGCAACGCCAACGAGACATCGAGCTGCTTGGTAATGCCGTAGGTGAAGAACGAGTTGAACTGACCGACCTGGGTCCGGATTGAGTTCACGGTGCTGACGATGTCCCTGCGCCCGCCCCCGAGCTGCGCGTCGTCGTGGGTGAAGACCGCCGGGACGTTATTGAGGTCGACCCCCTCGATGGTGTCGAAGGTGAAGCGCTGGTAGTTGAAGCCGAAGGTGAATTTTCCCTTCCCGATGGTCTCGGCGCGGTCGGAAAGGACCGGGCCGAAGCTCTGGGTCGTTCGCTGGAATACCCCCAGGCTGGAATCGAAGGCGTAGGTGTAGCCCGAGGCGGGTGACGGGAGGGACACGGCCGCGAGCTGACTGGCCATCGCGATGTTGAACTGAGTGAACTCGGTCTGGAAACCGCTGTTGAAGTGACCCGAATGGGTGGAGCCATCGGGCAGCGTGGCCTTGCTGTCCACCACGAGTCCCTTGGGGCCGTAGAGATTCGGGATCAGGAGTGCCAAGTCGGCGGTTCCCTGGGCCTGAGCGACGCCCGAGGCGCCGGTCACGACCAGACATCCGGTCAGCAAAGCCGTCAGGCGTTTCATAGCGCGCTTCTCCTTGCCCAGTTTACCGTGTGCGGGAAGCTAACATCCGTTCGGCAACGCCGTCAAGGAGGAACTCGTCTTGCTTGACCTGAGGCCAGCGTTGACCCTAACCTATCCGTGTTCGCAGAGTGGGTCGGGTGATCGCCGCGGTTCGACGTCCTGGACCGGGGAGGAAAGTCCGGACTCCATGGGCAGTGTGCTGGTTAACGGCCAGCGAGGGTGACCTCAGGGAAAGTGCCACAGAAAACACACCGCCGAACTCCGGGGCGACTCGGGGTGGCAAGGGTGAAAAGGTGCGGTAAGAGCGCACCGCCGGCGTGGTGACACGACGGGCAGGGAAAACCCCACACGGAGCAAGACCAAATAGGGGGGCGTTCGAGGCTGGCCCGGCTGAAGCCCCCGGGTAGGTCGCTG
>JBGPYB010000112.1:0-15716 GCA_041493035.1 Vicinamibacteria bacterium | reverse complement strand
CCGCGAGTGCTCTACCTGTCGACCCATGAGTTTCCCTTCTACCCAGGAACCGGAGCGGCGGACGAAGTGGGGGAGGGAGCCGGGCGCGGTTTCACGGTGAACCTGCCTCTCCCTGCCGGCTGCGGCGACGCCGAGTATAGGCTGCTCTACAGCGAAATCGCCGAGCCGATCGCGGCGGCTTATGACCCGCAGCTCGTTCTCGTCTCGGCCGGTTTCGATGCCCATGCGGCCGATCCCCTTGCCGGCATGCGTCTCACGGAACGCGGCTTCGCCTCGGTGGCAGCGTCGTGCCTCAGGTCCGCTTCGGGCGCTGCGAAGGGACGAACCGTCATGGTCCTGGAAGGCGGCTACGACCTCGAGGCTATGGCGGCTTCCGCCGCGACCGTAGTCGGCTCCCTTCTGGCTCAGGGTGTCGAGTCCGGCCGAGGAGTGGGCCCTTCCACGCCGCTGGCCTCGGCCCTCGTCGATCGCCATCGGCGGGCGTTCGCGCCGTATTGGCCCAGTCTCAACGCCTGAGCCGGTTCGGGGCGTCTCCGGCCGCTGTGCTAAAATCCGCTTTCCCCTCATCAACTTATGACCGAATACGATTTCCAGGAGATCGAGACGCGGTGGCAGCGCCGCTGGGCTGACGCGCGCACCTTCGAGGTCACGGAAGACCCGTCGCGGCCGAAGTTCTATTGCCTCGAGATGCTTCCGTACCCTTCGGGAGACATCCATGTCGGGCACGTGCGCAACTATTGCATCACCGACGTGGTGGCGCGCTACAAGCGGATGAGAGGGTTCAACGTCCTGCACCCCATCGGCTGGGACGCTCTCGGCCTCCCTGCCGAGAACGCAGCGATCAAGCGCGGGATCCATCCCGAGAAATGGACTCGCGACAACATCGCGGGGATGAAGCGCCAGCTTCAGCGCCTCGGATTCAGCTACCCCTGGAGCCGCGAGATCGCGACCTGCGACCCGGAGTACTACCGCTGGAACCAGTGGTTCTTCCTGCGGATGCTCGAGCGGGGGATCGCGTATCGCGCGAAGGCCCCGGTGAACTGGTGTCCGACATGCAAGACCGTCCTCGCCAACGAGCAGGCCGAGGGGGGCAGTTGCTGGCGCTGCCACAGCATCGTCGAGCAGCGAGAGATGGAGCAGTGGTTTCTCCGGATCACCGCTTACCAGGACGAGCTCCTCGACGACATGGCCCAGCTTCCCACCTGGCCCGATCGGGTGTTGATGCAGCAGCGCAACTGGGTGGGACGCTCCCCCGGCGCCCACGTGGACTTCGCCGTGGACGGGGCGGAGCCCATCCGCGTCTTCACGACCCGGGTGGACACGATCTTCGGGGCGACGTTCATGGTTCTGGCGCCCGAGTATCCTCGCGTCGACGAGCTGATGGCCGACGCGACCACCGAAGCCCGAGCCGCGGTGACCAGGCTCCGGGGACAGGACAGGCGCGCGCGGCTCGAGGGGAAGGTCGAGAAGGATGGCGTCTTCACGGGACGGCACGCCGTCAATCCTTTCAACGGCGAGCGGATCCCGATCTGGGTCGGCAACTTCGTTCTCATGGGTTACGGCACCGGCGCCATCATGGCGGTCCCCGCCCACGACCAACGCGATTTCGAGTTCGCGCGAAGGTTCGGCATTCCCGTGCGGGTGGTGATCCAGCCGGAGGGTGACGCCCTGAACGATGACAGTTTGAGCGCCGCGCACGACGGCCCTGGGAGGGCCGTGAACAGCGGCGCATGGAGCGGGCTCTCCTCCGCGGAAGCCATCGCCAAGATGACGGCTTACGCCGAGGCGAAGGGCTTCGGGAAGGGAACCGTCACGTACCGTCTCAAGGACTGGCTTATCAGCCGCCAGCGCTACTGGGGGACGCCCATCCCGGTGGTCTACTGCGAGAAGCACGGTGTCGTCGGGGTTCCCGATAGCGAGCTTCCGGTCGTCCTCCCCAAGGACGCGCCTTTCACCGGAGAGGGAGGCAATCCCCTCGAGAAGGTCCCGGCCTTCGTCACGGCGAGTTGCCCGCGCTGTGGCGGGCCGGCGCGACGTGAGACCGACACGATGGACACGTTCGTGGACTCGTCCTGGTATTTCTATCGCTATCTCTCCCCCCGGAAGGACGACGGGCCCTTCGACGCCTCGGCCGTTCGCTATTGGTTCCCCATCGACCTGTACGTGGGAGGGATCGAGCACGCGATTCTCCACCTCGTCTACTCCCGCTTCTGGACCAAGGTGATGCGCGACCTCGGCCTCGTCACCTTCGACGAGCCCGTCGTGCGCCTCTTTCCCCAGGGGATGGTTCACAAGGACGGTGAGGTGATGTCGAAGTCGAAGGGAAACACCGTGGCCCCCGACACGATCATCGCCAGGTACGGCGCCGACACGCTTCGCCTCTACATCCTCTTCGTAGCGCCTCCCGAAATGCCCCTCGAATGGCAGGACGACCAGATCGAGGGGCCCCACAAGTTCCTCCTGCGCGTTTGGAGGCTCCTGGACCGGCACGCGGACGCGTTCGCCTCCGAGGTGCGGCAACAGATTCCAGGGGACCTGACGCATCCTGCGCGCCAGCTCCGTCGCAAAGTTCATCAGACCATCACCCGAGTCACGGAAGACATCGACGGGCGCATGAAGCTGAACACCGCCGTGGCGGCGCTCATGGAGTTGGTGAACGAGATCTATCGCCTGGAGCCCGAAGTGGCGTCCGGGCCAGGCCGCCGCGTTCTTCAGGAGGCCCTGGAGACGCTCGTGCTCCTCTTGGCCCCTTTCGCCCCTCACGCCTGCGAGGAGATGTGGATGCGCCTGGGCCGGCGCACCAGCGTCGTCAACCGCAACTGGCCTGTGGCGGACCCGGGCGTAGCTCGTGAGGACTTGATCGAGATACCTGTCCAAATCAACGGCAAGGTGCGTGCGCGTATCATGGTGGCTCAGGGAGCGGGCGAGGACGAGGTCCGGAAGGCGGCCCTCGACGATCCCAAGGTCAGGGAGTTCCTTGTCGGGAAGGAGATCGTCAAGGTTATGGTCGTCGCCGACCGGCTCGTGAGCGTGGTCCTCCGATGAGGTCGCGGGCGGCTTCAATCGGCGCGGCCTGCCTCCTGCTGAACCTTGGCGGCTGCGGTTACTCCCTCGTGGGCAAAGGCATCAATGTCGACCCCACCATCAAGCGCATCGGCGTGCCCGTCTTCAAGGACGCGACGGGAAAGCCGGGCCTCGACCAGAAGATCACCCAGAAGGTGATCGAGGAGCTGCTGAAGCGGGGGCGCTTCGATGTCGTCCAAGAGACGACCGGCGTCGATGCCGTCGTGGACGGGGAGATCCTGAGCTACCGGGCCATTCCCATCGGCTTCAGCCAACAGGGGACGGGTACCACGGCCTCCACTCAGGCGAGCCGCTACGCCCTCATCCTGACGGCTCGCGTCCGATACAAGAAGGTGGGTGCCCTGGAATCGATCTGGGAGACGGACTCCCTGGTGGCACGCGACGAGTCCGACGTCGGGGACAGTTCCTCGACCTTCTTCGACCGCGAGGACCAGGTCATCGAGCGGCTTTCCGCGTCGTTCGCCCGTACTCTCGTCGCGACCATGCTCGAGGCGTTCTAGCGGTGGCGGGCCGCGGGCGTTCGGAGGGGGTCCACGCCATCGTCGGTGACGCCAAGGCGGGCTTCGACTCGTACCGCGCCGAGGAGAGCCTCGAAGCCATCCTCGCCGAGAGTCTGGGCGCGGAGCGCGGGGACGCGGTGCAGGTCTTCCGGGGAGACGAGACCACCTGGGGGCGCATTCTGGATTCGGCACGCATGTCCTCGCTCTTCTCCCCGCGTCGCGCCGTCGTCGTGCGGGGCGCAGAGGCGATCAAGGGCGATCCGGAGGACCTGGACGCCTATCTCGACGATCCCAACCCCGACGTCATCCTGATCTTTCTCGCGGCAAAGCCCGACGGTCGGAAGGTGGCTTGGAAGCGCCTCGCCGAGAAGGCGAAGGTCACGAAGGTCGAGCCCCTCAAGGGGCGCAGCCTGCGAGCCTACGTGGCTCAGGAGCTCCTGCGGCGACGCCTTGTCCTGCGGGAGGAAGCTCTCGACGAGCTGCTCGAACGCGTGGGGCAGGATCTGAGGCGCCTCATGGGAGAGATCGATAAGCTTTCGGCCTTCTCCGACGGGAAGGGACCGATCACGGCCGAGACGGTATCGGCCGTTCTCGGTCGCGGCCTGGCCCCGCCCCTCTACCGGGTCGGGGACGCGCTCTCGGCGCGCCGCGCGGCCGAGGTGATCTCCCTGGCCGACAGCCTGATGGAGGAGGGCGAGTCCGCGATTCTGATACTCGGAGCCTTGTTCCGAGCGCTCCGGCAAGTGCGCGGGGCGAGGGCGCTGGGCGCCTCGCGAGGGCGACGCCAGGACGTGGCGGCTCGCCTGCGCATTCCGCCCTTCAAGGTCGACGACGTCCTGGCGGCGGCGGGCCTCTGGCCCGAGACCGACCTCAAACGGGCCATGAGGGCGTTTGGCCGCGCCGACCGGCTCCTCAAGACGGGAGGCGAGCCGCGCGTTGTCCTGTCAGCGGCCGTGGTCGAGGCCTGCCGGGCCTCGTGAGGGGGTTAGCGGGCGGACGCGAGGGCGCTCACCTTGCGGGTGAGGCGGCTCTTGTAACGGGCGGCGGCATTGTCGTGGATGACGCCCTTCTTGGCCGCCTTGTCGATGGCGCCGACGGTCTCCGGCAACAGCTTCTTGGCGGTTTCCCCGTCGCCCTTCGCGAGGGCGTCGCGGAGCTTCTTGATCTGTCCACGGACCAGAGAGGCGTTCTTCCGGTTGCGGGCGCGATGCTTGATGCCCTGCCTCTGCTGCTTCAGGGCCGATGCGTGGTGAAGCACTCAACTCCTCCCAATCCTGCCGCGCCGCGCTCCGTGCGGCGCCTTGGTAACGGCGGCAAAACAACAGTTTAGCAGCGAGTGGCATCCTTGGTCAAGGAAGAGGCGTCGCCCAATCGGGGCTCGTCGCTGCGGGCGGCGGGGCTCATTTCCTCCCTGACCCTCGTCTCTCGCCTCCTCGGCGTCGTGCGCGAGCAGGTCTTGGCCGCCCTCCTCGGGGCCGGCCCCCATGCCGACGCGTTCCTGATCGCCTTCCGTATCCCAAACCTGCTCCGGGACCTTCTGGCGGAGGGTGCCTTGTCCGCCGCGTTCGTTCCGACCTACGCTCGCGCCCTGGTCGAGCAGGGGAGATCGGGAGCTCATCGGTTGGCATCGCGGCTGATGACCCTCCTCGCGGTGGCTCTCGGCCTCGTTGTCGTGGCCGGGATCGTGGGAGCCGGGCCGCTCGTCGCCCTGCTCGCACCCGGGTTCGACGCCGTCCCGGGGAAGGCGGAGCTGACAGTCCGGCTCACCCGGATCATGATGCTGTTCCTTCCCCTCGTCTCGTTCGCCGCGGTCGCCATGGGGATGCTGAACGCCGAAGGTCGATTCGGCCTTCCGGCGTTCGCGCCCGCGACCTTCAACGTCGTGACGATTCTCTGGGGAGCCTTGCTGTGGGCGTCGGGGTTGCCCCTCGACCAGGTGGCGTTCGGCTGGGCCATCGGAACGCTCCTTGGCGGAGCGGCGCAGTTCTTGGTCCAGCTTCCTGGGCTCAGGGCCTCGGGTTGGCGCTTTTCCCTCGAGTGGGCTCCCCGAGATCCGGGGCTCAGGCGCATCGGAACCCTCATGGCCCCCGCCACAGTCGGGCTCGCCGCGGTCCAGATCAACATCTTCGTGAACAGCTACTTTGCGTCGTACGAGAACGGGGCCGTGGCATGCCTCGGCTACGCCTTCCGCATCCTGTACCTGCCCATCGGGATCTTCGGCGTGGCGGTTGGGACGGTGGCCACGAGCGGTCTCGCGCGCCATGCCGCCGTTGGCGACATGGAGGGCCTCAGGCGGACGCTGCGGCAATCCGTTTCGATGCTCGCGTTCCTGACGATCCCAGCGACCGCGGGGCTGCTGGTCTTGGCGACTCCCATCGTGCGTCTGCTGTTCGAGCGCGGGGCCTTCGCGGCTCAGGGCGACAACACGGCGCGCACGGCCGCGGCTCTCGCCTGCTACAGCGTCGGCCTCGTGGCGTACACCGCAGTCAAGGTGTTGGCACCCGCTTTTTACGCCCTCGGGTGGCCTCGCGTCCCACTTCTCGCGAGCGCTGCGGCGGTCGCGACGAACCTGCTGGTGAATCTCGTCTTCTTCCGGTCTTTCGGCTTTCGGAGCGTCGCCCTCGGAACGAGCCTCGGAGCGTGGGTCAACGCCGCCGTTCTGAGTCTCGGGCTGCGTCGATCTCTCGGCGCACCCGAGGTGAAGGCTCCGCCCGGAGCCTTCGGCCGAATGATTCTTGCGTCCCTGGGGATGGCGGCAGCCGCCTTGGGAACCTCCATGCTCGTCGAGTCGTGGGTCGGGCACCGGGGGCTCGTTGCCCAGGTCGCCACCGGGCTCATCCCCGTCACCGCGGGCGTCCTGGTGTACGGAGCGGCGGCCCTGGGGTTGCGAATCCCCGAGGCCTCGGCCCTTCGCTCCGCCGCAGTACGAATGCGCCGCGCGGTCTAGAGGACGGGGTGGCGGAGCGCGTCCGGCGGCGAGCGGTCGCGAACAAGGGGATCGAAGCAGAGTACCTCGATCACCTGCGAGTCGAGCGCGGCTTGGCCGAGAATTCGCTCCTCGCCTACGCTCGGGATCTGGCGCGCCTGCACGAATTCGCATCGGCGCGGCGAAAGGACGTTCTGGCACTCCGCCAGCAGGACCTCTCGGAGTTCATCCAATCGCTGCGCGCCGCGGGGTTGGCGCCGCGATCGGCCGCGCGCACGGTCCACGGCGTCCGCGGCCTCTTCCGCTTCGCCGTCCGCGAGGGGCGCTTGGAGGCCGACCCCATGGAGAACCTGAAGGCGCCGAAGTCCTTCAGCGCGCTCCCGCGCTACCTGTCCACGACCCAGGTCGACGCCCTCCTGGCGGCACCGGACGTCAAGACGAATCTCGGTCTCCGGGACCGGGCGATCCTCGAAGTGTTGTATGCAACCGGGCTTCGCGTCTCGGAGCTGATCGGCCTCCGGCCGGCCGACGTGGACATCGAGGTCGGGCTCCTGACCTGTTTCGGCAAGGGGCGAAAGGAACGCCTTGTCCCTCTGGGCACGGCCGCGTGCGACTGGGTGCGGCGGTACCTGGACGGGGCGCGTGGCACTCTGGCCCGGGGGCGCGCGGCTGAGACGCTCTTCCTGAACCATCGCGGCGGCCGTTTGACGCGGATGGGGCTCTGGCAGATCGTCCGCCGCCACGCCGTCACGGCGGGGATCGAGAAGGTCCTGACGCCCCACGTCCTCCGTCATTCCTTTGCGACCCATCTTCTGGAGCGGGGCGCCGACCTCCGCGCGCTCCAGGCGATGCTCGGCCACGCCGACATCTCCACGACCCAGATCTACACCCACGTGTCACGGGAGCGTCTGCGGGCCGTCTATGACCGATTCCATCCCCGCGCGTGATACCCACTCTCGCCGAGATCGAAGCCGCACGCGAGCGCATCCGGGGCGCGGCCATTCGCACCCCGCTGGTCCGGCTCAATGCGGAAGCGCCCGCCGAGATCTACCTGAAGCTCGAGAACCTTCAGCCGATCGGCTCCTTCAAGATCCGCGGGGCGGCCAACGCGATGGCGCGACTGCCCACGGAAGCGTTGGCGCGCGGCGTGCTCACCGCGTCCGCCGGCAACATGGCCCAGGGTGTGGCCTTCTGCGCCCGCCGCCTCGGCGTGCCATGCACGGTGGTCGCTCCCGACACAGCGCCCGCCACGAAGATCGCCGCCGTCGAGCGGCTCGGAGGCCGGGTGATTCGCGTGTCCTTCGAGCGCTGGTGGCAGGCCTTCGAGTCGCGCGGCTATCCGGGTGTCGATGCGACCTTCATCCACGCCTTCGACGATCCCGACGTGATGGCCGGCAACGGCACCATCGGTCTCGAGATCCTCGAGGACCTCCCGACTGTCGAGGCCATCGTCGTTCCATGGGGCGGGGGTGGACTCGCTTGCGGCATCGCGGCCGCGGTTCGCGTTCGCAAGCCCGGGTGCCCGATCTACGCGGCTGAAGTCGAGACCGCGGCGCCGTTCTCCGTCGCGCTGGCGGCGGGCGAACCGCGGGTGGTGGACTACCGGCCGTCGTTCGTGGACGGGATCGGCAGCAAGACGGTCTTCCCGAACATGTTCGAGCGGGGCCGCGCCGCCCTTGCCGGCGCGCTCGTGGCGTCGCTCGACCAGGTCGCCGCCGCCATGCGCCTGCTCGCCGAGCGCAACCGCATCGTGGCAGAGGGGGCCGGGGCCTGCCCGGTCGCGTGTGCGCTCTCGGGCAAGGCCGGCGCGGGCCGCGTCGTTTGTGTGGTTTCAGGGGGCAACATCGACCTCGAGCGCCTGCGCTCGCTGCTCGTCCCTTAATCGGCCGGCGCACCGTTAGCGGGTTGACGGCTCGTGATAGCGGTCGTATTGTCTCGCCATGCGCGTTCACCTCGTCTCGCTCGTGTGTGGTTTGTCGCTCGTGGCCGCCGCATGCGCGAAGCCGGAACCGAAGCTCACCCGCGACCAGCTGCTGCCGTCGCTCCAGCAGGAAGCGGCCCGCATGAAGGCGGATGGCGAGAAGATGCCCGACGTCGGGGTCAAGGTGACCTGGACGATCATCGCCGTCGATGTTCAGGACCAGCCCGGCAACGATGCCAAGCCCTTCAAGGGCATCGTCCGGTTCAGGATCGAGTCCTCCGCCCGCGCCCTCGAGGGGCAGTCGCCCCAGAGCTTCGAGAAGAAGTTCGACTACGTGTACGACGCGGCCCAGAAGAAGTGGTTGTTCGGGAGCTGACCTCGAGCGCCAGTCTGGACCTCGGTGCGCTGTGGTGGTCGGTGATCGAGTGAGGGGGAGTGGCATGTCCCGGCGCGCTCTGCCGCTCGTTCTTGCTTCCCTGCTTGTGGGCATCGCCCCCGCGATTGCCGCCGAGCCCGGCAGGCAGACCGTCCTCAAGGCTGCCCGGCTCCTCGACGTGAAGGCGGGTCGCTACGTCGAGGGTCAGGCGCTGCGCATCGAAGGAGAGCGGATCGCGGAGGTCGGGCCCGTGGCCACCCTCCTGGCCCACGCGGGTCAGGAGCCGGTCGTCCTCGACCTGGGCGCCGCCACACTGCTCCCGGGGCTCGTGGATTGCCACGCGCACCTCCTGGCCAACACGAAGGGACGCATGCGCCTCCACGAGAACATGCTGGCCATGGTCGTGGCCCAGTCGGCGTCGGCGCGCGCGTACGTGGGAGCGCAGAACGCCCGCGAGACCCTCGAGGCGGGGATCACCTCGGTGCGGAACGTCGGTCATTCCGGATACGACGGCGACGCGGCGCTGCGCGATGCCATCGAGCAAGGCCGAGTCCCGGGCCCCCGCATCCAGGCCGCGACCCGCAAGCTGACGCCCCCGGGCGGACAGGCCTTCGCGCTGCGACCGGAGGTCGCGAGGGAGATCGTGGACCTCGAGTTCCTGCCTGTGAACGGGCCCGAGGAGGCGCGGAAGGCCGTGCGCGAGGCCCTGGTTGCCGGAGCGGATGTCATCAAGGTCGTGATCGACGTGGAGCCGCGGGTCCTGGCCCTCGACGAGGTGAAGGCCATCGTGGAGGAGGCGCACAGGTCGAAGGTCAAGGTCGCCGCGCACGCGACGACGGCCCTGGGGATCGAGACCGCCATCGACGCAGGTGTCGATTCCGTCGAGCACGCCGACGAGGCCACCGATGCCATGCTCCAGGCGATGCACGACAAGAGGATCTTCCTCGGGGCCACCGATTGGTCGACCGAGATGCTTCGGGACCTCTTCATCTCGCAGGGGACCCGCTCTGCGGAGGAACGGGTCGCTCTCGAGGGATCCGTAACGAAGTGGGTCGATGGTAGCCGCGCGCGGATGGCGCGGGCCCGAAAGGCGGGCGTGCGCTTCGTGATGGCGTCCGACATGTGGGTGGACTATCCCGGCCGCACGCGTGGCCAGGCGGCCCTTCGCGTCTTGGAGGGCCTCCAGGCCGAGGGCGTGCCATCCGCCGAGATCCTCCGCGCGGCCACCCTGAACGGCGCCGACCTTCTCGGCTGGTCCGATCGAATCGGACTGCTCGAGGCCGGCAAGCTGGCCGACGTCGTGGCCGTCGAGGGCGATCCCCTCGCGGACGTGGCCGCGCTCCAGAAGATCTCGTTCGTGATGAAGGGGGGGACCGTCGTTCGGCGCGAGCAGTAGGGGCGGGCCCGTCGCCCTCCGCTATCGCGTCAGATGGGCGGCCGCCCGTGCCTCCGCGACTTCCTTTCGGCTCCCACTGGCTTTCAGGCAGAGCGTCGCGAGCCGATTGAAGTAGTCCCGGGCCGTCTCGGCCGCGCCGGCGTCACGGGCGGCGCGGGCCGCCCCGAGAAGGCCGTTGAACCGGCCAGGCGCGATCCGCATCGATCCCTGGTACGCCACGAGGGCTTCCTTTGGGACTCCCTGCTCGAGCAGCAAGTCACCCAACATCTCACGAGCGGGGAGCACCACGCCCGGTGTGACCGGATGCTTGTCCGTGGCGTCCTCGAGGTCCGCGGCCGACGCCATGAGACTGAGAGCCTCGGCCTTGCGCCCTTCGGCCTGCGCGACCCAAGCCTCGCTGGCCCGGCTCTGGATCTCCACCTGCCCCGCCCAGTAGTCGTCCTTCTTCTCCGCGAGTTGTTGCTGGATCGCCTTCAGACGGACGAGCGCCTCGCGAGCCGTTGAGAGCCTGCCCCCCCGGGCGCCACCTACGGCCCTCGCGAACTGCGTGATCGCCTCTGCGTTCAGGAAGCGAGCCCATGGAAATGAGGGGGGATGCAGGGCGAGCCCCGCGGCGGCGATCCAATCCCGCCTCTCCAGGGCATAACGCGCCGGGACCGCGGCCAGGGCGTAGGCGGCGGCGAACTGGGGCTCGTCGAGGGTGTCGACCCGATCGATCGCGTCCCGCACTCCCTTCGCCTCTTCGTCGCGCCCCGTCTGGAGGTACGCGTACTCGAGGTAGTCGAGAGCGTGCAGCTCGTCGAACGACGTGGCCCCGGGGTGCGCCGTCGCCGCGACCCCCCGGGCGCACTCGGCGGACGCCAGGTTCGAACCGATGGATTCATCCCACAGCGCCAACCGCGTGAAGATGTGGGACGGCATGTGGAGAGCGTGCGGCGCCGACGGCGCAATCTTCGCGTAGGCCCGAGCGGCGGGGAGTGCCAGCTCTGCGAGAGCCGGATAGTCGAAGCTGTGGATCAGGTAGTGGGCGACACCGGGATGATCCGGGGCCTGGGGCAGCACCCGATTGAGCAGCTCCGCGGCCCTCCGTTGGACGGCATAGGTCCTGTCGGTTGGGGACGGGGTCCCGAGCAAGGCCAAGGCGTAGAAGATCGTAGCCTCCTGGTCCTCGGGATGGCGCTGGGCAACTCTCTCCATCCCTTCTGCGAACGATAGCGCTCGGGCCGGATGGAGTCGCTGCCCGGCCTCACGGTAGTAGGCCGAGACGGCGTCGACATAGTCCTGCTCGCGCTCGGAGCGCACCCCCAGCGCCTTGGCCTTTTCCACAGCGTCCGAGCCTCTCGCCACCTGCGCCGGCGTGGGCGCCGCCGCGGGATTGGCCGCAGCCCAGATGGGATGGAAGAGCGACATCGCGACGCCCCAGTGAGCCATGGCGCACGACGGGTCCGCCGCGGCGACGCCGCGGAAGGCCTCCTCGGCCTGCTCGTAGGCGAAGGAGTGGAGCAGGGCGACGGCGCGCTCGAACTTGGCAGTGGCCCCTGCCGTACAGCTCACCGGGAAGTGGACCGTGCCGAGCTTCTCGACCTCGGCCGGGTCGTGCCGGTGCTCCTCCTGTGCGAAGGTGCGGCAGGCAAAGCCGAGGATCGGCAGAGCCAGGAGAAGTATCTTCGGATTCTTCTTCATGTGGTCCCCTCGTCCCGGCCGTGAGGATACCGCGCCGGGCATGCCATTGAGAAGGGGTCGGCTTCTCGACCAGCGACGTCCAGTGCGTCATGGACAGAGACCGCGCTTGCGGGCACCTGTCCTCCCACCTCAGCATCACTTCGCGGGAGGCAGACCCTATGGGGCGAGAGTTCTGGGACGATCCTGACTGGTACGACTGCCACGACAACACCTCGGTCGCGGGGCCCGATCGCGAGCCCGAGCACTACCGGGAGTTCGTCGTCGCTCTGCCCCCCATCGGCGCCACCGACCATGTCGTCGACGTCGGGGCTGGCACGGGCAAGCTGTCGCTCTTTCTCGCCTCGAGCTACCCGAGGGTCGGACGGATCAGCCTCGTCGAACCCAACGAGGCCAAGCTGGACATCGCCCGCACTCGCCTCGCCGACCGCATCGGCGAACGAGTGGTGGCCGTGCGTGGCTCCGTGGGCGGAGGGACGCCGCCGGCGATAGCCGACGCCAGCCTCGCCATCATCGGAAGCGTCCTGATGCCCGTCCTGCTGTCCCGCGCCGGCTCGCTGGCCGAGGGCCGAGCCTTTGTCGTGAGCGCCCTCGGCGAAGTGCACGCGCTGCTGCGGCCGGGCGGCTGGCTGTACGACCTGGAGACCGTCGCCATGCCTTGGGACGTGGGCAACGACGACGGTCCGGCGCGTCGGCACACACTACACGAGCTGACCGCGGCCATGGAGCGCAGCGGCTTCGAGGCCACGGAGTGCGTGTTCCGGTTCAGGGATCGCGTGGTCCTGCGCGCATCGCGCAATTGACCGCAAAGCCCCGGGGATGCTACGCTCTGAGCTTTTGAGCGGGCCCCGAGAGGAGCAACAGGGGAGACTCGCTGCATCGAGGAGGCGCTAGGGAATGGGCAACAACGGACGCCATCTTTTCACGTCGGAGTCGGTCACCGAAGGGCACCCCGACAAGATCGCCGATCAGATCTCCGACGCAGTGCTCGATACCCTCATCGAGCAGGACCCCTACAGCCGCGTCGCATGCGAAACGCTGGTCACGACCGGCCTCGCCTTCATCGCCGGGGAGATCACGAGCAAGGCCTACGCCGACCTGCCCGGGATCGTTCGCGAGACGATCAAGGGAGTCGGCTACACCCGGGCGAAATACGGATTCGACTACGAGACCTGCGCGGTCATCTCGGCCATCCACGAGCAGTCCCCCGACATCGCCATGGGCGTGGATCCTGGCGGCGCCGGCGACCAGGGGCTGATGTTCGGCTACGCCTGCAACGAGACCGAGGAGCTGATGCCGCTCCCGATCATGCTGGCCCACAAGCTCACGCGTCGGCTCACCCAGGTGCGCAAAGAGGAGATCCTCGACTATCTCCGGCCCGACGGAAAGAGCCAGGTCACCGTGGAGTACGAGGGAGACAAGCCCGTCCGAGTCGAGACCGTGGTCATCTCGGCCCAGCACAGCAGCCTCGTGAAGATCGAGACGATCCGCGAGGACATCCTGGAGAAGGTCATCCAGGCCGTCATCCCCGCAAACCTTCTCGACGCCAAGACCAAGTACTACATCAACCCCACCGGCCGCTTCGTGGTGGGCGGCCCACAGGGAGACTGCGGCCTCACGGGCCGAAAGATCATCGTCGATACCTACGGTGGCGTCGGGAGCCACGGCGGCGGCGCCTTCTCCGGGAAGGACCCGACGAAGGTGGATCGCTCGGCGTCGTACATGGCGCGGTATGTCGCCAAGAACATCGTGGCCGCCGGCCTTGCCGACAAGGTCGAGGTGCAGGTGGCCTACGCCATCGGAGTGGCGGAGCCGGTCTCGGTGATGGCCGACACGATGGGCAGCGGGAAGGTCGAGGAGGCGAAGATCGTCGAGGCCGTCCGGTCGATCTTCCCGCTCAACCCCAAGGGGATCATCGAGCACTTGAACCTGCGCCGGCCGATCTTCAGGAAGACTGCGGCGTACGGCCACTTTGGTCGCAACGAGCCCGAGTTCACGTGGGAGCGCACCGACAAGGCCGACGCAATTCGAGCCTTCGTCAAGAAGTAGGCTCACCGCGGCTGACGCGGACCTCACCAATGCGACGTCGCGTCCTGGGCGCCCTCGCGGTTCTTCTGGCCGGGGGAGCCTTGCGCGTCGCTCTCTGGCGGCCATTTTCGGTGGCCGGTCCTCTTCCCGAAGACGGTTATGTCCGGGTGAGCGGTGTCGTGCACGTCCACACGACGCTCTCGGACGGGGGCGGAACCCCTGAGGAGACGATTGCCCAAGCCAGGGCCGCAGGCCTCGGCTTTCTCGCTCTCACGGACCACAACAACCTCGACGCCAAGCCCCTCGAGGGATACCACGACAGCCTTCTGGTGCTCGTGGGCACTGAGATCTCGACCACCGCCGGGCACATCGTCGGCCTGGGCATTCCCGACCCCGTGTACCGCTTCTCGGGAGATCCGACCGACGCACTGGCCGATGTCCTCGGCGCGGGTGGAGGCGCCTTCGCCGCCCATCCGCTCAGCCCGCGCGACGACTTCCGATGGACGGGATGGGACTTGCCGGGGCCGTGGGGGATGGAGCTGGTCAACGGCGACAGCCAGTGGCGAGATGCGGGCTGGCGGCGCCTTCTGTGGACGGCAGGCCTCTACGGCCTGAACTCCCGCTACGCGCTCCTCGCGAGCCTCACGCCCCCGACGGCGGCGCTTGCGCGGTGGGACACGCTTCTGGCGCGTCGGGACGTGGCTGGGATCGCGGGCGCTGATGCCCACAGCCGTCTCCCCCTGACCCGTCGAACGTCCGTGCGCTTCCCGTCGTACGCCGCGGTCTTCGCGCTGGCTCAGAACCACGTGCTTCTCGATCGACCCCTCTCCGGAAAGGTCGAGGCCGACGTCGCGGCGGTCGCATCGGCGCTGGGGCGCGGCCGGTCGTATATCGGTCTCGACGCTTTGGCTCCGGCCACCGGTTTCTTCTTCGTGGCGGAAGACGGTGATCGGCGGGTCACCATGGGCGAGACGACGCAGGATGGCCCCGGCCTGCGCCTGCGTGCCGGAGGGCGACTGCCTGCCTCCGCGCATGTGGCACTCCTGAAGGATGGTCGGCCGTTCGCTCAGGGCACGGCGAGCGTCGACCATCCCTCGGGTGGACCCGGCGTCTACCGCGTCGAGGTCCGCATTCCCGGCTGGCCCAACCCCTGGGTGGTTTCGAACCCGATCTACGTGTTCGCGGAACCCGAGGCCGAGGCGCGCAGGGCGGGGGCGCAGTGGCCCGACGCGATTTCGGCTCCGGCTGCAGTGGGTCCCTTCGATCCTGCTGGGGAGTCGACCCTGGCTGCCGAACATGATCCGTCCTCGGCTGTAGACACCGCCGTCCTGGCGCCTCACGAAGGGCCGGCCGGCCGGCCGGCGAGCCGCCTCTTCTTCCGGCTCGGCACGCCGACCCGCGATCACCCCTACGTGTCGGCGGCTCTCGTGAGCCGGAAGGCGCGCGATCTGCGTGGTCGGACGGGGCTCGCAATGACGATCAAGTCGGATCGCGCCTACCGCCTGTGGGTTCAGGTGCGCGACGAGAATCCCACCTCTGCCGACGACGGGACGGAGTGGTGGTTCGCATCGGTGCCCACGTCGCAGGAGTGGCGCCGCGTGGCGATCCGCTTCGATCACCTGCGCTCCGTCAACCCGAAGACCGACGGCCGTCTGGATCTGGACAAGGTCCGCATGGTGGTCTTCGTGCTGGACCAGGGCGCCGTCAAGCCCGGGACGGAAGGCCGGATCTGGCTCGCCGACCTGGGCTGGTACTGATCTTCGCCGGGGCGGGCTTGACGAGACGCTGCGCTCGATGTATCCTTT
>JBGPYB010000269.1:0-3008 GCA_041493035.1 Vicinamibacteria bacterium | reverse complement strand
TGGACGGTCTACGGCGAGGTGGGACGCCAGCCCCAGGCCAACGGATCGAAGATCGACTCCTATGAGTACTGGGTCGGGCACGAATCCGAGAAGGGCTACGGCTTTCGCGTGGGGCGCTTCCTTCCTGCCTACGGTCTCCGTCTGGCCGACCATACGGCGTACACGCGTAGCGGGCTGGGCTTCGACTACTACGATCAGGTCTACGGTCTCGAGTTGAGCCAGACGACCGACGGCCACCTCGTGCAGTTCTCCATCGGCCCCGGGCGCGCCGAATCGATCCTCCACGACGACGGCCGGCGCGCATTCACAACCACCGGCCGTTTCCAGCTCGACCTCAGCCCTCACACGACGCTCGTGGCCTCCGGCCTCTACCGGGGTAGCTCGACGCAGGATCCGCGAAACGGCGCCGGCGGTCTCGCCTTCGGATTCGCGCCGACGTCACACGTCAGCATCTGGACCGAGGCCGATACGCATTTCAAGCAGGGAGCCTCCGGCGCCCCTGCCTACACGCTTCTCAACGAGACCGGGGTCGAGGTCTTCCGCGGCGTGTGGCTCAAGTTCTCGCCACAGCTCCGCACCGACTACGGCAACACGTCGGGAGGCCTCGTCCGAATGGCATTCGAAGCCAACCTCTTCCCCCGAACGCACTGGAACGTCGATGCCTCCTACTATCGGGACAAGAGCCGCGTGAACGATCTCGTGACGAAGACGCTCCTGCTTCAGCTTCATCTTTATCTATAGCCCGTCGCTCCTCGGGCCTTACGGTCGACGTAAGCGGTTACGCAGCCGGTAAGACCCCCCGCGCCTCTTTCCCCTTGACAATCTACAGGAGTGGGCCCATCTTCCTGTAGAACATCTAGGGGAGGCGCTATGGGTGACGACAAGAGTGACCTGTTACAGGGAACGCTGGATCTGCTGATCCTCAGGACCCTGGCCACCGGTCCTCGCCACGGCTGGGGGATCTCGCAACGGATCCAGCAGATCTCCAAGGACGTTCTGCGAGTCAATCAAGGATCTCTTTATCCCGCACTCTATCGCCTGGAAGAGCGCGGATGGATCGCGGCGTCCTGGGACGCCTCGGAGAACAACCGCAAGGCCAAGTTCTATCGGCTGACTCGCGTGGGACAAGGCCAGTTGGAGCGAGAGACGGCCAACTGGGAGCGGCTTTCGGCCGCCGTCCAGCGAATTCTCGAGAACGCTTAGGGAGGGGCCATGAACCTCCTGCACCGAATTGTCTTCCGGTTGAAGGCCTTCGTCACGAGAGATCGCCTCGAACGCGAGATGGCCGACGAGATCGGCGCTCACTTGGAGCTCGCCATTCAGGAAAACCTGAAAGCGGGCATGTTTCCCGCGGAGGCGCGCCGGGCGGCGCTCGTCGCGTTCGGAGGCCTCGACAACGTCAAGGAAGAGTGCCGGGAGTCGTGGGGCATCCGCGCCGTCGAGACGTTGGCACAGGACGTTCGGTACGGCGTCAGGAACCTGCGCCGCAACCCGGGCTACGCCACGGCCGTGCTCGTCACTCTGGCCCTGGGGATCGGCGCCAACACCGCTGTCTTCAGCGTCGTGAACGCCGTTCTCGTGAAGCCGCTGCCGTACAACCGGGGAGACCAGGTCGTCGTCCTGCGCCGGCCCGAGCGGGTGTCGCGGAGTGAGGACATCGGCTTCGCCGTCCAGGAGGTGAAGGACTATCGCGAGCAGACCACGACACTGGACAGTGTCGTGGAATACCACTCGATGATCTTCACCCTCTTTGGAGGAACCGAGCCGCAGCGAGTACGCACTGGCGTCGTCTCGGCAAACTTCTTCGACGTCCTCGAGACGAAGCCGCTGCTCGGCCGCGCGTTTCGCGCCGGCGAGGATGAGATCGGCGCTGACGCCGTTCTCGTACTGAGCCATGAGTTCTGGCGAAAGCTCGGGGGAGACCCGGGCATCGTCGGCCGGAAGTTCGAGATGAACGACCGGGTTCACACCGTGGTCGGCGTGCTGCCGCCCCTTCCGCAGTACCCGAACGACAACGACGTCTACATGCCGGCGTCGGCCTGTCCGTTCCGGTCGAGACCGTCGACCATCGACAACCGGCAGGTCCGGATGCTGAGCGCGTTCGCCAGGGTGAAGGCGGGGGTGAGCCTCCAGCAGGCCCAAACCGACGTGGACGCGGTGGCGCGGCGAATCGGAGCCGCCTACCCCGCGGCGCTGCCTGCCGACGCCGACGCGAAGACGGTCCTTTCGCCGCTGAAGGAGAACCTCGTGGGTGGGGCCCGGCCCGTCTTCCTCGTTCTCCTTGCGACCGTGGCCCTGGTCCTCCTCATCGCCTGTGCCAACGTCGCCAACCTGGCCCTGGCGCGTCTGTCCGGGCGCAGCCGGGAAGTGGCTGTCCGATCGGCCCTCGGAGCGAGTCGCGGACGTCTTCTGCGTCAACTCGCGACCGAGAGCACGGTTCTCGCCTTGGGGGGAGGGGCTCTCGGCCTCCTCTTCGCCTTCGCGGCCCGCGACGCCCTCGCGAGCTTCGCGGCTCGCTTCACGCCGCGCGCCGGAGAGATCGCCATCGACGGGGGAGTTCTCGCCTTCACCGTCGGGGTCTCTCTCCTGACAGGACTCGTCGCGGGCACGCTTCCGGGGCTCCCGCCGAGGGAGACGCTGTCGCAGGTGCTCGTGGGGAGCGGCCGCACGAGCGCGGGACTCAAGCAGAGCCACCTTCGCTCCGGCCTCGTGGTGTGGCAGCTCGCCTTGTCCTTCACCCTTCTGATCGGCGCCGCGCTCATGCTTCGGAGTTTCAGCAAGCTCCAGGGGATCGACGCGGGCTTCCGCACAGAGAACGTTCTAACGATGTCGATGGACCTCAATTTCTCGCGTTACACGACCTCGGAGCACAACCCCAATACGGATCGTATCAACGGGTTCTACTCCAGCCTGCGCAGCGCCATCGGGGAGATCCCAGGAGTCGTCCACGTCGGGGAGGCGTGGACGGTTCCGCTGAACAACAACTACAGCAACGAAGGAACGTTCGC
>JBGPYB010000115.1:0-14994 GCA_041493035.1 Vicinamibacteria bacterium | reverse complement strand
GGGCGGCAGCGGCGGCGCGCGCTTCCGACGGGCCCCACACCACGACCTGTCGTGGACGCCGTACTAGAAGAAGCGCCTCGAGCTGGTAACGGGCCTGGCTGCCGTAGCCCAACAAGGCGACGCGCTCCACATCCCGCCTCGCCAGAAGGTCAGCCGCCAGCGCACCCGCCGCGCCGGTGCGAAGCTCGGTGAGGTAGGCGTTGTCGAAGAGAACGGCGCGGAGAAAGCCCGTTTCGGCGCTGAAGACGAGGACGAGGCCGCTCGCGAATGGCAGCCCGCGCGCCACGTTCGCGTAGAAGCCGGCGGCAATCTTGATGGAGAAGAAGCTCGATCCATGAAGATGCGCTCCCTTGACGTGAACTTCGCCCTGGTGGGCCGGCACGTCCAGGCCGATGACGCCCGGGAGCGTGGCTTCGCCTCGGGCGAGACGCGCGAAAGCATTGCGGACGGCGACCAGGGCCTCTTGCGGGCCGATGAGTCGGCGGATCTCGTGCTCGAAGAGGATGCGGACTTCCATGGCCGGAGACTGTCGCGAAGTTTAGTATGATCGGAGCCGAATGAACCAGAGGCGCGCGGCGATCGTTTTCGTCCTTCTCCTTGCGGGGGCTTCTCTTTCCGGGCTGCTCCTCCTTCAACACTACGGCGAAGGGCCGGCGGTCACGGCTGTACAGGCGATCTGCGGCGAAGGAAGCCAGAGCGGCTGCGAGACAGTGGCTCGAAGTGCCTATTCAACCGTGGGGAGCGTGCCCTTGGCAGCCGTGGGCCTCTTCTTCTACATCACGCTGGCGAGTCTCCTCGCCCTCGCCCTCCTGGCCGGTCCCGCGGCGCTCGCTGCCGGCGGCCGTCTGGTGGCGTTCGCTCTTCTTCTGGCTCTGGCCTTCGACATCGTCCTCTTCGGCATCCAGGCCTTCTCCATCAAGGCCTATTGCAAGGTCTGCCTGACGACCTACGCCGTGAACCTCGTGGCACTCCTTGTTCTCCTCCCGGCGCTCAGGGGAACGGCCGCTCTCACGGCTCTGGCCAGCGCCGAGGGACGCCTCGTCCTGGCGGGCTGGGGTTTGACGAGCGGGGCGGTGGCCGCGGCGCTCCTCGCGGCCAACCTGACGCTGACCTACCGCGAGGCGCGGCGGACGGCCGGCCTGCTGGGAGAGCCGAACGCGAGTGCTGTGGGACGGGGCGCGGAGGACGAGGTCCGCCGGCTCAAGGAGATCCTGGACGACCCGCAGAAGCGCGAGCAGTACGTCACCGACAAAGCCCTGAAGGAGTTCGAGGACGCGGCGCCCCAGACTCTCGACGTCTCCAAGGCGCCGATGAGCGGCTCAGCCAACGCGGCGATACACGTCGTCGAGTTCTCGGACTACCTCTGCCCGTTCTGCCGCGCTCTAGCCGGAGCGTTCAAGGACTACGTTCCGAAGTCCCAGGGGCGAGTGGTCGTCCACTACAAGAACTACCCCCTCGAGAAGACCTGCAACACCAAGCTCCAGAACACGATCCACGAAGGGGCCTGCTGGTTGGCACTCTCGGCGATCTGCGCCCAGGAACAGGGACGGTTCGCTCAGTATCAGGAGGCCGTCTTCGCGACACCGGCGCGTCCGATGGGGCGCGAGGACGCGGTTCGGATCGCCACCGGCGCAGGCCTGGCGGCCCCGGCGCTCCAGACCTGTCTCGACGCTCCCGAAACGAAAGCGCGCCTCACGGCGGAGATCGAGGAAGGTGAGCGCGTCGGGGTCAAAGGCACTCCGACGGTGTTCGTTGGCGGCAAGCGCCTTCCCCGGGTGAACGACTTCCTTGCCGCGATCGAGAAGGAGGCCGGCCGGCTGGGCTTGCCCCCGCTGCCCTCACCCCCCGCGGCGAAGCCGTAGCGTGTTGCTGTAGCCGCAGTTACTTGACAGTGCGACGGGTGTCCGGTACAAAGGAAGTTTCGGAGTCATCGCCTTGTCATTGACATTTGACGCAACTATCGAACGGGTGGGCATCGGGGGCGTTCAGCACGAGGCGGAGGCACGGAGGGCGCGGCGACGCCTCTACCCGGTTTCGTTCCTGTATACCTCGTGTGCCATGACCCTCCTGGTCCTGGCGCTAAAGCGCGAGACGCGATGGGTTTCCCTGGCCTTTTTCGCGGCCGGCGTGGGAGCCTGGACGGCCGTCGAGTACTGGGCCCACCGCTACATCCTCCACGGCCGATTCCCCGACGCGCCGGGTTTCTTCCGTCACCAGCTCCACAAGTACTTCGATCACCTCCATCTGGAACACCACAAGCGGCCGTGGGACGGCAACCACGTCAGCGGCACCACGGTCGACACGCTGCCCTTCGTGCTGCTGTTCATCGGACTCAGCTTTCTGGCGCCGTTCCACACGATGCCGATCCTGGTGGTCGGAATCATTCAGGCCTACATCGCCGAGGAATGGGTCCACCACTCGGTGCATTTCTGCACCTTCAAAGGGCGTTACTTTCAGTACATCAAGCGGCACCACCTCTATCACCACAGCCCCAAGGGAACCCACGTCGGCTACGGGCTGACGAGCGGGATCTGGGACGTCGCGTGGGACACCCGCATCCCGGAGCGCGACCGCAGAGTCTTGTACTCGCGCTTGCGGTTCTAGTGGACGTGAAGCAACGCCGTGGCCATCGCGGGATCGCGGTGCGGCTCGGAACCGCCTCCGCCGGATACCGGTGATCTAGAGAACACCCCGACGAATCGCCGTGCCCGGTTGAAGGACGCCTTCCTGGCGTTCGGAGCCTATGGGGTGTTGACGGTCGTGGCCTTCCACCCCCTCGTGACCGGCATCTCCACCTCGGGGATCCCGACAGGCGACGTCTTCGGCAACCTTTGGGCGCTCCACTGGGTGAGTCATCACCTTCTCGCGCCGACGCAGCTTTTCGCGGCAAACATCTACTATCCCGCCCCGGCAGCCCTCGCTTACACGGAGAGCCTCCTCGCCCAATCGTTCGCGGCCGCGCCGCTCCTTGGGCTGGGCTTTTCCCTCATCGCGGCCTACAACGTCGTATGGCTCTCGACCTTCCCCCTCTCCGGGCTCGGCGCGTACCTTCTTGCGGAGCATCTCACCCGCTCGCGCGGTGGCGCGTTCTTGGCGGGACTCGTCTATGCCTTCTCGTCGTATCGCCTCGAAAGCATCGTGCATCTCCAGACGCTCTCAATCCAGTGGCTCCCCTTCGCCCTGCTCTTCCTCCTCCGGTCCCTGAAGAGGCCGAGCATCGCGAACCTGGCCGGTCTCGACGCCTGCGTGATGCTGCAGGCGCTCAGCAGCGGCTACTACGCCGCGCTCTTGCCCCTCGCTCTGGCCGTGCCCTTCGCCTTCCACGCACGGCAGGCGGGGCCGCGCGCGGTCCTCCGCGTCGTGGGTGCCCTGTGTCTCGCGGCCCTCCTGGCTGTGCCCGCGTTCTTGCCCTACTGGCAAGCGCAGCAGGCCCTGCACCTCGTGCGCCGCCACGGGGAACTCGTGAGATGGAGCGCATCCTGGCACTCGTACCTCCGGCCGACCGACCACGTGTGGTTTCCGACCCTGCGGCCGCTGCAACGAGGACTCCGGGATGGACCAGCCTTCTACCCGGGTACCGCCACCCTTCTCCTCGCGGCGTGCGCGCTCGTGTTGCGGCGTCGCCCCGTCGCCTTCCTTGTGGTTCTCGGTGGAATGGGCGCTCTTCTCTCCTTCGGCCCCGAGATCCAAGTCGGTTCGTGGACGTTCCCCGGGCCGTACACAGCGATCCGCAGTCTGCCGGGCTACCGCCTGCTGCGGGCGCCCGAACGCATGGCACCCATGGCCCTGGTGGCGTGCTCGGCTCTGGCCGCGATCGGCTGGGCGAGCCTCGGCGAGCGGTTCCCCTCGTTCCGCCGGTGGCGCTTTCTGCTGCTTCTCCTCGCACTCGGCGAAGGTGCCGCGATACGTTCGTCGAGGATGTTCGGTCCGATGCCCGTCGCGCCGGCCTTCTCGAAGTGGCTGGCCGATGCTCCTCGCGGGCCGGTCATCGAGATCCCATGGACGACCAGCGACGGTGGGGCCGTCTACCGGTCCGTCAGTCACGGTCAGCAGTTGGTGAACGGCTGGGGGGCCTTCGCGCCACCCGAGAGCATCCGCATCGGGTTGTGGGGGGCGCGGTGGCCCGGCCCGGGAGCCGTCCACGTGCTCCGGGGGGCTGGAGTCCGGTACGTCGTGGTTCACGCGAACGAGCTTCCGGCGACCCAGGCGGCCCGCATCGGTGCCACCGCGAACTTGCCGCGAGGAGTCGCGCTGGCAGCGCTACTGGGCGAGGACCGCGTTTACACCATCAGCGCGGAAGGACCCGCCGATCCGCCGCCCGGGGCGACCTCCGGTGAGACACCGTGACCCTTCAGGGGCGCGTACGGTCCGGGTTGCTGGCCGTAGCTCTGGGTGGGGCGGCCCTTCGCTTCTGGGGGCTCGGCTACGGCCTACCTCACCCGACAGCGAGGCCCGACGAAGAGTTCATGGCAGGAAAGGCACTCCAGATCTCTCTCGGACGCATGCTCGATCCCGGAGCGTTCCCGTATCCCGACCTGCTGTACTACGTCGATGCGTTGGTCCTTTCGGCATGGCGCAATGCCGGGCATCTCGTCGGAGCCTATGGCAGCACCGACGACTTCTTGCGGGACGTCGCGGTTTACCGTCCCGCGCTGCATTATCGAATCTGCCGATCTGTAGGCGCCCTGTTCGGGATGGCCACCCTCCTTGTCACCTTCGGCGCGGCCTTTCACGCATACCGCAGGTGGTCGGTGTCCTTGCTCGCAGCGCTCCTGGTGGCGGTGAACTTCCTCCACGCCCGCGACTCTCACTTCGCTACGGTAGACGTCCCGATGACGTTCTTCGTGACGCTCGCGATCGCCTTCAGTCTCAGGAGCGGCGCGACGAAATCACGCCGAGACGTCCTGCTGTCCGCCTTCTGCGCGGGTCTCGCGACGTCGGCGAAGTACAACGCCGGACTGGTCATCCTTTGCCCGGTCGTTGCGGCCGGTCGGGACCTGTTCCGCCCTGTCGCCCAAGTGGAGCGATGGCGGATTCTTGCGACTCTCGCCATGGCCGTCGGCGCGATGGCCGCAGCTTTCGCTTTGACGTCGCCCTACTGTGTGCTTCACCTGACCGACGTCTTGGGCGGGCTGGGTGACACGCAGCGAGTGCTCTTCGCTGGAAGCGGTCTGCCGGCCTGGAAGGTGCATCTCCGCACGACCCTTCCCGGAGCGTTCGGCTGGCCCGGCTTCGTGGCCGTGCTCGTCGGCGTCGTCCGCGCTACGTGGAAGCGGCGTCCGTCGGACCTCGTCCTGCTCGCCTTCATCATCCCCACCTTCGCCAGTATGGGAGAAATGACCTGGGTCCTCCCTCGCTATCTGATGTCGATGGTGCCCGCCCTGGCAATTCTGGCGGCGGAGGCAACCCTGTCTTTCCTACTCCTCGCCCGCGCTGGATGGGTCGCCGTGGCGGTGCTGGCCCTTACACTACCCCCTCTCTGGAACATCATCTCGTACGACCGGCTCGCCGCGCGCCAGGACCCGCGCGTTCAAGCCGCCGACTGGGTAGCCGAGAATCTTCCACCACGCTCGCGCGTCGCGCTCTGCCGAGGCTACGGCGCCCCGGCCGTGAACGACGATCATCGGCGCCCTCCAGCTTTCAAGCCGGAGATCGTGCCCTGCTCCATCGGCGCGATCCGCGAGACGGGCGCTCGCTATGTCGTGATCCACGACCACCCCTACGTCCGCTTCTTCCTTCCCGCCCAGGACGTGGTGCCCTGGCTCAAGGCAAATGGCCGACTCCTCGTGACCTTCGATCCCTTTCGCGCGGGCACCGGAATCACCCCATATTTCTTCGGAGGCGACGCGTTCTACCTTCCCTACTCCGGATTTGCCGCGGTCGAGCGCGGCGGCCCCATCGTCACCATCTGGGACCTCGCGGGGCACTGAGGCGCGTCGCTTGAGGCGCGTCGCTTGATTGACGGGGCGCTTCCGGCCACGTAGGCTTCCGCGGGTCGTCGCGGGGGGCTGCTGGGCGAGCCTCGGCGGGCGGAACCGGGGCGCAGGCGGGGGACTTTCGCGTCCTCCCCGCGCAGTGGAAATGGGCAGGACACTAGCGATTTGTCGGCGGTAAACCGGCCGTTCTCCCGCACGTTCGAGACTTCTGCCCTCGTCTTGGGCGGGCTCGCTCTCGTAGCCAAGGTGGCCGTCGCATCCGGGGCTCCGATGACATGGCTTGTCGCGACTCTCTGTGGGGCGGCGGTCGCGAGCCTCCTCACCGTGGCTCTCGGCGGCGGCCGTTGGCTGGAGGCCTACCGCCTCCCCCTTGTCCTGGTGGCGCTCTGGTCGCTCCCCGACGTCTACCCGAAACTGGGGGGTGACGGCTACGAGTACTACGTCGTCGCGCGATCGGTCCTGTTCGATCACGATCTCGACCTCACGAACGACTTCGCCGGCCTCCGCGCCCACCAAGTCGTTTCGCAGCTCGGCGAGGCCACGAGCCGGACGCCCATCGGCGTCGGCTTGCTCTGGACACCGGCGCTCATTCTGACCCACGTCGGCGTCAAGTTCGCAAGGCTTGTGGGCGTCGATGTGCCGGCCGACGGGTTCTCTGCGCCGTATCAGGCGGCGGCGACCGCAACTACCTTCCTTTGTGCCGTGCTTGCGCTCTTCCTGGTCGATGCGGTCCTCAGGCGCTTCTACTCACGTGCCATAGCACTCCTCGTCGCCCTCGCTCTCTGGTTTGCGACCCCCCTCCGCTTCTATGCGGTGGTCAACCCCTTCATGTCCCACGGGGCTTCGGTGTTTTCAGCAACGTCCTTCGTCTGCCTGTGGCTCGCCTGGCGGCGCAGCACGGAGGCGTGGCGCTGGATCGTACTCGGGATGGTGGGCGGCGTCATGACCCTCGTGCGCATCCAGGATGGCGTCCTGCTCATTCTCCCCCTCGTGGACGTTGGCCTCGAGCGCCCGCCGGGCTGGGTCCGCCGCTCGGGCGCGATGCTCATGGGGCCGGTTCTTGCGGGGTTACTTCAGGCCCTCATCTGGGCCCGGCTGTGGGGCAGCGACTTCATCGCCGACGTAGGCCAGCAGAACCTGGTGGCTCATCGGTTGAACGTCATGGGGGTGCTCTTCTCGCCCCGCCATGGCCTGTTCACCTGGACGCCGCTCTGGGGCGCGGCTGTTCTTGGCCTTCTATTGTGGCTTCGCCGCGATCGCCACCTGGCTCTCCCGATGATCCTCGCCTTTTCGCTGGCCGTCTTCTTGAATTCCTCGATGGGCGATTGGTGGGGCTCCGACGGCTTCGGCCAGCGCCGCTTCCTCGGCCTGACCTGCCTCTTCGCTCTGGGTGTGGCCGAAGTGTTGGAGCACCTTCTGGCCCGGCCCCTGTTGCCGATCGCCTTGATCCTCGGTGCCTTGGCCTTCTGGAACCACCAATTCGCGACGATCTACAACCGACAAATGGTGGCGGGCAAGAACGAGTCGGTGACTCTCGACCGTCTGGCCTCCGCCCAAGTCGAGCTGCTGTGGAGGAGCGTGCTCGCCTGGCGCAACCAGCTGCCGGCCTGGCTCTTCGTGCTGACCTACGACAACCTCAAGGGGGTTTGGGTCGACGAAGGCACCCCCACAAGGGTCGGGATCGGTCTTGACGACCTCAACTCCGAGCCGCCGCTCTTCCTGGGTCACGGCTGGCGCCCTCCAGCGAGCGAGGCCGGTGTCGGCTTTCGCTCGACGTGGGGCCGGAAGTCGTGGCTCACGGTCCTGCTCAAGACTCCGGCAGACTTCACGTTGTTCGTGCGTGCCCGCTCCGAAGTCCCAGGGCAAGCCGTGGCAGTGCGCGTGGACGTCAATGAAGTCTCCGTGGGCGAGGCGGAGGCGCCAACCTTCTGGTCTGATCTTGAGTTCCGCGTCCCTTCGGCCACCCTGCGGCCGGGCTTGAATCAACTCGTCCTCACGGCGGACAAGACGGCCAGGGCACTCGATCCGACCCACCGCGCAAAGAACACGGCACTTTCGGTCCAGCTCCTCCGCTTCAGAAGGATACCGGCGAGCGAGACGGGGATTGGCACGGCTGTGTCCAGCGGCCGCGGGGAGGGGCGAAGCGAGGCCCCGGACGGGACCATCACCGCGACCCCACCCCACCAATGAGATGGGACAGCGAGTCTCAGCGCCGCTCGAAGCGCACCGTCGCCACCCGCGCACCAGGGAGGGACCAGGCCAACTCGAGACGCTCGACGCGCTCCACCGGACCCGCCGGCAGTGGCCATGTGACGTCGGTGGAAGGACCCTCGATGCGCGCCGCACCGACATGCCTACCGTTAAGCTGGCCAGTTACGTCGATCGCCGCCACGCTCCCGAGCCGCAGCGTGACCCGTAGGGCACCGTCGGCGGGACGTCGGAAGAGAAGGGTCGAGCGCAGGGCGGGAGCCCGACGCGACCGGGCGGCTCCCTCGCCTTCGGGCAGGGACCAGCCGCTCTCAAAATAGAGACGCGACGACGCCGACCCCGGATCCAGGGTTGACGAAACCGCGGGCAGAGCCTCGGGGCGCACACGCAGGACGATGCGCTCGGCGTCGCCCGCAACGCGCTCCGTGGGAAGAGCGGCCTCGAGAAAACGGATGATCCCCCGGCTTTCATACGCACGCTCGACGACGAAGTACCGGATTCCGAGAAAGCGGGCAGCTTCCGGGGCGGCGCCCGTGACGTCGGGGCCAAGGGCTTCTGTTAAAGAGAGCTTCCCCTTCCTCAGATCGACGAGAGGGCGCACGAGGGGGAGCCCGAAGAAATACGAGGTCTTCTCGACGGGGACACGGGCCGCAGTGCCGATGAAGACGCGCTTGCCGTGAATGGTCTGGTGGTACATGACTTGGCCCGGGACCTGATCGATGCCGGGGACCTCGACCACGGTGAAGTCCCCCGGTTCACGAGCGATCGCAGCAAACACCGGCGGCGCCCCGGCGGCAAAGAGCGGAATCGGGATGGCGAGGGTTTCGGCGACGATGGCGATGGTGACCAAGGCGGTCAATCCGACGCGGACCCTTGCGGAACCCACCGACGCGATCCATCGGCTCCATCCGGCCGAAACAAGAAGCGCCAGGGCGAGCATCACCAGGATCGAGAAGCGCGACGGTGCGCGAAGATGATGAAGGGCGGGGAGGCGCCCGATCCAGGGGAAGAGCAGCGGCAAGCCCGTGTCCCGCCCCGCGATGTGAAGCGTGTCACCGAGGCTGAGGACGAAGGCGAAGGCCCCGAGGGCGATCCAGGGAGCGAGGGATCGCCGGACGTCGCGGCGCCGAAGGGCTGCGGCAGCGAGCACCAGCGTCAGCCATCCTGCGAAGACGGTCGTCTCGGTGACGTTCGAATCGAAGGCCCGGCCGAGCCGGTCGCCCAGGAGCGTCTGCCGCGGACCCGGCGTCACATAGCCGAGAAGGTCGGCCACGTATCGATCGGACCCGGGGTACGCGGGATAGCGCCAGGCGCTGGCGTCGCGCCAAGCCGAGAGAAGAAGCGGGAAGAGGGCCGCCACCACGAGGACGGCGACACCCGCGGCACGCCATAAGAGGCGCCCGTCAGTCCAGGAACGGCGGAAGGCGAGGAGCAAGGCTGAGACGATCGCGAGAAAGACGAGGTAAGTGAGGTCGGTGTACCCGCAGACTCCGCCCAGCAGACCCGCTGCCACCACCCACAACCAGGGGTGGCGCCCCGGTTCGAGCACCCTTAGGAACGCGAGGGCATAGAGAGGGATCCACTCGGTGCCGAGGAGGTCGTAGTGCCCGGCCAGGCGCGCGAGGCGATAGGGACAGAAGGCGAAGATGAGGCCGGCGAGGAACGCCCCTTCCGGCCGCGCACCCAGCCGACGAGCCAAGGCATAAGCCCCGAGGCTGGAGGCCATGAAGGTGGACAAGACGATCAGGTTGGCGCCGGCCACGTCGCCGACCAGCGAGCTCAAGGGAATGAAGAGCAGGCCTTGAGCGAGCGCCAGGGTGTGGAGGGCCAGACCAATGCCCGTCGGGAAGAAGATGAAGTCCGTCTGGAAAGGGTCCGTATGCAGGCGGATGAGAGCCGTCTTCACCCACCATAGATTCCACACGTAGACCCGCGCGTCTCCGCCGGACTCACCGACGTGGTGCGTGGCGACGTGGAAGGCGAGGGGTTGGGTGAAAAGAGCCGTCAAGCCCGCGAAGAGGAGCGTCACGACGATCGGCTGGGCAAGTCGCCGCAGGGCGGGAATCACGGCGGGCGCAGTCTAGCACTCCGCTTGTGGTTTAGACTGCTGGGCGGTCTTGTTGGGAGGTTGCATGCGCAGGGTCCAGGTCCTCGCGATCGGAGCCCCCTGAGGAAGACGCGGCGCAGGCACGGCAAGCCTGAGAGCGCCGCGGCGCAGACGGCGTCCCCGCCCGAAAAGGCCGGGACGCCCGACGCGGGCGCTCAGGGTGTTACGCTCGTCTCCGCCGCGGCCGGAGTCGTAGCGCTTCTCGTCTACATCCACTCGCTCTGTCCCACGGTCGTGGGGGGCGACAGCGGCGAGCTGATCGTCGCTGCCGACGTCTTCGGTGTCGCGCACCCTCCCGGTTACCCTCTCTACACGCTCCTCGCCGGTCTCCTGTCTCGGCTCCCGATCGGACCGGGTGTCGCCTGGCGGGTCAACCTTCTGTCGGCGCTCTGCGATGCCGGCGCGGCGTTCCTGTTGTGCGGGGCGGTCAGCCGTTGGGCTCGGAGCGTCTGGGCGGGGGTGCTGGCCGCAGGGCTCTTCGCATTCTCGCCTCTGGTCTGGCCCTATGCGGTGACGGCTGAGGTCTTTCCCTTGAACAACCTCTTCGCCGCGGCGCTGGTGAGCCTTTCGGTGGCGGCAACACTGGCTCCGCGACCGATCCTGCTTCCGTTGACGGCCGCTGTCGTGGGCCTTGGCCTGACGAATCACCACACTCTCGTCTTCTTCGGAGCCCCCGTTCTGGCGTATGGCCTGTTCCTCGAGCGCCACGTCCTTTCCTTGCGGCGGGTGTTCGTGAGTTCCCTCTCCCTCGCGGCCGGCCTGCTCCCCTACGTCTACCTGCCGATCGCCGCAGCAGCCCACCCTCCCCTTCTCTGGGGAGATCCGACGACGTGGAGCGGATTCCTTGCCCACTTGCTGCGCCGCGAGTACGGGACCTTCCGTCTCGCGAACGCCGAGGTCGGAACTGGCGGTCAGACTCTGCCGCGGATCCTCCACTGTCTCGGGCGCTTCGCGACCACGACGTTCTGGGTGGGACCCGCTCTGGTCGGTCTCTCCCTCGGCGCTCTGCGCCGCTCGTCGCGGGCCCGGGATCTCCTCATCTTCTGGCTCTCGACCCTCGCGTTCTATCTCGTGGTCTTCTCGACCCTCGCCAACCTTCGACTGGACGAGCCCCTCCACGTCACGGTACAGGAGCGCTTCTGGCAGCAGGCGTGGGTGGTCGGTTGCGCACTGGCCGGAGTGGGGCTTGCGGCTCTCGGCCGAATCGGGGGGCGCGGCGGGACGGCTGTCCAAGCCGTCGTGGCTCTCGCGGTGACGGCGACTCTCGTGACAACCGGCTTTCGCGACAACGACCTCCGGGAACGCGTCCTCTTCCACGACTACGGCGTCGCCGTCCTCGAATCCTTGCCGCCGGAGGCGATCCTGCTGGTCACCAGCGACGAGGCGATCGGCAGCGTGCGCTATGCGCAGCAGGTGGGACGGGTGAGGCCGGACGTCCGCGTCATCCCAACCGGGCAGCTCACGAGCCCCTGGTTTCGAGCATTTGCCGCCGGCCAGTTGCCCGGCGTCACACTCCCTCCGGGAGACTTCACCGCGCGGCAGTTTGTCGACGCCAACATTGGATCTGTCCCGATCCTGCTGCTCAACAGGGTCCCATGGCTCGAGACGCTGGAGGCCAGCTATCACCCATGGCCGGTCGGACTGGCGGATCAGGTCTTGCCGCGACCGCGAGAGCCCGATCTGGGACCCTGGGTGAAGGGAGCCACGGAGAGCTTCCGCCGCTTCGATCCGGCCGTCGCGGCCCGCTTGCGCGTGGGGAGCTGGGAGACGTATCTGAGCGAGGGCTACTGGAAGCAGTACCGACGCTTCGGCCGCGCCGTCGTGGCCGCCGCAGCCAAGCAGGGGTCGGGCGCAACGGCTCATCGCGCCGTCGTGGCGGCTCTCGAACCCCTCGTCGCACGGGATCCCCGCCTCGAGCCCGAAATGTTGAAGAACCTCGGCGTCGCCTTCCAGAATCTCGCCACCGCGGATCCCGAGGCGACCCAGAAGATGCTGCTCTACTGGAAACGCTACCTGGCCGAAGGCCCCGGTGACGATCCCGCCCGCGGCGCGATCGCGCGAGCCGTGGAGGCCGCCGAGGGCCGAACGCCGTACCGGTAGTACACTTCCGTGATGCCGCTCCGCTGGGGAATCCTCGGTGTCGCCCGAATCAATCGGGCCCTGGTGCCTCCCCTTCAGGCCTCGGATCGCCACGAACTCGTCGCGATAGCCAGCCGCGACGCGGCCCGCGCGGCCGAAGCGGCGAAACAATGGGGAATCCCCCGCGCCTACGGCTCGTACGAGGACCTCCTCGCCGACCCCGACGTGGACGTCGTCTACATCCCTCTTCCCAACGGACTTCACGCCACGTGGACGATCCGCGCGGCCGAGGCCGGCAAGCACGTGCTCTGCGAGAAGCCGCTGGCGCTCACCGTCGACGACATCGACCGTATCCAGGACGCGGCGCGCCGGGCGGGGGTCGTGGTGGCCGAGGCCTTCATGTATCGCCATCACCCGCAGACGCTGCGGGTCCGGGAGCTGGTCGCCACCGGCTCCCTCGGCACCATCCGGCTCGTTCGAGGCGCCTTCACGTTCTCGCTCACGCACGAAGCCGACCCTCGGCTGGACCCGGCCCAGGGAGGTGGAAGCCTTTGGGACGTGGGCTGCTACCCCGTCAGCTTCGCCCGCTTCGTCCTCGGCGAGGAACCTGTCGAGGTCTTCGGCTGGCAGGCGACGGGCGCCACGGGCGTCGACGAGACGTTCGCCGGCGGCCTGCGCTTCCCGAGCGGTGCTCTGGCCCTCATCGACTGCGGCTTCCGCGCGCCCTTCCGGACCCACGTCGAGGTGGTCGGCAGCGAGGCTTCGCTCGTCATCCCGCGCCCGTTCAAGCCCGGCCTCACTGAAACGATCCTCCTGTCGCGCGGCGACGAGACCGAGGAAATGAGCGTCGGGGGACACGACCTGTACCGGGGGGAGATCGAGGACATGGCCGACGCCATCCTCCTCGGACAGCCCTCGCGGGTCACGCTGGCGGAGAGCCGCGGCAACGTTGCAGCGCTCGTTGCACTGCTTGGAGCGGCGCGCGAGGGGCGGCCGGTGCCGGTGGCTTGAGGGGCTCTCTTCTATCAGCGGGGGCGCAATGAGCGACGAGAACGATCGGCGTATGAGCCGGCGACGGCTTCTTCAAGCGGCGAGCAGCGCCGCGGCCGGCCTGGGGCTCGGATCTCTGGGGGCGCGCGCGGCGGCGGCCCAAGGAGATGTCGCTCCACCGGCGGGTGGCGCCACGATGATTGGCGTCCCCTTCGAGCCCCACGACGTGGTGCGCGTCGGCCTCGTCGGCTGCGGCCGCCGAGGCCTGAGCCACATCACCGACCTCGTCGGCATCGAGAAAGTTCAGATCAAAGCCCTCTGCGACGTGGTTCCCGAGCAGGTATCGAAGGCCGAGGCCATCGTCGCGAAGGCGGGCCAACCCCGCCCCGAGGGCTATACCCACGGGGACCACCACTACGAGGAGCTGGTCCGGCGCGACGACCTGGATATCGTGTACATCGTGACCCCGTGGGACTGGCACGTCCCGATGGCCCTCGCGGCGATGGCTGCCGGCAAGCATGCCTTCACCGAAGTGCCGGCGGCGAAGACCATCGAGGACTGCTGGAAGCTCGTGGAGGCCTCGGAGCGGACCCGCCGCCACTGCGTGATGCTCGAGAACGCCTGCTACGGCTGGAACGAGCTGCTCGTCCTGAACATGGTGCGAGCGGGTGTCCTCGGGGAGATCCTCCACGGCGAGGCGGCCTACGACCACGACCTGCGCGAGATCGTCTTCGAGAACGCGTCGGAGGGACTCTGGCGACGGGCGGAACATATCGGCCGCAACGGCAACCTCTACCCGACGCATGGCCTCGGGCCGGTGGCCCGGTACATGGGAATCCATCGCGGCGATCGCTTCGACCACATCGTCTCGATGAGCTCACCCGAGGCGGGGCTGACCGACTACCGGAAGCGCCGGGTTCCGGCCGCGGACCCGAAGTGGCAGGAGAGCTACACCTGCGGCGACGTCAACACCAGCCTCATCAAGACCCTGCGCGGGAGGACGATTATCCTCCAGCACGCCGTGGCAAACCCGCGGCCCTACGACCGGATCAACCTCATCGCCGGGACGAAAGGGATCTTCCGCGACTACCCCGCGCGACTCTTCATCGAGGGGCAAGCCGGTCGCGAACGGTGGGCAGGTCTCAAGGCCCAGAAGGAGCGCTTCGAGGACCCTCTCTGGCGCCAGCTCAAGAAGGCCGCGAGCCGGAGCGGCCACGGCGGCATGGACTACGTGATGAGCTGGCGGCTCGTGGACTGCCTGCGGAAGGGCTTGGCACCCGACATGGACGTGTACGACGCCGCAGCCTGGAGCGCGCCGGCGCCGCTCTCCGAGGCCTCGGTGGCGGCTGGGAGCGCCCCGATGAAGTTCCCCGACTTCACTCGAGGGGCGTTTGACCGGCCCGGAGCTTCCGCAGCATCCGCTTGATGTCGGCGAAGCCCTTGACGGCTACATAGACCGTCAGGGTGCTGTACCAGACGACGCAGGCCCAGCTCAGTACCCACCAGATGAAGCGCGCGCTCATGCGGACCTCGGCGTCGGCTTGAGGAGCGATCCCACGACCATAGCCGCCCCGGCGCAGGCGTAGGCCGCCAGCCCCGACCAGTACGGACCTACGACGCGGCGCACCGTCTCCCCGGTGGAGGGGATCTGCTCCAACACCAGGTAGGCGATGG
>JBGPYB010000002.1:0-96615 GCA_041493035.1 Vicinamibacteria bacterium | reverse complement strand
GAGGAAGGCGGCCTCCGCTACATCGCGATGGAGTACATCGAGGGCGTCGATCTCCGGAAGGTGCTGACCGAGCACGGGGCCTTCCCGCCCGAGGTGGCCTTCGACACCTGCATCCACGTGGCCGAAGGGCTCCAGGCGATCCACGAGGCGGGCATCGTTCACCGCGACCTGAAGACCGCCAACCTGATGCGGGACGGCCACGGCGTCGTGCGCCTCATGGATTTCGGCATCGCCAAGCAGGTGGGCGAGGGCGCAACCCTCGGAGCCACCGCCACAGGGCTCGTCGTCGGCACACCGGAGTACATGAGCCCCGAGCAGGCCCAGGGCGGGAAGATCGATCATCGCAGCGACATCTACGCGCTGGGCATCGTGGCTTTCGAGGTCTTCACGGGCCACGTGCCTTTCCGGGGCGAGACGCCCATCGCCACGATCTTCAAGCACCTCCAGGAGCCTCCCCCCCTCGAAGGGCCCGACGCTTCGCCGCTGCCGCCGTCAGTGGTACCGGTGCTGAAGAAAGCCCTGGCGAAGAAGGCCGACGACCGCTTCAGCTCTTGCACTGAGTTCGCCCAGGCCATGACCGCGGCCCGCAACGCGGCCGGGATCGCGCCCCTGCCGAGCGGCCCGCTGACGCCGCGGCCGTCGCCCGCAGCGCCCACGGTCAAGACGCCGCGCACGCTGCTGGCCTCCACCTTGCCCCCGCCCGCGCCAACGGTGGCCACTCCCCGACCGGCGCCCCGAACCGGGACATCGAAGGCCCTCCCCCGCATCGAGCCCACTCGGGTACTGCCTCCACCAAAGCCCGTCCGAAGCGGCTGGCCGATCGGGGCCGTGGCGGGTGTGGGCGTGCTGATCCTGGCGCTCGGCGTGGGCGCCGTCGCGTTCCTGCTTCGCCGGCCCCCTCCGCCCACGAACCCCACGCCTCAGCCGACACCAACCCAGGCTCCTCAGCCGACCCCCGCGGCCGGAACCGGGGCGCTGATCATCGACGCCCTCCCTTGGGGAGAGGTCGTCCTCGTAATGGACTCGAAGGGCGGGCACCACGAGCCCTCGTCCGGGCGGTTCACGCCGCTGTCCCTCAGTCTCCCGCCGGGGGACTACACGGTCGAGGTCCGGAACCCGTCGTTCCCGAAACCCGTGTCCGCGAGCGTGAGCGTTCGGGCCGCGGGCGTCGAGACAAAGTTACTCGAATTCCGCCGCATCGACGCCGCGGACTACCTCAAGCGGGCAGGGCTCTGAGGTGATGCGCCGGCTGCCCCTCGTCCTCCTGCTCCTGCTCACCGCAGCCGAAGTGAGAGCCGACTACAAGGACAGCTACCGTAAGGGAATCGAGGCCCTCGACCGAAAGCGCTGGGACGACGTCGTCCGCTACATGCGCGAGGCGGCGGCCGACAACCCCACCGAAGGGGAGCGGATCAAGCTCTACGGCCTGCGGTTCGAGACCTATCTCCCCCACTTCTACCTGGGCGCGGCGTACGTGAACCTCGGCAACTGCGACTCGGCGGTGAAGTCGTTCGAGACGTCGCGCTCCCAAGGCGCCATCCGCAATCATCCGAAGTGGCCGGAGCTTCTGGACGGCCTCAAGTCCTGCGAGGGGTCCGCCCCCAAACCGCCGTCCCCGACGCCCACGCCACGCAGCGGTCCCGACCCGGCAGCCGTCGCACAGGCGGTTCAAGCCGCAGACGGGGCGGTCTCCGCGGCCGACGAGGCGGGGCGGGGCGTGACCTCGTTGGCGGCCGATGCTCTCCTCTCTCCGATCTGGTCGCGCGAGCCCACACTGGGGCGGGCCGAGTCCGAGGCCCGGGACTCCCTCGCATCTGCCCGCGCCAAGGCCGAAGCGGGGCGGCGCACGTCGGACCTGGCACTCCTCAGCGAGGCCCGCGATCTGGCGGGGCGGGCGAGAGACCGTTTCGACGGCGTGCGCCAGGCTGCCGAGAGACGGCGCGAGGCGCTGCGACGGGAGCAGGCGGCCACGCCGGTTCCCGCGCCGACAACGACGCTTCCGAAGCCGGCGGACGGTGCGCCGACCACGCCGGTCGACCTCGTGGCCGGAGCACAGGCCTACTTCGGCGGCCACTACGAGGAGTCGATCCGCCTTCTCGATCGAGCCATTGGCCTCAAGGGCCGGGTCGGGACCCAGGCGACGCTCCTGAGAGCCGCTGCGCGATACGCCCTCTTCCGAGCCGGGGGCGAGCGGGATGCCGCCCTCCGGCGCCAGGCCACCGACGACGTGGCTGCCAGCCGGCGTAGCGACCCCAGTCTCGCTCCGGACAGTCTGGCGTTCTCACCGCAGTTCCTGGACTTCTTCCGCTCGAACTGACCTCGCCCCTATGACGATTTCCTTCCTGCTCTCGGCGCTTCTGGCTCTCGGCGCGGCGCCGACGACCGAGATCAAGATCGATCAGGTCGGCTACCTTCCGGCGGCTCCCAAGATGGCGATGGTCGCCTCCAAAGCGGCGGCGACGAGCTTCACCGTGCGGCGCGTGGCCGACGACTCCCTCGCCTTCGAGGGGATGCTCGGGGCACCGATGGAAGATGCCGATTCGGGGGATCGCGTCCAGACCGCGGACTTCACTCGGTTCACGGAGCCCGGTCGCTACTCCCTGGACGTGCCCGGCGTCGGTCGAAGCTGGGAGTTCACCATCGGTCGAGACACCTACGCACGCGCCCTCTATCTCGCCCTTCGATCGTTCTACGGCCAGCGATGCGGAACCGCGGTGAACCTGGGGCCGGGGTTCCCCGGCTATTCCCACGCCGCGTGTCACCTCGAGGGCGCTTACCACGCCTCCTCGGGCAAGACCGGGGCGCGCAAGCCGACAGGGGGCTGGCACGACGCTGGCGACTACGGCCGCTACGTCGTGAATTCCGGCATCTCCGCCGGCACGCTGCTCTGGGCGTTCGAGCTTTTCGGCGACCGGGTCAAGAACCTGAAGCTCGATATCCCTGAGTCCGGGAACGGGACGCCCGACATCCTGAACGAGGTCCGGTGGAACCTCGACTGGATGCTATCCATGCAGGACGACGACGGCGGCGTCTGGCACAAGCAGACGAGCGAAGGCTTCTGCGGCTTCGTGATGCCCGAGAAGGACGCGCTGCCGAGCTACGTGATCGGCGGCGGCGTGGCGCCGTGGAAGAGCTCCTGCGCCACCGCGGACCTCGCCGCAGTGGCCGCGATCGCGGCTCGCGTTTACAGACCTTTCGACGCCGCGTTCTCCGATCGATGCCTCCGCGCGGCGCTTCAGGCGTGGCTCTGGCTCGAAGCGCATCCCGATGTCCTGTTCCGAAACCCCAGTGGCGTCTCGACCGGCGAGTACGGGGACCGTGACTGCGGCGACGAGCGTCTCTGGGCGTCGGCCGAGCTGTGGCGGACCGCGGGCGACGAGCCCTACCATCGTTACTTCCTCGACCATGTCGCGACCTATCGCGGAACGATCCGCGCCGTCGGACCACCGGCGTGGCCGAGCGTCGCACCGATGGCGCTCTGGACCTACGTCCTCGCGGCGAAGAAGGATGCCGGCCTCGCCGAAGGCATTCGCCACGACTCTCTGGCGGCGGCTGACGCGATCGTCGAGCGTTCGGGTCACAACGGCTACCGCATCAGCATGACGTCGTCCGACTACGTCTGGGGCTCGAACGGCGTTGCCGCCAACTACGGAGTCCAATTGCTCGTGGCGAACGCCTTGCGCGCCGACCCACGGTATGTCGAGGCGGCGATGGAGAATCTCCACTACCTCATGGGGCGGAACACGTTCTCGCTCTCCTTCGTCACGCAGGTGGGAGCCAACCCCTTCCGTCATCCCCATCACCGACCGAGCGGCGCCGACGACAAGCCCGAGCCGTGGCCCGGCCTTCTGTCCGGCGGCCCCAACCGGTCGCGGCAGGATCCGGCCATGGGGAAGCTCGCCGACCTCCCACCAGCCAAGATGTATCTGGACGAGGAGGCGTCGTACGCCACCAACGAAATTGCCATCAACTGGAACGCTCCACTGGTGTTCCTTCTGGCGGGCGCCTCGCCCGAGGAAAGCCGGTGAGCCGCCCGTAACTAGGGAGGGTCAGGAGATGCGAGAGGTCCGACGCTACAGTGAGATGCTCGCGTTCGTGGACGAGCATCCGCGAGCCTTCGAGGAAGGGACCGTGATCTTCGCCGAGGGGCAAGAGGGCCACGAGCTGTTCGTCGTGCGGGATGGGACGGTGTCACTGCGGAAGGACGGTGAGTTTCTCGAGACGCTGGGACCCGGTGCCCTCTTCGGGGAGATGTCGCTCATCGACCCGGCCCCGCGCAGCGCCACGGCCGTGGCCGGCCCGGATTGCCGGCTGACCGTCATCGACGAACCGACCTTCAACCAGCTCGTTCAAAAGGTGCCCGGCTTCGCCCTGGAGTTGCTGCGGCTCGTCGTGGGACGCCTGCGCCGCGAGCTGGCGCGGGACTGACGGCGGCACTGAACGCAGGCTTCGACTACCGCGAGCAGGTCGGCCCCGAGGTCCGCGGGACGACGGTGTTGGCCCACTTCGCCCGGCGGCACCGACACTCGAGCGAAGCAGCGTGGCGCCAGCGGATCGCCGAGGGCGAAGTGCTTCTCGATGGCGCTCCGGCTCACGCCGAGGACGTGCTTCGCGGGGGGCAATCCCTCGTCTGGCGGCGACCTCCCTGGGAAGAGGCCGACGTGCCTCTCGCCTTCGCCGTCCTCTACCGCGACGAGCACCTCCTGGCGGTGGCAAAACCCCGCGGTCTCCCCTCCATCCCGAACGGCGGCTTCCTGACCCACACACTGCTTCACGTGGTGCGGCGATCCTTCCCGGAAGCCACGCCCATGCACCGCCTCGGACGAGGCACGTCGGGCCTGCTGCTCTTCGCGCGAACGCCCTTGGCGCGGCGCGAGGTCTCGGCGGCCTGGCGAGACGGTCGAGTGGAGAAGGTCTATCGAGCCCTGGTCGTCGGCGTCCCCGATCGAGCGACGTTCTCGATCGACGCGCCCATCGGCCACGTCCCCCACTCCCGTCTGGGTTTCGTGCACGCTGCGTCCCCGGATGGAAAGCCCGCCCTGACCCACGTTAGGGTCCTCGACAGCCGTGCCGGGAACAGCGTCGTGGAGGCGACGATACCGACGGGACGACCGCATCAGATCCGGATTCACCTCGCCGCCGCGGGACATCCGCTCTTGGGCGATCCTCTCTACGTCGCGGGGGGCGTGCCGGGAGCGGATCCGGGGCTCCCGGGCGACCCGGGGTATCGGCTCCATTCGCACAGGCTGAGCCTCACGCACCCGGTCACGGGAAGGCGCCTCGACCTCGAATGCGCCCCGCCGGCCGAATTGCGCATTTGACGCGAGACGGAGTGCAACCGTCAGCCTGCTACACTCAACACACGCCTTCGAGGATCTGTGGGAGGCCGCTCATGGAACTGCGTGATCTCGTGGAGGCCCTGCTCGCCCAGGACGCGCTCGCCGCTCGACAATGGGTCGCCGACGCGCGCCGATCCGGAGTCTTCTGGCCGACAATCCTACGGCCTGACGGACTCGACGCTTCGGCCATGGCGGTCGCCGCGGGCGTGGCGGAAATGCTTTCGGAGAGAGCGTCTCAGCTGCCGCCGGCGTGGACGAGTGACGTCGGCGCGGCCCCGGTGCCCGTCCTCCTTGTCCGCGCGGCCGGGATCCTACCGCGCTTGCGCAAGCTGTGCGAGGACGAGGGCCCCGAACCGCTGCGTCGGCGCCGCTTGCTCGCTCCGCCAGACTTCTTGACGGGGGCTTGAGGCTTCGGGCTGGGCAGTCCGCCCGGCTACACGCGCGTCGGGGCGAGAACGAGTCGACTCGGCACCGCGGACTGGAACTGCACCTTCGGTGCTCGCTCCGAGCCCGCCTGGGCCTTGAAGTAGGCCTTTTCGCCGAAGCCGCCGATGCCGGCGACGAGGTTGCCGGGGAACTGCAAGCGCGCGGTGTTGTAAGCCTGCGCCGCCTCGTTGAAGCGCCCTCTCTCCACGGTGATCCGATTCTCGCTCCCCTCGATCTGGCCCTGAAGGTCGCGGAAGGCCTGGGTGGCTTTCAGCTCCGGGTAGTTCTCGGAAACGACGAGGAGACGCGACAGCGCGCTCGAGAGGCCGTCCTGCGCCGCCTGCCACTTGGCGAAGGCCTCAGGATTGTTGACGAGGTCCTTGCCGCTGACCTCGACCTTTCCGACGCTGGCCCTCGCTTCGGTCACGGCACTGAGCGTCGACTTCTCGAAGTTGGCGGCACCCTGGACCGTGGCCACGAGGTTCGGCACGAGGTCCGCGCGGCGCTGGTAGACGTTCTCCACCTGCGCCCACTGAGCGTCGACCCCTTGCCCGAGCGAGACGAGTCGATTGTAGACGCCGACACCTCCCAACCCGGCGATCAACACGACCGCGACGATCACCACGAGGACCAACAGCGCGACCTTCCCCATCTCGCCCCCTTCGATTCCGTGCGACCCCAGTCTATCGGATGTGGAGCGCTTCCCGGGGCCCCTATTTCTCGGACGCCTTGACCGGGAGATACGCGGTGCAGTCGATCTCGACGAGCATCCCCGGAAGATGGCCGAGGTCGCTGCCCACGGTCGTGCGCACGGGATAGGGCTGCCGGAAGCGCCGCGCATAGACCGCGTTGTAGCGGGGGAAGAGGCTCGTGTCGCTCAGGTGGACCGTGACCTTGACGACGTCTCCGAGAGAGGCGCCGGCGGCGGCGAGAATAAGCTCGAGGTTGTCGATGACGCGTTCGGTCTGCGACTCGATCGTGTCCCCCACGAGCTTCCCAGTGGCCGGATCGACGGGCCCGGTCCCGCTGACGAACACGAAGTCCCCTGCGCGCCATCCCTGGGAGTAAGCACCTTGCGGCGGAACGCCCTTCTCCGTCTGAATCACGTGCTTGGTCATGCTTCTCCCTTCGCTGGGACGAGTCGCCGCCAGATTCGATAGACGGGGAATCCCGCCACTGCGATCAGGAGGCCGAAGAGCGGCGCGTAGTTCGGGACCGGGCGCGCGACCTCCCCGCTCACGATGGCGACGAGACCGAGAAATGTGCCGACGATGAAGACGAGCGGCACCCACGGGTAGGCGGGCGTGCGGAACGGCCGTGGAGCATCCGGCATCCGGCGGCGCAGCACGAACACCGCACCGACCGCGAACAGGAGCGACGCCCACTCCACCACGACGAAGTACGTCGTGAGAGCGTCGAAGTCTCGGAGCACCGCGATGAGGACGAGGGCGACGAGCGCTTCGATGACGATGGCCCAGTAGGGAGTCGCCCAGCGCGGATGGGGTCGCCCCAGGAACTGGAACGTGAGGCCGTCGCGGGACAGGGCGTACGAGACGCGAGGCTTGGAGAGGATGTTGCCGTTCAGGGCACCGAAGACGCTGCACAAGATGGCGACACCGATCCCCGCGCGCGCCCAGGGCCCGAGGAGATCGCCCATGAGCCGCTGGGGGATGCCGCCGACCTCCTGAGCCATGACGTCCATGGGCATGGCGTAGAAATAGGCCACGTTCGCGCCCAGGTAGAGGGCCACGATGGTGAGCATCCCGGCGACGATGATGCCCTTCATCTTCTTCTCGGGAGCGATGATCTCGCCGGCGATCATGCTGACGGCCACCCAGCCGTCGTAGGCCCAGATCACCGAGGCCGCGCCGCTCCCCAGGTTCTGGGCACCCCCCACGCTCGGCGCGATGTGGCCGAAGCTGCCCGGAGCCAGAAGAAAGATCGTGAGCACCATGGCCACGATCGCGCTCACCTTGATGATCGTGAGGGCGCCCTGGATCGCGGAGCCAAGCCGCGCGCCGAGAAGGTTGGCCAGCGACAGGATCGCGATCGTCGCTCCAGCGACGACCGGCACCACCCATTCGGGTCTCGTCCTTGCATCGACGCCGAGGAGGCCCGTCAGCAGCTCGGCGAAGAACGTGGAGAGAGCACCGAGGGTCGCGGGCGTGCTCACGAGCAGATACAGCCAGCCGACCACGAACGCGGCGCCGTCTCCGTAGGCCGCTCGGAGGTACACGTAGACGCCGCCTGTCTTCGGCAGCATCGCCGCCAGCTCGGCCAGGGCCAGGGCACCGCAGAGGCTGACGACACCGAAGCCCGCCCAGAGAGCCAGGATGACGATGGGGTCCTGGACGTCGCGCGCGAGGGTGTAGGGCTTCCGGAAAATGCCGCTGCCGATCGTGATCCCGACGATGAGGGCGGTCCCGCCCCAGAAACCGATGACGCGCCGCAGCCCGTCGCTGGTGGACTCGGGGGCTTCCGCCATCAAGCCAGGATCGGCTTGACCACTTCGCCGTGGACGTCGGTGAGGCGGAAGTCCCGCCCCAGGAACTTGAACGTCAGCTTGGTGTGGTCGATGCCGAGGAGATACATCATCGTGGCGTGGAGGTCGTGGACGGAGACAACATCCTTCTCGGCCATGTAACCCAGCTCGTCGGTGGCTCCGTGGCTCAACCCGCCGCGGATGCCGCCGCCCGCGAGCCACATCGAGAAGCCCTTGATGTGGTGATCGCGGCCGTCCCCCTGGGCCATCGGCGTCCGGCCGAACTCGCCGCCCCAGAGCACGAGGGTCTCGTCGAGCATCCCGCGCTGCTTCAGGTCCTTGACGAGTGCGGCCGAAGCCTGGTCAACCTCCTTGGCCTTCATGACGATGTCGGCCTTCAACCGGCTGTGGTGGTCCCAGTCGCGGTGGTAGAGCTGGATGAAGCGCACGCCACGTTCGGCCATCCGGCGGGCCAGGAGACAGTTGGCTGCGAAGGAGCCGTCCATGCGCTCGACGCCGTACGCCTCGAGGACCGCTCGGGGCTCGCTCGAGAAGTCGGTGAGCGCCGGCAGGCTCGTCTGCATCTTGAACGCCATCTCGTACTGGCTGAGGCGGGCCGAGACCTCGGGGTCGTCTACCCACTCGGGCTGGCTCTTGGTGAGCGCCTCGACGGTGTCGATCAGGTCGCGCTGCTGGGAGCGCGTCACGCCGGCGGGGTCGCGCAGATAGAGGACCGCGTCGCCCTTCGATCGGAACTGGACCCCCTGGAAGCGGCTCGGCAGGAAGCCGCTGTGCCACTGCCGGGCGGCGATCGGCTGCATCTGCCCGCCACGGCCCTGGGACATCAGGACGACGAAGCCCGGCAGGTCCTCGGCCTCGGCGCCGATGCCGTACCAGACCCAGGATCCCGCCGACGGGCGCCCCGAGATCTGACTCCCCGTGTTCATGAACGTGTGGGCGGGGTCGTGGTTGATCTGCTCGGTCTGCATGGAGCGGACGACGCAGATGTCGTCGGCGATGGAGCCGATGTGTGGCAGCAACGCCGAGATCTCTTGCCCCGACTGGCCGAAGCGCTGGAACGGATGCTGCGGACCGAAGCAGCGGAGCTGCTGGTTCTGGAGCTGGGCAATGGGCTGCCCCTTCGTGAAGGACTCGGGCATCGGTTGGTCGTTCATCTCCGCGAGCTTCGGCTTGTAGTCGAAGAGCTCCAGGTGCGACGGGCCGCCCGCCTGGTAGATGTGGATGACGCGCTTGGCTTTCGGCACGAAGTGCAAAGGCTCGACGACGCCGCGCCATTTGTCGGCGGCCTCGGACCAGAGGCGCTTCGGGCCGAGGAGCAGTCCCAGGGCGAGGGAACCGAGGCCGGCTGCGGATCGTCCCAGGAACGCGCGGCGGGTCCAGCGCTCTTCCATCGTCCGAAGGTCGTCCGTCAGGATCTCCATGGGCACCTGCTATGACCGCGTGATGAGCTCGGGGAGGTTCAGGATCGCCCGCGCCACCGAGGTCCACGCCGCCAGCTCCCCCACGTCGAGCCCCTTCGCGGGCGGTGCGAAGCCTGTCGACACGAGGCTCTCGGCGGCGCGCCGGTCCTCCCGATACGTCGCCCGGTGCTTCTGATACAGCTCCGAGAGGATCCGAACCTCTTCGGTGCTCGGTTCACGAGAGAGGGCGTGTGCGTAGGCCCACCGCAGCCGCGCTTCGAAGCTCGCCCCCCCTTGACGGACGATCCGTTCGGCGAAGACGCGCCCCGCCTCGACATACGTCGGGTCGTTGAGGAGCACGAGAGCTTGTTGCGGCACATTGGAACGCGGGCGCTCCGTCACGCACTCTTCGCGCGAGGGCGCGTCGAAGGCGAGAAGGCTCGGCTGGGGGAACGTCCGCTGCCACCACGTGTAGACCCCGCGGCGGTACTGCTGGGCGCCCGCGTCGTCCTCCCATTCCCGCGGCGGGAAGTTGAGGTACGCCCAGTAGCCCTTGGGCTGATAGGGATGGACGCTCGGCCCTCCCATCTGCGTCGAGAGAAGGCCGCTGACGGCGAGTGCGTTGTCGCGCACCATCTCCGCGTCCAGCCGAAAGCGGGACTGGCGAGCGTAGAGACGGTTGTAGGGATCGCGCTCCACCAACTCCTTCAAGGCCCGCGCGGATTGTCGATAGGTCGCCGAGGTCACCAGGGTCTTGACCATGTGCTTGACGTCCCAGCCGCTCTCGATGAACTCGACGGCGAGCCAGTCCAGAAGCTCGGGGTGCGTCGGCCACTCCCCCTGCGAACCGAGATCTTGAAGCGTCGTGGAGAGTCCCTGGCCGAAGGCGAGCTTCCAGAGGCGGTTCACGAAGACGCGCGCGGTGAGCGGGTTGTCTTTGGACGCGAGCCAGTGGGCCAGATCGAGGCGTGTGGCGCGCTTTCCGCCTGTGTCAGGCTGGGGCAGGAAATGAGGAACGGCCGGCTCGACCACCTCACCCGTCTCGTTCTGCCAGTTGCCCCGCGGCAGGATCTTCACCGTATCGGGTTCCTCCGTGGTCGTGATCAGAGATTGAGGGACATCCCGCAGGAGGTCAGCCTTCCGAAGCTCCGCGGCTCGGAGAGCCACGCGAGCGGCGGCCTTCTCGGGGGCGATGCGCAGGTAGAAGCGCGAGAGGCTCTCGGACTGCTCTTTCGTACGCGCTCCTCGATCGATCGTCGCAGTATCGCGGACGTCCCGAGGCACCTCGGGGCCCGCTTCCGTGCGCACCGGTTGCGGATCGGCGGAAGCCGCCATGCGGAAGCGACCTAGGGTGCGCCCCTCTCCCGCGTTCTGGTGGAGGACCACTGTGAGAGTGGTCTCGTCGCTCGTGCCGAAGGGCGTCAGGGTCTCGGCGACGAGACGATGGCTCGCTCCGTCGGCCGCATCGAGGACCCAACCTCCCTTGTCGGTGCGACCGTCGATCGCAGCCGGCGGTCCGAAACCCTTCTTGGAGCTTGGCGGCGTCGAGGCCGTCGCGTTCCGAAGGCCGACGCGTCGGCCGCTCGCGTCCAGGACCACTAGTTCCGAGATGACGAAGTTTCCGTCGGGCCCACGACCGGGCCCTCCCTTCGGCAGCTCGTCGAACGTCTGAGCCTCGAGCCGGAAGGCCGTGATCTCCTTGAGCTCCGTCTTGAACTTGACCGTGTACGTGTCGCGCGGGGGCTTCGGTCCCGAGGCCGTCGAGGCGATGATGGAGAAGTCGTTCCCCTGTATCAGCACTTGAGTGCCGTTCGCCGAGGAGGCTTCCACCGGCTCGAGCGTCGTGAACGCGGAGGCACGAGTCCCTGCGATGCTCTTCGCCCATCGCTCCTCGGCGGCCTCCAACTCCGCCGACGGCGTCTCCAGCTCCTTCTTGAGACGCTCGATGTCGGCCTGGGCGGCGTCGATCACGACCTTCTGGCGTTCGTCGGGCAGATAGTTGGGCTCGCGGCGTCCCACCGGCGCTTCCTTCACATCGGCGAAGAATGCCCCGAAGCTGTAGAAGTCTTTCGCGAGGAACGGGTCGAACTTGTGGTCGTGGCACTGCGCGCAGCCGAGGGTCGCGCCGAGCCAGATCGTCGAGGCGTTCCTCGTCCGGTCGGCGAGATAGATGGCCCGGTACTCCTTCGGTTGAGCGCCCCCTTCCTCGGTCGTCTGAAGGAGCCGGTTGTACCCCGAAGCGATCTTCTGCTCCATCGTGGCGTCAGGGAGAAGATCCCCGGCGAGCTGCTCCGTGGTGAAGCGGTCGAAGGGCAGGTTGCGGTTGAAGGCGTCGATCACGTAATCGCGGTAGCGCCAGACGGTGCGCGCGTTGTCGCTGTGGTAGCCGACGCTGTCGGCATAGCGGACGAGGTCGAGCCAGGTGGAGGCCATGCGCTCGCCAAAGCGTGGTGACGCGAGAAGCCGGTCGATCTGGCGATCGTAGGCGCCGGGCGCCTTGTCGGCCAGGAAGATGAGCACCTCCTCTGGGGTCGGCGGAAGGCCCGTGAGATCGAGGCTCGCGCGGCGCAGAAGCTCTCCCGGCAGGGCTTCGGCCGACGGCGCCAGGCCCTGCCTCTCGATGCCGGCAAGGATGAAGCGGTCTAGCGGGCTTCTCGGCCAGTCGGGGCGCTGGAGCTCGGGAGCTGTCGGGCGCGTCGGAGGAATGTAGGACCAGTGGGGCTGCCATTCCGCCCCCTGTTCGATCCAGCGGCGGAGCGTCTCGATCTGCGCGGCACTCAGGCGCCCCCTGCCGCTGGAGACGTGGGGCATCCGCTTCTGCTCATCGAGGTTCGTGATGCGCTGGATGAGGGCGCTCTCCTCGGGGCTGCCCGGAACGATCGCGACATTGCCGGAAGGGAGGGGCGACTTGGCCACCTCCTCGCGGTCGAGGCGCAGGCCCATCTGCCGCCGGTTCCGGTCGGGGCCGTGGCAGGTATAGCAGTTGTCGGAGAGGATCGGCCGCACGTCGCGGTTGAACACGAGCCGAGGGCCTGCACTGAGAGGCGTGGTGGACGCGACCGGTGGCTTCGCGGGAGCCGGGGACACCGGTGCTGTGGCGACGGCGATGGTGACGCCGTCGGGCCAAGGGGCCCCCTCGTCGATCCAGCGCTCGAGCGTTTCGATTTGTCCGGCCGTCAGGGGGTCGGAGAGCCACGGCATCCGCTTCACCGGATCGTCGAGGACGAGGCGCTCGAAGAAGCGGCTCCCCTTGGCGTTTCCGGGGACGACAGCGGGCCCGGTCGCGCCGCCTTGCACGAGACCCTCGCGTGTGTCGAGACGAAGGTTGCCCAGCGGCCGCTCGCCATGACAGCGGACGCAGGATACGGCCAGGATGGGCGCCACGTCGCGGACGAAGTCGGTCGGAGCCGCCGCGCCATCCGCGATGCCGCCGCCTGCCGCGGTCCTGCCTCCGGGACCGGCCAGAATGAGCGCAGCCAACGACGGATAGAGAGCCAGGTGCTGACGCAGGAGGGGAGGCATCTCGGGTACTTGATAGAGGTTCCGCGCGCCCCTGTCAAACCGACGTCCTGGCCGCTCGCGAGCCTAGAACATCAGCTTGATGCCGAATTGGGCCTGCCTTGCATCGCGGGTCCCGGTGGCCTGTCCGAAGTCGCCCGCGGGCTGGAAGCTCGTGATCCGTGTCGCTGTCGCCTGGTCCCCCGTGTCGAGGCCGGCGGTGATGGGATTCAGGCTCGTGTTGACGCTCACGAAGTTGACGCGGTTGAAGACGTTGAAGACCTCGAACCTGAACTGGGCCTTCACCTTCCCGCTCACCTTGAAGTTCTTGTAGAGGGCCAGATCTACTTGGACAAAGTTGGGGCCTTCGCAGATGCCGCGGCCGGAATTACCGAACGTTCCGAGCTCGAAGCCCGTGATCGTCCACGCGTTCTGGTTCAAGATCTGCTCCGGGTGCGCCGGGTCGCTCGCGCGGCAGGGCTGACCGGGCACGACGTTCGGCCGCTGGTTATCGGCGAGTCCCGTGCCTGACGGGCCGCCAGCGAGGTCGGGGACGTCCCCTACGAAAACCGTGAGGGGTGCGCCCGAGGCCGCCTGGGCGATGGTCGCGACCTCCCAGCCGCCGAGGACGTTCTTCACGAAGCCCGACTTGGCCTCCAGCTCCGGCAGGACCAGGACGAGGCTTGCGTTGAAGATGTGCTTGCGGTGCGTCGCGGTCAGGCCGCGGTCCAGACCTCGGTTCTCGAGGAGGCTGACGGTGCCGGAGTCAAAGCCGTTCTCACTTCCGTTCAGCGGCACATCGCCGATGGTGCGCGAGAAAGTGTAGGACGCCTGGAACTGGGAGCCCCGCCCGAAGCGGCTCACGAGCTGCGACTGAAGGGAGTGGTAGATCGAGCTGCCTCCGTGGTCCAGGATCGCGATGTTCTCGTTGCCGAAGATGCCGTACGGGCGCAGCGCCGACCGGGCGGCGTCGTCGGTCCCGGCATGGATGTAGTCGAGGCGATTGCCCCCGGCAACCTCGTTGGCGTTGTAGGGGTGAAGGAGGCGCGAGCCCTTGCTCCCGACGTAGCTCAGCTCGAGGGTCGTGTTGCGCACGACCTCGCGCTCCACTGTGACGTTCCATTGCCAGTTGTATCCGAACTTCCCGGCCGTATCGAGGCCGTATTGCGGGACGCCCTGGTTCGTCGCGAAGGCCCCGGGGAACGGCTCCGCGTTGCTGTCGAGGGTCCGGCTGCCCGCCTGGAGGCTGTTGAACGGCGGGTTGAAGCCGAGGTTCAGGCCATTCTGGAGCGACTCGCGCTCGATGAACTGGCCGAGGCCCGCGCGTAGGGCGGTCTTGCCGTTTCCGGAGACGTCCCACGCGATCCCGACGCGTGGGGCGAAGTAGTTGTTCGTCTTCGCGAGAGCCCCGTTGGGTCCCGCCGTCCCTCCCTGGAGCCCCGCCGCATGGCAGGCGTTCGAACCCGGGGGGATCAGCATGCCGTTGCACGCATCACTGCCGAGAGCCGGATTGAAAGTGGACGCGTCGAAGCTCGAGATGGTTTTCCCGAGGTCGTAGGGGCTCTCGAACCGTGACCAGCGCAGGCCGTAGTCCAAGGTCACGTGGGGGTGGACCTTCCAGGAGTCGGCCACGTAGGCTTCGACGTCCCGCCAGCGCTGCTGGATCGAACGTTCGGCCGAGGGCTCGCTGAAGTCGAAGGCCATCCCCCTGAGCAGGAGATCGGCGAGGACGTTGCCGGTCGTGTCGCCCTTCCCCGTCAGGCCCACCGAATCGTTGAACGTCGACGACTCGGCCGAGCCCTGGTCGAAGACGTCCTCGTTCTTCTGGTTGTAGCTGCCGACGAGTCCAGCCTTGAAGAAGTGCTTGCCGAAAACCGCCGAATAGTCGTCCTTGAGGACGAAGAGGTTCTGGTTGTTCTTGAAGGGGGCCATGTTTGCAAGTCCAGAGTCACCTGCGTCGTAGCTCCCCCTGTTGCCGAAGATGGGATGGCCGCGACCGGCGCCGTACTCCTTGAGGCTGTCCGGAAAAATCCCGGGGATCGCGGCGTTGATCTGGTCGTTTAGGTCCGGGGTAAGGCCGCCCCGCGTCACCGTGATGACGTTGGCGGAATAAGCGAACGTCAGGGTGTTGACCGCGTTCGAGCCGATGTTCTGGGTGAGCTGCGCCGTGAGGGACCGGCCCGGCTGCTCCCAGTTCGAGTCCACGGCCGGAAACGGATCGTCGCCCCACAGGTTGGCGCTGGGCGCGCTGTTCGTCCAGCTGTCCTGGGTGTAGCGCAACATCAGGCGGCTCTTGGCGCCGATGGTCCAGTCAAGGCGAGCGTTCTCCTGGCGCCAGTTGATCCCCGTGTTGAGGGAGTCGACCCAGTTGTTGCAGTTGTCGCGCGGCGTCGCGTTGGGGAGCGGGTAGAGCTGCAAGACGAGCAGCCCCGCCGGGCTCAGCCGGCCCTGGGGGATCCTGTTGCCGGGGAAAGCGAGGCCCGTGAGCGGGTCGACCGGTACCGGGGAAGAACAGCCCTCGACCGTGGGCCCGCTGAAGTCGCCGGTGCGTTCGGCAGCCGTGGGCACGAAGGCGGTCCGCACGAGGCCGCGCTTCTCGCGGTTCCACTCCTGGGAAGCGAAGAAATGGAGCTTGTCCTTGACGATCGGGCCGCCGAGGGTCCACCCGAAATCGTGGCTGCTCAGCTTGTCCTTGGGCTGCCCCGCCTGCTCGAGGAAGTAGTTCTTGGAGAGCAGAGAATCGTTGCGTCCGAAGTAGTAGCCGCTGCCGTGGAACTCATTGGTGCCGCTGCGGGTGACGATGTTCACCTGTGCTCCGGCCGCCCCCCCGAACTCGGCGCCGTAGCTGTTCCGGTGGACCTTGAACTCCTCGATGGCATCCACGGAGGGGAAGACCAGGATGGTGTGATTGGAGCCGACATCGTTATTGTTGGCGCCGTCCACGGTCCACATGTTGCCGCCGGTCCCGCTGCCGCTCACCGAGAAGTCGATGCCGGCCATGAGGCCCCTGTCCTTGGCGTTGAAGTCGTCCCCCGCGTTGACGCCGGGCATGAGAGTGGCGAGCTGGAGAAAGTTGCGGCCGTTCAATGGAAGCTCGCGCACCTGCTCTCCCGTGACGAGACCGGCGACCTCGCCACCGATGGTCTTCACCGCGAGGGAGTCGGCCACCACGGTCACCTGTTCGGTGACGGCACCGGTCGAGAGCTCGAAGTCCACGCTCTTGTCGTCGGCCACGTTCAGGACCACTTTCGTGCGCGCGGCCGACTTGAAGCCGGTCAGCTCCACTTCAATCCTGTAGCTGCCCGTGGGCAGCTCCGGGAAGGAGTAGACCCCCGACGCGTTGGTGGTCACGACGCGGGTGAAGCCCGTGTCTTCCCCGGTCACGGTGACCTTCGCCCCGGCGATGACCGCCTTCGTGGGGTCGGTGACGGAGCCGCGGATCGTTGCGGTGGTCCGCTGAGCGTGGACGGGGGCCGCGACCAGGGCAACGAGGGCGACGAGTAGGGGCAACCGCTGACGCATGGGATCCGCCTCCGGGTTTCTTAGTTAAATTGCTTTACTAAGTCTGCTGTCCTTATTAAAGGACGAGGCCACCAGGTGTCAAGCGGTTTTCTGATGCAGTGGTCGGGACGCAGCGTTAACTACGCCTGGTAACAGGGAGAATCGGTAAGAGAGGCCGAAGAGTCTTTGGAGCGGCGAAGGCCGCGTCCGTCTATGATGGCCGGGTCGTGCCCCGAATCACGGGATAGAATCGCGACCGTGGGAGTGCAACGACGCGGCGCGCCTGGTGCTGTCCCCTGGCTCGCCGGCCTGCTCCTGATCAGCCTGGTCTCGCCGGCGCTCTCAGGTACGGTCGGGGCGGACCTCGGTGCCCCCCTCGACCGCGCAATGTCGGCGGCCGAGAGCGGCCTTCGCGAGGAGGAGTGGGAGAGCGCGGAGAGCCGGTATCGCGACGCCCTCATGGAGGGCTGGCTTCTGATGGGATCCCTCGAGGCCGCCGACGGGCGGCTGCCGCAGGCCCGCGAAGCCTTCCGCCACGCATCGACGGTCGCGGTCGAGACGGAGCGCGCGCTCCGGTCCATCGGTCTCCTGGATACGACGCCGGGCGCCCCCTCTCCGCTCAGGGCGCTGACCGCGGAGGAGCGGCACGAACTCCGCGCTCGGGCTACCGCGGGCCTCGCCCGCGCTTATCTGAACCTCGGCGTGATGCAGGCCCAGGGCGAACGCTTCGATCGCGCCGCCGAGCTCTTTGCCGCAGCGGCGGAGATCGACCCCGAATTCCCGCAGATCCAGTATTCCCTGGGCGTCGCGCGTTTCAACGCACGGCAGTTCGACCGCGCAGCGGAGCCCCTCTCGCGGGCGCTCGCGGCGCACCCCGAGAACGCGACCCTCAAGAGCATGCTGGCGATGGCCTGGGTCAACACCGAAGCCTACGACAAGGCCGCCGACCTCCTCCGGGGCGACCCGGAGCGCAACACGAACTCCTCCCTCCAGTACACCTACGGCCTGGCGCTGGTGCGCAGCGACCGCGCGGCAGAGGCGGAGCAGGTCTTCTCCCGGCTCCTCCGGGAACACGGCGACTCGGCCGAGCTGTCGGTGATGCTCGGACAGGCCTACGCCAAGGAGGGCGACTACGTATCGGCCATAGAGTCGTTGCAGCGAGCACTCCATCTGAAGCCCGAGGTGGCCGAGGCGAACGCCACGCTGGGAGTGATGTATCTCAAGCAAGGTCGCCTTGCGGAGGCGGAGGCGGCACTGCGGGCGGAGGTGAAGGGGCAGCCTGCGGACGTGAAATCGGAACACAACCTCGCGACGGTTCTCGACCTCGAAGGACGGACGGAGGAGGCTCTTCCCCTGCTTCGCTCGGCCCTCAGGCTGAAGCCGGACTTCGCCGATGCGCGATACCTGCTCGGCAAGATCCTTCTGGCCCAGGGTGACGCGGCTGCGGCGGTGGAGCACCTGGAGGCGGCTGTGCGTCTCGCCCCGAAGGAGGCCAACACCCACTACCAGCTTGCGCAGGCGTACCAGAGGCTCGGGCGCGCGGAGCCCGCTCAGGAACAGTTCGAAGTCTTCCGGGAGTTGAAGGAAAAGCGACGAGGAGGCGAACCGTGAGGTCGAACGGACATCTCCCGTGGATGCTTCTCTTGGCCGGGCCCGTGGCGGCCCAGACGACGTACCCGGCCCCGCCTACACCCGAGCGGCGGATGCTCCTGCAACGCGCGGCTGCGGACCTCGCCGCCGGCCGCCGCGCCGAGGCAGCCGCTCGCCTGCGTGAGGCGGCCGACCGCTTTCGGTCGGTGCGGGCGCTGCTCCAGCTCGCCGAGCTTCAATCGAGCGGAGGCGATCCAAGAGGCGCCCTCGACTCGCTCGCCCGGGCCCGGGCTGCGGCCCCGAACTCGGAGGCCGTCCTCGTCGCCTTCGCCGAGGCCTCCCTCGCAGTCGGCGCCTCGTTGCCCGCCGTCTCGGCCTTGGAGCCGCTGACGCGCATGTCGCCCAACGTCGCGCAACACCACCTCATTCTCGGGAGGGCCTTGATACGCGCTGGCGATCTGCAGGCAGCGGCCACGGTCTTGCGGCGCGCCGAGAGGCTGGAGCCCGCCAAAGCGTCAACTCTCATCGCACTGGGGGTCGCCCTGATTGGCCACGATCTCTACGCTCAGGCGGAGCCGTACCTTCTTCGAGGCCTCGAGCTGGAGCCCGACGACGCCGACGCGACGGCCGCCCTGGCGGAGTGCGAGGTGAGCCTCGGTGACCTGTCGTCGGCCGAGACTCACGCACGGCGCGTGCTGGCGCGATCCCCCGCCCACGCTGTCGCAAACCTGGCCTTGGGCATGGTGCTCCTTGCACGGGAGCGCCCCGTGGAGGCACGCGGCGTCCTCGACAAGGCTGCGGCCGCAAATCCGGGGTCCGCCAAGATCCACCACCAGCTCGCTCTCACCTGCGCGGCCCTGAACGACCAAGCGAGCGCCCGGAGGTACGAGGACGACGCGCGGCGCCGGGCCGAGGAAAACGAGGCTCTGGTCGCGAAGCTCCGCAGCGAGGTGGGGAACCTGGCGACGGATGAGCCGTGAAGGCCGCGATCGCCGGGGTCGCGTCGATTCTGTCAGCCACCGCGATCCAGGCCGTGCCCGATGCGCCTCAGATCCTCTTCCGCGACATCACCGGGGAGGCCGGAATCAGCTTCCAGCATCACGCGGCCCCGGAGAAGAAGTACATCGTGGAGTCGATGAGTGGCGGTGTCGCCCTCTTCGACTTCGACAACGATGGCCTCTTGGACATCTACTTCGTCGATTCGCTGACCGTGGACACGGCCAAGGACCCGAAGGCTGCACGGAGCGCGCTCTATCGGAACCTCGGGAACGGGAAATTCGAGGACGTCACGGACAGGGCCGGAATCGGACATCCAGGATGGGCGATGGGTGTCTGCACGGCCGACGTGGACGGGGATGGCTGGGAAGACCTGTACGTGACGGCGATCGGCGGCAATCACCTGTATCGCAACAACCACGACGGTACGTTCGCGGACATCACGGAACGGGCCGGCGTCGCGGGAGGGGGCTGGTCGACCGGCTGCGGCTTCTCAGACTACGACCGGGATGGCCACCTGGATCTTTTCGTGAGCCGCTACGTGAAGATCGACCTCGAACACCTGCCCGAGTTCGGCAAGGGGAAGACCTGCGAGTACCGCGGCGTCGCCGTCCAGTGCGGCCCGCGGGGCCTTCCGGGCGAGTCGGATCTGTTGTTCCACAACGACGGGAACGGCCACTTCACCGAGGTGGGTGCCAAGGCAGGCGTCTCGGACCCGCGCGGGTATTTCGGCCTGGGCATCGCCTGGTTCGACTACGACAACGACGGTTGGCCCGACCTCTTCGTGGCCAACGACTCGACGCCCAGCTTCCTTTACCTCAACCAGAAGGACGGCACCTTCAAGGAGGTCGCCTTTCCGATGGGTGTCGCCGTGAGCGAAGACGGCTCCGAGCAGGGGGGCATGGGCGTGGCGGTGGGCGACTACGACGGCAGTGGGCGCCTGAGCCTCTTCAAGACAAACTTTTCCGAGGAGTACAACGACCTCTATCGCAACGACGGCGACCACTTCACCGATGCGTCCTTCCGTTCGAAGACCGCAGCCAGCAGCCTTCCCTACGTGGGGTGGGGGACGGCGCTCTTCGACTACGACAACGACGGCTTCCTCGACATCATCGTTGTCAACGGCCACGTCTACCCGCAGCTCGACCAAGCGCGGCTGGGCGCATCAGCTGGCTATCGGCAGCGGAAACTTCTCTATCACGGCCACGGTGACGGTAGTTTCGACGAGGTGGCAACTCGATACGGACCGACGCTAACCGAGGAGCGGGTCAGCCGCGGCCTCGCGGTGGGCGACCTGGACAACGACGGACGGCTCGATGTGGTGATCAACGACCTGGATGGAAGCCCGCAGATCCTCCACAACGAGCTTCGAGGGACCGGCCATTGGCTGCTCCTCGAGCTCAAGGGGAAAGGGGAGAACACCGACGCGATCGGCGCCGTGGTTCGCGTCAAAGCGGGAAGGCTCGCGCTCACGCGCCTCGTCCGCAGCGGAACGAGCTACCTCTCCCAGGACGACATGCGCCCGCACTTCGGCCTCGGTCCGGAGAAGCAGGCCGATGTCGTCGAGGTAACGTGGCCCGACGGGACCCTGACGCACCTCGAGAACGTCAAGGCCGACCAATTGCTGAAGATCGACGAACCCTGAGAGCGGCCTTCAGCGACGCGAAGCCGGGGCGTCCCACCATTTCGAGAGATTCTTCACGGGCATCCGCGGGCGATCGGCGTAGTGGGACACGTCGTTGAACAGCATCAAGCGGGCGCGGGTCGGGTCCTTGAAATCGACGACGTTGAGGCACGCGGGCGACTGGTCCAGTCGATCCCGGTAGCCGCGGGCGTCGAAACCCAGGAGGCTGCTCAGGATCAGGCGCAACGTGGCTTTGTGGGACACGACGAGCACAGTCTCGGCGGGATGGGCCACCACGATGTCCCGTATCACGGGAAGAGCCCGCGCGAGGACTCCGAGGCCCGACTCACCGTCCTGTGGAGCGAACGTGAAGGGGTCGGCCTCCCATGAGGTGTACTCGTCGGGGAACCGCTTCTCCACCTCGCGGCGCGTCAGCCCCTCCCAGCGGCCGTGGCTGATCTCGCGAAGGCCGTCGCGATGGATCGGCGTGAGCTTGTGGGCCTTGGCCAGGATGCCAGCCGTCTCGGCCGTGCGGCTCAGGGGGCTGCAGTAGACGGCTGCGATGCTCTCGTGGCCGAGGCGCTCGCCGAGGCACCGGACCTGCTCCCGCCCTTCGTCGGAGAGATCGACGCCGACGGAGCCGGAGAAGCGATCCTCGGCCGTGAGCTGCGTGGCGCCGTGACGGACTAGGTAGAGGCGCGTCGCCATGACAGACTCAGGCCGACGGCGCCGCAGGCGCCTCCTGGTCTGCCGCCACCCGGACCTCGACGGACCCGCGTCCGCGAGTGCGCGCGACGTGGGTTCGGCGGGGGCGCTGCTTCGGGCTGGGCTCGTCCCAAAGCCGGAAACCCCCGAGGATCGCGTGGCCGTTGGTGCCCAGCCGTACGCCCGCGGGCAGACCCTTGAGCTTCTTGGTCTGTCCCCCTCCGAGCGTCACGTAGTCCACTTGCAGGCCGTGCTTGAGCAGTGCCACGACAGTCTCCACGTGGTGCTGCCACTTCTTGCGGCCCAGTCGCTCGAGACCCCGGAGGCCCACGTAGTCCTCGTACGTGCGGTTGTTGCGATACGGAAGGTGGGCCAGTTCCAGCGGCTCGAGGACGCCATCGGCGACGAGTGCCGACCCGAGACCCGTGCCGAGCCCCAGAAAGAGCATTCGCCCTCCCTGGTAGCTCCCCATGGCCTGCATCGCAGCGTCGTTCACGACTCGCACCGGCTTGCCGAAGGCCTTCTTGTAGTCGAGGCGGACCCAGCCCGCTCCCAGGTTCGCGGGCTCCTGGGCCGGCCGCTTGTTGACGACGGGCCCCGGGTAACCGATCGAGACCGCGTCGTATTTCCATCCGGCGGTGGCCTTCTTCACGGCAGCCGCCATCTTGGACGCGCTCATCTCAGGCCCCGACGGGATTTTCAGAGGCTCTTTGCGCCCGGTGAGACCGACCTTGAGGTTCGTGCCGCCCACGTCGATGACGAGAATCTTCATCAGAATGTGCTCCAGCCTCCCACATCGGCCACCAGCTTGTCGGCCTGGGGCGGGCCCCAGGTTCCGGGCTCGTACTCGTACATCGGGCTCGGGCCGTGGATGATCGGGTCCACGATGGCCCAGGCCGCCTCGACCACGTCCTGACGCGCGAAGAGTGTCGCGTCCCCCGCCATGGCGTCGCCCAGGAGGCGCTCGTAGGCTTCCATGCGCCCAGCCTCCCCCTGTCCTGCCTGCTCCACGACCGACAGCTCCGTCGGCTGGCCCATCATCCCCTCACCGGGGCGCTTCGCTCGGGCGCCGATGGTGATCGCCACGTCGGGGCTCAGGCGGAAGCGCACGAAGTTGCCCATCGACGGCGTCGGCTCGGTGAAGACGACCTGGGGCGGATTCCGAAGCTCGACCACGACCTCGGTCAGCGTCGACTTCAGGCATTTTCCGGCGCGGACGTAGAACGGAACGCCCTCCCATCGCCACGAGTCCACGTAGAGACGCAGGGCGGCGTAGGTCGCCATATACGAGTCCTTCGAAACTCCCGGCTCGTCGCGATACCCGCGGAACTGTCCCCTCACCATGTGCTCGGTGGAGAGAGGGCGCACGTTGCGCAGGACCTTCGCCTGCTCGTCGCGAATCGCCTCGTGGTAGGTCGAGGATGGCGCCTCCATGGCCAGGTAGCTGACGATCTGGAGCAGATGATTCTGGATCACGTCGCGGATGACGCCCGTCTCCTCGTAGAACTTCCCCCGCCCTTTGACGCCGAAGCTCTCGGCCATGAGGATCTGCACGTTCTCGACGTAGTGGCGGTTCCAGATGGGCTCGAGGAAGGCGTTGGCGAAACGGAAGTAGAGGATGTTCTGGACGGCTTCCTTGCCGAGGTAGTGGTCGATCCGGAAGATCGACTCCTCGGGAAAGACCTTGTGGAGCGTGTCGTTCAGCGATTGAGCCGAGGCCAGATCGCGCCCGAAAGGCTTTTCGACGATGACCCTCGCGCCCCTCGAGACGCCCCCCTGCTCGAGGCGCTCCACAACGGTCGGAAACATACTCGGAGGAATGGCGAGGTAGTGAGCGGGCCGCTCGGCGTGTTCCAACTCCGCCTTGAGGCGGCTGAAGGTGGTCGGATCGCTGTAGTCACCATCCACGTAGCGGAGCTGCCCGGCCAGCTTCGCGAAAGGCGTCTCGTCGAGGCCGCCGTATTCGGTGACGCTGGCCTTGGCCCGCTCGATGAGCTGCTCTCGCGTCCACCCCGACTTGGCGACGCCCACGACCGGGACGTCGAGGCGACCGCGGCGCATGAGGGACTGGAGAGCCGGGAAGATCTTCTTGTACGCGAGGTCTCCGGTGGCGCCGAAGAAGACGAGGGCGTCGGAGCGCGGCCGCTCCGCCATCTACTTCTTCTCCACGTGGCCGCCGAAGCCGAAGCGCATGGCCGAGAGGACGCGGTTCTGGAAGTCGTCCTCGCCACGAGAAGCGAAACGCTCGAAGAGCGCCGCCGTCAGGACGTGGGCTGGAACCGCTTCGTCGTTGGCCGCGGCGATCGTCCAGCGCCCCTCGCCCGAGTCCGACACCTTCCCCGCGAAGTTCCCGAGGGTCGGGTTTCCGACGAAGGCGCTCGCGGTCAGGTCGAGCAGCCAAGACGCGACGACGCTGCCGCGCCTCCAGACCTCGGTGATGTCGGCGATGTTGAAGTCGTACTGATAGTGCTCGGGGTTACGGAGCGGCGTCGTCTCGGCGTCGACTTCGTGCTTTCCCTTGCCAATGTTGGCCTTCGCCAGGATGTTGAGCCCTTCGGCATAGGCCGCCATGAGACCGTACTCGATCCCGTTGTGGACCATCTTCACGAAGTGGCCGGCGCCGTTCGGGCCGCAGTGGAGGTAACCCAGCTCCGCGGTGCCGCCGAGCTTCTCCCGGCCGGCGGTGCGCGGGATATCGCCCTTGCCCGGCGCCAGCGTGGCGAAGATCGGATCGAGGCGCTTCACGACCTCGGCCTCACCACCGATCATCAGGCAGTAGCCGCGCTCCAGCCCCCAGACACCGCCGCTCGTCCCCATGTCGACGTAGTGGAGTCCCTTCGTCGCGAGGCGCTTGGCTCGGGCGATGTCGTCGTGATAGTGGGAGTTGCCACCGTCGATGATGGTGTCCCCCTTCGCAAGCATGGGCACCAGCTCATCGACGCTCGAATCCACGAACGCCGCCGGAACCATCAGGCACAGGTGTCGCGGAGCGTCGAGCTTCTTGACGAACTCGGCCAGGGAGGACGAGCCCGTCGCCCCTTCCTTGACGAGGCCCGCCACCGCATCTGCCGAGCGATCGAAGACGACGCACGTGTGCCCAGCCCTCATGAGGCGGCGCACCATGTTGGCGCCCATCCGTCCGAGACCGATCATGCCGAACTGCATTGCTTCTACCTCTCAGGAATGAAGTGCTTTGTCGACGGCCACCCGCAGCGTTTCGAGTCCGGCAGCGACGTCGGGACCGAGGTGCACCCGGAGCGCCCGCCGGTTTCGTTCCGCGAGAACCTGGAAGTCGCCGCGCGCCTGGGAAGCCTTGACGACACCGAAGGTGAACCTCTGCCCCGGGACAGCCACGTCCTTCGCGTCGTCGCAGGTGACCTGGAGAAAGACGCCGCTGTTCGGGCCGCCCTTGTAAGCCTGGCCCGTCGAATGAAGGAAGCGCGGACCGAAGCCCAGACATGTGGCTACGCGCTTCTCGTCCCGCACCTGATGACGGATCTTCTGGAGCGTCTCTTCATGGGCGGGCGTCATCTGGATGTAGGCGAGGAGGCCCAGGTAGTCGCCCGTACCGACGCGGCCCAGGTGTGCCTTCAGGTAACCGGCGAGGGATGGCGACGACCCGGCGGACTTGGCCAGTGCCTCGGCGTTCTTCGGGTCGGCGAAGAGCCGTACGCCGTCTCCCTCGAAGAAGGGTGCTTCCGGCGGAAGCTTGCCGGTCTTCTCGTACTCGGAGGTGATGGCTTTCGTCGCGATCTTGCTCGCTTCGACGTCGGGCTGGTTGAAGGGGTTGATCCGCAGGATCGATCCCGCGATGGCCGTGGCGATCTCCCAGCGCACGAACTCCTCGGCCAGGTCGTAGGGCGTTGCCACGTGGATGCGGACAACCGGATGGCCGGCCGCTTCGAGGGCGAGAACGGCCGCGTCCTGGGCCGCGTCGGGAGCGCTCTCCAGACGGAGGTACGCGAAGAGCCTGTCCTTGCCGTAGGCCTTGGGGGACGCGACGCGCTCGCGATCGACGGGGATGATCCCTTTGCCTTCTTTGCCTGTGGACTCGGCGATGAGCTGCTCGAGCCACGCGCCCAGGTCATGGACGCCCGGTGACGCGACGAGCGTGAGCTTGTCGATCCCCTTCGTCCCGCACACGCCGAGGATCGTGCCGAGGACGAGGCCGGGGTTCTCGGAGGCGGGGACGCCCGGGGCGCAGGCGGCGAGCATGCGTTCCGCTTCGTCGAGGAGGCGCTCCACGTCGAGGCCCATGGCCGCAGCCGCGACCATTCCGAAGTTGGACAGGGCAGAGTAGCGGCCACCGATGCTCTTCACCCCTGCGAAGATGTGTCGGAAGCCGTCGGCCTTCGCTTCCTTCTCGAGGTGGGAGTCCGGGTCCGTCACGGCGACGAAATGGCTGGCGGCTTTGTCGGCACCGACGATCTTTTTCGCGCGATCGAAGAAGTAGGCCTTGAAGATGTTGGGCTCGAGGGTCGATCCGGACTTGCTCGAGACGATGAACAGTGTCTTGGCGAGATCCACCTTGTCGGCCACGGCCTGGACCTGCGCCGGATCGGTGGAGTCGAGGACGAACAGCTCGGGAGAGCCCGCGACTTTCCCGAAGGTCTCCTTCCACACCTCCGGGCAGAGGCTGGAGCCCCCCATGCCGAGAAGCAGGGCGTGGGTGAACCCTTCCTTGCGCGCCTCCTCGCGGAGCGAGACGAGAGGAGTCAGGTCGTCGAGCTGAGACTCCACGATGCCGAGCCAGCCGATCCAGCTCGCCTCGTCCTTTCCCGTCCAGAGGGACGTGTCGCCGGCCCAGAGGCGGTGGGTCCCTCCCCCCAGATCCCATTCCTTGAGCTTCGCGTCGACAAGGGCGGCGATGGCCGCGGGAAGGGCGTGGGTCTGGCCGTTGATCCGCGCCTTGTTGGCCTCGCGGCAGCGGCGCTCCACGGCCTTGAGCAGCTTGGTGAAGGGCTCCATGAACTTCTTGAGGCCGTCGGCGAGAAGGTCGTCGGTCACCTTGGCCAGGGAAATGCCGGCCTTCTCGAGAGCGGCCAGGGTCGCGGTCGCCGCGCCTATGTTCTCCTCGAGGCTCGCGCGAAGCTTGCCGTGATCGCGAAACGCCGAGAGCGTTTCCGGCGGAACCGTGTTGACGGTCTCGGCACCGATCAGCTCCTCGACGTAGAGAACATCGCGGTAGTGAGGGTTCTTTGTGCCCGTGCTGGCCCAGAGCACGCGCTGAGTCTGGGCGCCTTTCGCCTTGAGGGCGTCCCACTTCGAGCCCGAGAAGATCTTCTTGTAGCTCTGATACGCCACCTTGGCGTTGGCGATGGCCACTTTGCCGAGAAGGCTCTCGATCTGTCTCTTCTCGGCGCCGGCCGCCGTCTTCAGCTTCGCTTCGAGGAGGGCATCCACGGCAGAGTCGATACGGCTCACAAAGAAGCTGGCGACGCTGGCGACGTTGCCCAAGGCTTCGCCCCGCGCCGCACGAGCCTCGAGGCCTTCGATGAAAGCGTGCGCCACGGTCTCGTAGGCGGAGCGCGCGAAGAGGAGGGTGACATTGACGTTGACGCCCTCGCTGATCAGGGTCCTTATGGCCGGAACCCCCTCGGGTGTCGCGGGGACCTTGATCATCACGTTGGGTCGGCCTACCGCCCTCCAGAGACGGCGAGCCTCCTCCAGCGTCCCGGCGGTGTCGTTGGCCAGGTCAGGCGCCACCTCCAGGCTCACGTAGCCGTCACCCGAGCGTGTGCGGTCGTAGACGGGGCGCAGGACGTCGGCGGCGTCCTGGATGTCCTTGATGGCCAGGATCTCGAAGACTTCCTTGGCGCCCTTGGAGGGATCCTTCGAGATCTCCTCGATGGCCACCGCGTAGTCGTTGCTGCCGTCGATGGCCTTCTCGAAGATGGCGGGGTTCGACGTCACGCCCCCGAGGCCGTCGTCGTCCACGAGGCGCTTCAGCTCGCCCCCGGCGATGAGACTGCGCCGGATGAAGTCGAGCCAAACCGACTGCCGGTATTGGCCGAGGGAGCTGACGGGGTTGCCCATGCCACCTTCTCCTGACAGAAATCGCGAATGAAGCCTAGCGGTAGCGTTTCTCCAACGCCTTGACTTTGTTGAGACGGCGCACGTGACGCTCCTCGCCGGAGAAGCGGGCTCCCACGAAGGCGGCCACGAGGTCGTGGGCAAGAGCGGTGCCGATTATGCGCCCCCCCAGGACGAGCACGTTCATGTCGTCGTGCTCGACGCCCTGGTGGGCCGAGTAGGCGTCGTGGCAGACGGCGGCCCTCACTCCGGGGATCTTGTTGGCGGCCACCGAGGCGCCAACGCCGCTACCACAGACCAGCACGCCGCGTTCCGCGCGGCCGGAGATCACCGCCTCGCCCACCGCCTCCGCAAAGTCGGGATAGTCGCTGGGTTCCGAGGAAAAGGTCCCCACGTCGAGGACATCGTGGCCAGCCTGGCGCAGCTCTCCCGCGATCAACTGCTTGAGCGACAAGCCGGCGTGGTCGGAACCGACGACGATCCTCATAGGCAATCCGGCCCCATGTCGCTTGGGTCGGAGTGAATCCGCCGCTCGCTGCTTCCGTAATCCATTCCTACCCTCGCCCGATTTGTTGCTTTGCTACGGCCACGACATTCTGGGGGTCGAAGCCGAACTTCTTCTGGAGGTCCTTGAGGGGGGCCGACGCCCCGAAGGTGTTCATGCCGATGCTCCGGCCAGTCGAGCCGACGTAGCGTTCCCAGCCGAAGGTCGACGCCTGCTCGACCGAAACGCGCGCCTTCACCGCCGGGGGGAGAACGGAGTCTCGGTACTCCTGCGTCTGATGATCGAACAACTCCCAGGACGGCATGCTCACCACCCGGCTCCTTATCCCTTCCTTGGCGAGCTGCTCGTGGGCTGCGACGCACAGGTACACCTCGCTGCCGGTGGCGAGGAGGAGCACCTCGGGTGCTGCGCCTTGTGGGTCGGCCAGCACGTAGGCACCCTTGGCGAGACCCGAAGCCGCCCCGTACTTCGTGCGGTCGACAGTCGGGAGCGCCTGGCGCGTCAAGATGAGGCAGGCGGGAGCGTGGCGGAACTGGAGGATCACGCGCCAGGCCTCGGCCACCTCGTTGGCGTCGGCGGGGCGGATCGTCACGAGCCCGGGGATCGACCGCAGCGAGACGAGCTGCTCCACGGGCTGATGAGTCGGGCCGTCCTCCCCGACGCCGATCGAGTCGTGGGTGAAGAGGTAGATGACCGGGATCTCCATGAGGGCGGCCAGACGAATGGCCGGCTTGCCGTAGTCGCTGAAGATCAAGAAGCCCGAGCCGTAGGGGCGCACCTTGGAGAGCGAGAGCCCGTTCAAGACCGCGCCCATGGCGTGCTCACGGACGCCGAAGTGGAAGTTGCGTCCTCCCCAGGATCCCGCCTCGAAGTCCCCGGCGCCCTCGAAGGTCAGGAGCGTCTTGGTGGACGGTGCCAAATCGGCGGAGCCACCAATCAGCCACGGGATGCTCTGGGCGACGGCGTTCTGCACCTTGGCCGAGGCGTCCCGCCCGGCGAGGCCCTTGGGATCGGCGGGGAACACCGGGATTCCCTTGTCCCAGCCATCGGGGAGCTGTCGATGCTGCATCCGGAAGAGCGTCTCGGCCTCGGTGGCGTACTTCTGTTTGTAGGCCTCGAAGAGCACCATCCACTCGGCGCGCAGCTTCGCCCCGCGAGCTCCGATCCCGGCGGAGAAGTTCTCGCGCACACCGTCGGGGACGAGAAATTTCGAGTCTTCGGGCCATCCGTAGAAGCGCTTTGTGAGGCGGATTTCCTCGTCGCCCAAGGGCTCGCCGTGGGCGGCCTTGGTGTCCTGTTTCGTCGGTGCGCCGTAGCCGATGTGGCTCTGGACAATGATGATGGTCGGCTTGTTCTTCGTGGCCTTGGCCTTCTCGTAGGCCTTGTCGAGAGCCGCGAGGTCGTTGGCGTCGGAGACGTGCACGACGTCCCAACCGTAGCCAGTGAAGCGCGTCCCGACATCGTCGCTGAACGCCAGGGACGTCGACCCCTCGATGGTGATCCGGTTGCTGTCGTAGATCCAACAGAGGTTGTCGAGCTTCAGGTGGCCGGCGAGCGACGCGGCTTCCTGCGAGACACCCTCCATCAAACAGCCGTCTCCCGCCAGGGCGTACACGTCGAAGGAGAACATCTCGAAGCCAGGCCGGTTGAAGTACGACGCCATCCACTTCGAGGCGATGGCCATGCCCACGCTGTTCGCCGCGCCCTGGCCGAGTGGCCCCGTCGTGGTCTCGACTCCCGACGTCCACCGGTACTCGGGATGACCGGGACAGCGGCTGTCGAGCTGGCGGAAGCGCTGGATGTCGTCCAGGGGTACGGCAAGCTGCCCCAGGGCTTCGTACTTCGGGTTCACCGCCTTGACCCCCGCCAGGTGCAGCATCGAGTAGAGCAGCATCGAGGCGTGGCCGGCCGAGAGGACGAAGCGGTCGCGGTTCGGCCAGATGGGGTCGTTCGGGTCGAAGCGCAGGTGCCGCTGCCAGAGAGCGTAGACGACGGGCGCCATGCCCATGGGCGTTCCGGGGTGGCCGGAGTTCGCCTTCTGGACCGCGTCCATCGCCAACGTCCTGACGGTGTTGATGCTGAGGGCGTCCTTGTCGGAGGTGGGCATGACGCGGCTCCCTTGGCTGAGATCTGTAGTACCGTTCACGCGGGACCGAAACTATGGCACCGGAGATCATCATTGACAAGCCCGGCGCCCTCGCCGAAGCACTGTCCCTGCGGTTCGAAGAAGAGGCGCGGCTCGCCATCGAGTCTCGGGGACGAGTGGCGGTGGCTCTCTCCGGCGGATCGGTCGGAACCACGTTCTTCCCGCGACTGGCCAAGGTGCCTGTCGATTGGTCCCGGGCCGAGTTCTTCTGGTGCGACGAGCGGGCGCTCCCGCCCTCCGATCCCGAGTCCAACTTCGGCCTGGCCCAGCGGCTCTGGCTCGAGCCGGCGGGCGTTCCCGCTGGGCGAATCCACCGCATGGAGGCCGACGCGCCCGATCCGGAGCGGGCCGCCGAGGCCTACGCCGTGACGTTGACGCAGGCTCTGGGAACGCCGCCACGACTGGACGTGGTCCTGCTGGGCGTGGGGCCCGACGGCCATATCTGCTCTCTGTTCCCCGGTCACCGGCTGCTCCAGGAGCGCGAGCGTTTGGTCGTCTTCGTCGCTGACTCTCCCAAGCCCCCGCCGGCACGCCTGACGCTGACGCTTCCGGTCGTGCAGGCCGCGGGGCTGCTTGTGATCGCCGCGTTCGGAACGAGCAAGGCGGCGGTTCTCCGCGAGGCATTCCACGATGCGTCGTCGCCCCTTCCCGTGGCGCTCGCCATGCGCGGGGCGCGCCGTGTCCTCGTTCTCGTGGATCCCGAAGCCGCGAGCCGGCTCGATCAGGGCGCCGGCGGCTTCACGTTCTCCTCCGAAGCCGCCTCGAAGCGTTTGTAGCGGCTGAAGATCGAGGTCGTTCGCCCACGAAAGCCCTTCATCAGCAGCACGCGCGCCTCGGCCGTCGCCTCGACCCGGGCCGGGAGCCACAGCCCGTCCTCGATCTTTCGAAAGTCGATGGTGAAGGCCAGACCGGAGACGGTCGCCCCGATTCCGAAAGCGAACTTGATGTCGCCCGTGTTCTTCACCTCGGCTCGGACGACTTCCTTCTCGGCTTCGTCCACCCAGATGCGTCCGCCCAGGCTGCGCAGGACGACATCTCCCTCGAGGTCGCGTCTTCCTGGTCGGGGTGTGAACTCGAGAACGAGTGCCGGCCAGGCGTCGAGGTCCTCGCGGCCGGTAGTCCGGAAGTCGTAGCGTTCCAGGATCGCCGAGAGGCGCACACCGGGGTCGTTCAGGTTGACGCGGGTCTTCACCGCCCCGGCGACCTTGTCCCGGACCCGCGCCTCTTCGGCTTCTTGCGCCCCGCTCGAGAGGGGCCGCCCGTCCTCGGCCACGAGCTTCTGGAGCGGTTCCCCCTTCACGTAGAAGATTTCGTATCGCCGGACCTTGCGGCTCGTGACCGCGCCCTTGCCGTCCAACTCCTCCAGGAGTTGCTCGACATCGTAGGTGTAGTGGTTCAGGGCCTCTTCGCGGCGCTTCTGCTTGTCGACGAGGACGCGGACGTACTCGTTGCCGTCGGGAAGAGACGCGGAGCTCGAAGTGGCGGTGAGAAGGACGAAGGCGGCGCCGAGCATCAGAACGGGATCTGGATCCTCAAGTTCCACTGAACCGTGCGGGCCTGCCCGGGATCGGGGTTGAAGGGCACCGCTGCGTCCACCCGCGCGAAGACCGGGGCCAGCTGGGGCCAGCGCAGGCCGAGGCCGGCGTCGTGCTTCCAGCCGGTGGCGACCGCATCGCCCCCCCAAAGGGCGCCACCATCGTAGAACGGGACGAGGGCCGGGACGAACCGCGACAACGGAAGCCAGGCCCACTCGAGTGACGTCATCATCATATTCTTGCCGGTGAACTGCTTCTTGCCGAACCCTCGCAGCGTTCCGAGGCCTCCGAGGAAGAAGCGCTTCGGCAGGGGGGGCGCTCCCTCGGAGAGGCCGGCGTAGGTGACCGCGTCGAATCGGGACCGATGCGCGAACGGGCGGTGGACGCGGAGTCGAACGATGAGGCGGGAGAAATCGAAATCGCTGCCGAGACCGGGGCGAGAGACCTCGAAGGTCGCCTCGGCGCGGAATCGCCCAGGCTTGAGCGCGGGGCCCGAATACAGGTTCGGAAGGAGAAACGATTCTCGTTCGACCTTCGGCGTGGGAAAGAGATCACCTCGCGATGCGAATTGAATCGTTCCGACGATCGAGCGCATCCTCCCCTCCTCGACGCGCGGGTTGGGCTCGTCATCCGCCGAGTGGGTGGTGAGGCTCCCATACCCGTCGCTCCGAAACGCTGCTCCCACCTGCGTTCGACCGTCGAGGCGGGCGAAGGCGTAAGCCTCGTGACCGAGGCGGCGAAAGAAGTCGTCGGGGTCCTTGGTGTTGATGCTGTCGCCGGGAACTTCCTCCAGACCGACACGACGAAACGAGTCTTCGCTGTCCGTGAGGTCGTGGTACTCGTAGCCGACGCCAACGCGCCCGGCCCAGAAGGGCTTGTGGAAGCCCAGGGTGTAGCGCAGCCGCTTCGAGCCGAAGGCGTAAGAGGCCGCCGCCTTCAGGCGAAGGTGGTCATAGGACGAGGCGTTGGTCAGCACCAGCTCCGAACTCAGGCCAGCGGAATAGCCGTCCACCCGATCGTGCCGGCCCTGAACCCGAGGGGACCAGAGGCCCAAGCCGAACCGCGCGGGCGTGCTCGCGAGGTGGATCACGAAGCGGGCGCCGTCCGGCACGGGCTCGACGGTCCATGGGGGATCACCGGAGAGCTTGACGGTCCCCTCCGAGGCTTTCTCGAGACGAGCCACGGCCGCCCAGATGTCCCCTTCCCGCAGGACACGTCCGACCTCGAATCCGAGCACCCTCGAGGCCCGTTGACGCGCTGATCCCTCCAACCCCTCGACGGAGACTTCGACCAGGTGTCCCTCTTCGACCTCCAACGTGAGGCGGCCGGCGTTCTCGTCGAACGAGGCGGCGACGCGCGCCCCAGGGTAGCCCGAGATCCGGTAGCGTCTCTCCAGGCCCGCGGCGATGGCCGGGGGCTCCCGTCGTAGCGGCGCGCCGGGCTGAAGGCGAATGAACCCCAGCACCTCTTCTCGGCCGAAGGCCGCGGCGCCGCGGATGTCGATCTCCTGGACGCGCGGCGTCTCAGCCTGGGTCGCGTCCGCGTCGGACGCGAGGAGAAGTGCGAGGGCGAAGGGGGTCAACATCATTGGGAAGGGCGGGGGATGGGTGAGCGACGCGATCTCGGCTGCAAGCTCGTCAGAAACGAGCCTATGTCAGCGCAGCGGGCTTGTCCACCGATGGAGCCTCAACCCTTCAGCCACAAATGTGCTCTAATGCCGTGGGGGGGTTGGAGGCGGTTTCTTCGTGCGTCTATCCAAGGTCTTCGTGGCTCCTCTCCTTCTGATTCTCTCCGTCTGGGCGTCCGCCCAGACCGCTCCACGGAAGGCCGACTCGGTCGTGGGCGAGGTGACGGCGATCGATCATCGCCAGCTCACGCTGAAGCCGGATACCGGCGGCGCCGTCGTGATCACGATCGGCGAAGGCGCGTCCTTGCTGCGGGCGCAGCCCGGAGCCACGAGCCTGACCGACGCGAGCCCCGTCTCTCTCGAGGAGCTGGCGCTCGGCGACAGGGTCCTAGTCCGTGGTCGCCTCTCCGACGACAAGACCACTCTCGCGGCGCGGCAGGTCGTGGTGATGACCAAGGGGGACATCTCCCAGAAGCGGGAAGCCGAGCAGGCGGACTGGCGGAAGCGAGGAGTCCTCGGAACGGTCACCGCGGTCGATACGGCCAAGAGGGAGATCACACTCCAGCCCCGGCGCTTCGGGGCCGCCAGTCCGATCGCGCTGCCGACGGCCGACCGGAAGATCGCCTTCCGCCGGTACGCCCCCGACTCGGTGAAGTTCAGCGACGCGAAGCCGAGCGCCTTGGGCGAGGTCCAGGTGGGTGACCAGCTTCGGGCACTGGGCGATCGCAGCCAGGACGGGACCACCTTCCTGGCCGAGCAGATCGTCTTCGGCACCTTCCGCACGATCGTTGGCGACGTCGTGGCGGTCGATGTCGCCAAGCGAGAGCTCGCGGTCAAGGCCGACGACGCCGGTGATCGCCTTTCGGTCTCGGTGGGGCCCGATGCCCGCCTGCGACGGCTCCCCCCGGAGATGGCCGCGCGGCTCGCCGGACCGCGGGAAGGAACGGGCGGGCCGCCGGGATCAGGCCCTGGAGCCGGAGGTTGGGGTGCGCGTCGGGAAGGAGGCGGAGGCTCCGAGGATCTGCTGGAGCGTCTGCCCGTTCTCACCCTTGCGGAGCTAAAGGCGGGCGACCGAATCCTGGTCGCGGGTACCAAGGGAAGCGATGTCTCCCGCGTGACCGCCATCGCTGTCGTCTCGGGTCTCGAGGCATTGCGGTCCGGGGCGCCAACAGGCAACGGGCGTCGCATGGGCCGCGGCGCCGAGGTCGGCCTCCCCGCCGACCTCATGGACCTCGGGATGGGGGGACTCCAGTGAGGGCCTCTCTAGCGTTGCTCGTGGCCCTGCTCGCGGCTCCGGGTGCCTTCGCCCAGTCGTCCAACACCGGCGGCATCCGTGGTCACGTGACCGATCCTCAGGGCGGTGTCATGCCGGGGGCCGAAATATCCGTGACAGGACCGGCGACGAAAACAACCAGGACCGACGGCAAAGGGATCTACTCACTGGACGGCCTGGTGCCGGGGACCTACGCCCTCACGGTCATGAAGAGGGGATTCGAGGCCTACGGCAGCGGTGCCATCGCGGTGGCGGCTGGCCGCGTGACGGACCTCGACATTCAGCTCGCGGTCGCGGCGATCGAGGAGACCGTGAACGTCGACTCCGCCGCCCCGGCTCTCAGCATCGATCCCAGCAACAACGCGGGCGCCATCACCATCAAAGGCGACGACCTCGACGCCCTTCCCGACGATCCCGACGAGATGGCCGACGCGCTGCAGGCCCTTGCCGGCCCCGCCGCGGGGCCGAACGGTGGCCAGGTGTTCATCGACGGCTTTACGGGGGGCCGCATGCCTCCGAAGGCGTCCATCCGCGAGATCCGGATCAACGCGAACCCCTTCTCGGCGGAATACGACCGGCTCGGCTTCGGTCGCATCGAGATCTTCACCAAGCCCGGAACCGACCAGTGGCGTGGAGAGACCTCGTACCGCTTCAATGACGACATCCTCAACTCGCGGAACCCCTTCGCCCAGAACAAGCCCCCGTATCAGCGCCGGGAATGGGGAGGTAACGTCAGCGGCCCCCTCGTGGCGAAGAAGGCCTCCTTCGTCATCGACTTCGAGCGCCGGGACGTGGACGACAACCAACTCATCAACGCCACCATCCTGGAACCCGAGGACCTGGCGATCGTCCCGCTCGCCGTGTCCGTCGTCACGCCCCAGCACCGGACGACGGTGAGCCCGCGCATCGACTGGCAGATCAGTCCCTCCCATACCCTCGTCGCGCGATACGCCTACACCTCCTCGGATCAGACCGATGCGGGAGTAGGGGGCTTCTCCCTCCCGTCCCGGGGCTACGACACCACCGATCGGCAGCACACGTTGCAGCTCACGGAAACCGCCGTCTACGGGAAGGTGATCAGCGAAACGCGCCTCCGCTATTTCAAGGAGCGCCAGACCAGGGAGGGGGACGACTCCGTGCCGACCCTCCAGGTCCAGGACGCTTTCACGGGGGGCGGATCCCCGCTGGGGCCCTCCTTCAACGATCAGAGGCGCTGGGAGTTGCAGAGCGTGACTTCGTGGGCGAGCGGAAAGCATTCGCTGCGGGCCGGGTTTCGCCTTCGCACCGTGGACGTGGACGACCTGGCCCGGCAGGGGTTCGGCGGGACCGTGGTCTTCTCCGGGGGGTTCGGTCCCAAGCTCGACGCGAACAACCAGCTCGTCGCGGGCCCCGACGGCAATCCGGTCTTCGTCCCCGTCACGAGCATGGAGCGCTATCGCCGCACCATCGTCCTCCAGGGCCTGGGCCTCTCCCCCGCGGCGATTCGTGCCCTGGGAGGTGGTGCGAGCCAGCTTCAGATCGTGGGCGGAGACCCCGACGCGAAGGTGACTCAGTGGGACGTGGCCCCCTTCGTCCAGGACGACTGGCACGCCACGCCGGACCTCCTCGTGAGCGCGGGGCTGCGCTATGAGACGCAGGACAACATCGAGAGCCACTTGAACTTTGCTCCGCGTCTCGGCTTCGCCTGGTCGGCCGGACCCAAGAACGCCCAGGGGCAGGCGCGCACCGTCGTCCGCGGGGGCTTCGGCATCTTCTACGACCGCTTCGGCGAAGACCTCACCCTTCGGGCCAACCGGTTCAACGGTGTCTCGACGTCTCAGTACGTCGTGATGCAACCGGCCGTCCTCGACCAGCTCGGGTTCGCCGCGGACGGCAGCGTCTCAGGGGTGCCGTCCGTGGAGGAGCTGGAGGCCTTCGCGATCCCGCAGGCCACGTGGCACGTGGCGCCGGACCTCCAAGCGTCGTACACGCTCCAATCGTCCTTGAGCCTCGAGCGGCAGCTTCCCGGCAACTTCACCGTCTCGGGGACGCTCATCGCCGCTCAGGGACGGAGGCAGCTCCGTTCCCGGAACATCAACGCGCCCCTGGCGGACGGAGCGCGTCCCCTCGGCGTGGCCGCCGGGGACGTCTATCAGGTCGAGTCGGCCGGGCGCCTCAACCAGTATCAGTGGATCCTCGGCATCAACAACCGACTGAGCAAGAAGCTGACCGTCTTTGTCCGGTACTTTCTCTCTTGGGCGAAGAGCGACACCGACGGCTCATCGAGCTTCCCAGCCAACCAGTACGATCTGAAGGGCGAGTACGGCCGGGCCGGGAACGACATGCGACACCGCGTGACCCTGGGAGGCAACGTCACCGGTCCCTGGGGTGTGCGAATCAGCCCCTTCGTCATCCTCTCCACCGGCCGGCCCTACAACATCACCATCGGTCGCGATCTGAACCTCGACAGCGTGTTCACCGATCGGCCGGCCTTCGCCGACGATCCCGACAAACCCGGAGTCGTTCAGACGCCTTATGGCCTCCTGGATCCGGATCCGGTCGCGGGCGAAGCGATCATCCCGAGGAACCTCGGCGTGGGCCCCGGGTTCGCGGTGGTCAACCTGCGCATCAGCAAGACCCTCACCTTCGGCAAGGGCCTTGCCGCACCGGCGCCTCCTGGCGGCCCGGGTGGCCCTGGGGGGGGCGGCCCCGGCTTCGGGGGACCGGGGGGCTTCGGCGGCGGTGGTCGAGGACGCGGTGACGAGGGCGGCGGCGGAAAGGGGCTCACCATCTCCATCTTCGCCCAGAACCTGCTGAACCACGTCAACCCCTCGACGCCCGTGGGCAACCTCACGTCGCTGCTCTTCGGCCAGTCCCTCTCCACCGCCGGCGGCTTCGGCAGCGGCGGCGGCGCTGGTGGGAACCGCAGGATCGAGTTGCAAGCCCGTCTCGGCTTCTGATCGAGCCGAGGCGGGTCGACAACTCGTAACCGGCAGGAGCCCCTCTCCGCGCGGTGCTAGAATCGGCCAGCAAATGACACCTGAGGAGTCGCTGCGCGGCGTGCTGGAGGCGACGCCGGGGGTCCGTCTCGCCGTCCTCTTCGGCTCAACAGCGCGGGGCGCGAGCAAGGAGGCCAGCGACCTTGACGTCGGTGTTCTTTTCGAACCGGGCAGTCGCCCGGCCGCGTCGTTCGAGGTCGCCTTGAGTCGCGCCACCCGCCGCCACGTCGATCTCGTCTTCCTCGACGAAGCCCCGCCACTCCTGCGCTTCGAGATCGCCCGCGACGGGCGCACCCTCGTCGAGAGGGTTCCCCACTCCTGGGCCGACTTCAAGGCGCGCGCGATGCTCGACTGGTGGGACTGGGCTCCCCTCGCCCGCCGGCTCCACGCCTCCGCAGTGCGACGCGTTCGAGAGGGGGCCGGGCATGGTACGCCGTGACGTTGCGGCCGCGCGCATCGCCCGAGCACACGCGTGGCTGAATGACGCGGAGGCGCTCCTGGCACGCCCGCCCGAGGACTTTGTCGCCGACCGGAGCGGCCGAGACCTCGCGCTTTTCTACGTCTTCCTTGCGATCCAAGAGTGCATCGATCTCGCGGCCCACTGGGTGGCGGATGAAGGCTGGACCCCTCCCGACGACGCCGGCTCAGCCTTCGACGTTCTGGCCGATCGTGGCGTTATCGACCGCCCAACGGCCGATGCCTTGCGCGCAGCCACCGGGCTGCGGAATCGCATCGCCCATGGATACGCCATGGTCGACTACAGGCGCGTACACCAGGAGTCGCGTCCAGGCCTTCCCGCGCTTCGACTCTTCCTCGATGCCGTGGCGCGAGCGGCGCGGCTATAGCGACTAGCGAAGGGCCTGTCCGAGCGCTGCGCTCCTCGTGCGCTCGGCGGGGGCGGTTGCAGAAGGCGGCCAGGCCTCCGAACGTGATCGCCCCGGGGTCGAAGTTCGGGCCTTACGAGGTTCTCTCCCTTCTGGGCGCTGGGCCGTCCCGCACGCGGAGGGTCATCTCGCGTACGAGGCTGCCGACGGCAAGGCGCTGTTCTTCTTGGGGAACGGTGCGGAGCCGCCGCTATTGGCGGTGCCTGTTTCCGGAGGTCCGGAGCGAACGGTGATCGATTGCGTGGCTTCCCCATGAAGCTGGTTGGCGAGGGCAGCGATCTGATGCTGATCGAGAACTTCCGGTAGCGGCGACCTAGCGGCGCGATACGCCTCCGAGCACCGGGAACCCTTCACGTTCCGCGGCCGCGCTGAGGCGTTCGTCGAGGCAGACGAAGGCCAGAGTCATGGGGCGGCCTTCGGACGCGGCGCCAGCCGCAGCGAGTTGAAGGGAGTCGGCGGCCCGCAGATCGTGAACGCGGAGCAGTCGGCGCGCGGCGTCGCGGAGGGGCTCGGACGGCTGCACCTCTTGCCAGGTTGCCGCGAAGCGATCGAGCCGCCCGCGCGCCCGGCTCGCCGACCGCGGCAGCAGCAGGCCATCTCGCTCGAGGCGCGAGAGGGCCGACTCGCACTCGACCCGGGTGCCCCACCAGGCGAGGACGCCGGAGTCCGACCGGTACAGAGCTCGCATCCGGACCGACGACCGTTGACGGACGATGAGAGGGACGAGGGCGGAGCTGTCCCAGAACCTCAACGACCGGTACGACGCTCGTCGAGCAGGACGGCGAGGACGTCGCCGCCTGCCTGCGGCACGACTGGGGGCCTTCGCAGGATCTCCTCGAGCCGGCCCCGGCGCGCGCGCCGAATCACTCCAGCCCGTTCCAGGCGCGCCAGGCGTCCCTCGTCGGGACCGGCGTCCTCGGCGGTCGCCACGGGCTCGAGCCTCGCGATGGGGCGACGGCGGTCCGTGATGAGAACTGTCTCCCCATGCCGCACCTGGTCCAGGAGGGCGCTGAGCGAGTTCTTCGTCTCGGATATGGTGGCGGTTCTCACAAGGCTATTATAGCCTTTTCGCCACACCGGAGAATCGGTGAGTTGGGTGTCACGAGCCGCGACTGTCTTACAATCAAGCGTCTTCACAACAGCCCATGGCCCTGACCCTCGGATCGAAGCTCGGGTCTTACGATGTGCTCTCCCTTCTGGGCGCGGGGGGAATGGGAGAGGTTTACCGCGCCCGGGACACCCGCCTCGGCCGCGTCGTCGCAATCAAGGTCCTGCCCTCCGAGCGTATGGCGGACGAGAACCGCCGCCGCCGCTTCGTCCAGGAGACCCGAGCCGCCTCCGCCCTCAACCATCCGAACATCGTCACGATCCACGAGATCGAGTCGGCGGACGGCATCGACTTCATCGTCATGGAGTACGTCGAGGGCAAGATGCTCGACACCCTCATCTCGCGCCAGGAAATGAGCCTCGGCGAAGTCCTGCGGGTCGCGATTCCCATCGCCGATGCTCTCGCCCGAGCCCACGCTGCGGGCATCGTCCACCGCGACCTGAAGCCGGCCAATGTCATGATCGGGTCCGATGGCGTGGTGAAGGTTCTGGACTTCGGGCTGGCCAAGCTCGTCATACTTGAGCCGGGGAGCCCGGATCACGAGACGGTGAGCGAGGACGGCGACGCAGGCCCGCTCAGCCGGCCGGGGACCGTGCCGGGCACAGCCGGCTACATGTCACCCGAGCAAGCGATGGGCAAGGAGGTCGACTCCCGCAGCGACGTCTTCAGCTTCGGGGCGATGCTGTACGAGATGGTGACAGGTCGGCGGGCCTTTACGGGCAGCTCGACGGCAGAGACCCTGGCAGCGGTCGTGAGGGACCAACCGAAGGCGCCGAGTGAGGTCGTGCCGGCCGCGCCGAAGGAGCTGGATCGGCTAGTCCAGCGTTGCCTGCAGAAGGAGCCGGAGCGGCGCTTCCAACACATGCTGGACGTGAAGCTCGAGCTCGAGCAGATCAAGGAAGAATCGGAATCGAGACGTGTGGCGGCAGTGCCGGCTCGTTCGAAACGTCGGCGCTGGCTGGTGGTGGGTCTCGCCGGGCTTCTGGCGATGGCCGCGGGAGCGTGGCTGCTACTGCGGCCCCCGCCTCCGCCACCGCGGGTCGTACAGGTCACGAGCATGCGCGGCTTCGAGGCCTTTCCGGCCTTGTCTCCGGACGGCGAGCAGGTGGCATTCGTGTGGAATGGCGAGAAGCAGGACAACCTCGACGTCTACATCCAGATGATCGGGTCGCCGGAGGTGCGGCGCCTCACGACGGATCCCGCACTCGATGGTACTCCGAGCTGGTCTCCCGACGGACGGCAGATCGCTTTCGTGCGTTATCGCTTTCCAGACCCAACTGGCACGATCCAGCTTGTTTCGCCCCTGGGTGGATCCGACCGCAGGGTTGCCGACTTCCTCACGGCCGGGGGTAGGCCGTCGTGGTCTCCCGACGGTCGTTGGCTGGTCGCGGCGCGCGCCCGCCCCGGCGCCGAGCCGGGGCCGACGCGCGGGTCCCGGTCCGACGGTCTCTACCTTGTCCCCGTGCAGGGTGGTGAGCCTCGCCCCATTCCCCTTCCAGAAGGAGCCGGCGAACCCTACAACCCCATGTTTTCTCCGGACGGACGCCACTTGGCCTATCAGTCCTGCGTCGGCGTCGCGTCGTGCCATGTCGACGTCGTCGAGCTGAGCGCCGATTTCGTGCCGAAGGGAGCGCCCCGGCGGCTCAGCCGGCGGCCTATCTATCCGTTCGGGGATCTCGCCTGGACCCGCGACGGGAAATCCGTGCTCTTCGTCGATGCTGTGATCCGCAGGATCTGGCGCGTCGGGATCGACGGGAAAGAGCCCCCGACACCCATCGAGCTAGCCGGCTTGCATGCGATGCATCCGGCAACCGCCGCCTCTCGGGACCGCCTCGTTTTCGTGCAGGAGTTGACGAATGTCGACATCTACCGGTTCGAGACGGGGCGCCCGGCCGAGCCCGTGCTGGCGTCTTCGTTCGCGGACTACAACCCCCGCTTCTCGCCGGACGGACGGCGGGTCGCCTTCGAGACCGAGCGCTCGGGGGACGAGCACGAGATCTGGCTCGCCGACCCCGATGGCTTCAACCCGTCCCAGCTCACGCGCGGGCCGGGGCTCGTCCAAGGGTCGCCCTTCTGGTCGCCGGACGGCCGCCGTATCGCTTTCGATTCCCAGGGCGAGGACGGGCACTGGGATATCTGGACAATCGATGCCGACGGAGGCTCGCCTCGCCGGCTGACGCAGGGTCCTGGCGACGAGAACTCACCGAGCTGGTCGCGCGACGGCCGCTCCGTCTACTTTGCCGCGCGTCGGGAGGGCGGCCCTCCGGAAGTGTGGCGGATACCCGCGGCGGGAGGCACGGAGGAACGCATGACGCATGGGGGCGGCTTTTTCTCCTGCGAGTCGATCGACGGGCAAACACTTTTCTTCTCGCGAGGCTTGGAGGCTTCGCCGCTCCTTGCACTGCCCCTCGCGGGAGGCCCGGAGCGGCGGGTCGTGGAGTGCGTCTCCAGCTTCGCCGTTGGTTCCGGCGGTGTCTACTACGTGGGATGCGGGGGGGACGACTCAACTCTCTTCTTGCGAAATCCGGCCACCGGCCGTGAACGGCTCCTCGGCAAGCTGGTGGGCTGGATCGCCGGAATCACCATCTCCCCCGACGGGAAGACGATCCGCTACGGGAAGGTGGTTGGCGAGGGCTCCGACCTGATGATGATCGAGAACTTCCGGTGGCCTTCCGGCCAGCACGACCACGCCCTAGGACCGGGGGGCGCTGAAGGAGCCCGGCGTCACGCGGGTACCGGCGAGAGGTGCTAGCTCTGAGGTCGGCTGGTTACTTTCGCGGCCTGAGGTAAACGATCGGGTAGGCGAAGGGCTCGTCCTCCAAGGCCAGGGCTTCGATGGCCGCCACGACCTGACCGAGCGTGGACTTCTCCTGTCTGTCTTCCTGACGCCAGAAGATCACGCCGGGAAGGGGGCGCCATTGCTGTAGCCAGCGCACCGCGATCCCCTCGAGGTCGACGTCTCGAGTGAGGAGCACCCGGTTCAGTTCAACGGCTTTCTCGAGCACGATCTCGTCGGCTGTTCCTTGGGCCAAGGTGCGGACACCGCGAACCACGTCCCAGCCTCGCTCGATCAGTCCTCCTGCGATGCCCTTCGCCGAGTTCTCGTCGACGAAGATCGGGAATCGTCCCGCCACTACTGGCCGGGGCGGCGCTTCAGGTACTCGGCTTTCCTGCCTTCGTGTTCGGTGTCAGCCCTCTCCTCGTCCGCGAAGGAGGCTTCGATCTCGTCCTTGTGGTCGTGGTAGTAGGCCAGCGCGCTGTAGACCTCGGCCGGGGTGAGGGGCCGAGACTCGAAGTGTTCGAGCATCTCCTCGACGGTGTGGCCCTGGGTATGAAGGGCCACGATGTCCATCACGCGGATGCGGGTTCCGTCGATGCAGGCCTTGCCTCCACACACCCCGGGCCTCTTGGAGATGTGGGGGTAGAGGACTGCCGGAACGGTTGCCATGGCACTCATATTCTACCGCTTCCCTGCATGCGAACCGTAACCTTGGGGCCCTTCTGGACCAGACTGAGCAATCCGTGGAGAAGGCCACCCGTGAGGCGGTGGTGCTCCTTTTCGGAACGATCCTCTACGGGAAGGTCGTCGGCGAGGGCAGCGACCTGTTGATGATCGAGAACTTCCGGTAGCGTTCGACGGTCGGCCCTACAGCGTCTTGCAGGTGTTCGGATCGCCGGTCTTGATTCCCTCCCGGAGCCAGCGGACGCGGTCGGCCGACGAGCCGTGGGTCCAGGACTCGGGCTGCACGCGCCCTCGGGTCAGGCGCTGGAGGCGGTCGTCGCCGATGGCGGCCGCGGCCCGGAGCCCTTCCTCCAGGTCGCCGGGCTCGAGCATGTCCGGCTTGCCCGCGGCGTAGTGAGCCCAGACGCCGGCGAGGCAGTCGGCCTGAAGCTCGACCTTGACCGAGAGAGCGTTCGCGTCTCGCTCCCCCATGCGCGCCCGGGCGGCGTCCACCTTGCCTGAAATCCCGAGGAGGTTCTGGACATGATGACCGACCTCGTGGGCGATCACGTAAGCGTGAGCGAAGTCCCCCGGCGCTCCGAACTTGCGGGAGAGCTCGTCGAAGAAGGACAGGTCGAGGTAGACCTTGCGATCGGCGGGACAGTAGAAGGGGCCCACGGCCGAGGACGTGTAGCCACAGGCCGAATCGACGGCGCCCGTGAAGAGCACCATCTTCGGCCGTTCGTAGCGCCGGCCGGCCTTCGTGAAGACGCCCTCCCACGTGTTCTCGGTGTCGCGCAGGACGACACTCGCGAACCGTCCGAGGGTATCGTTCGCGGGCGGGGCCTGCCTCGGAACAGGCTCGCTCTGCCGGGCCGTCCCCTGCGTCCCTTGAAGGAGCTGAAGAATCTGGGTTGGGTCACGCCCCGTGATGAGCGCGATCACGATCACGAGGAGCAGGCCGCCCAAGCCGATGCCCGCACCGCGCCCCGAAAGAGGGCTCCGCCCGCGCTGGTCCTCGACGTTGTCGCTTTCCTCGCGGCCTTCCCATTTCATGGACCGCTCTCAGTAAGTGAGGCCGGAGCCGTAGGCAAAGAGGGGATCGTAGGTCGCGTCCCCCACGTTGATGGGCATCTGCGCCATCGAGCGAGGCCACGTGAACGGAAGCTTCCCCGTGGGCTTGGAGTCGCCGAAGAGGACGTCGGTGACGCCTAGCCCTTCACTCCCTGGGAGCCAGGCAGCGACGAGGGCGTCGCTGTTGGCGAGCGCGTCCCCTAGGATCATCGGCCTGCCCGACAGAACCACGACCACGACCGGGATGCCGGCCTTCTTCACGTTGGCGATAGCCTCGAGGTCTTCCCTGGCGAGTGCCAGGTCCGTGCGATCGCCGAAGCCCTCGGCGTAAGGCGTCTCGCCGACAACGACGAGGCCGACGTCGGCTCCTGCCGCGCCGCTGCCGTCTCTCGAGAACGTCACGGCCGTGGCCTTCGACACGGCCCCCTTGAGGGCGGCGAGAATCGTCGTCCCGGTCGTGGGCGTCCCGCTCGCCCCTTGCCAGCTGATGGTCCAACCGCCGCATTGATTGCCGAGGTCGTCGGCGCTCTTCCCCGCGACGTGGATCCGCTTGGCGTTCTTGGAAAGCGGCAAGGCCTTCTTCTCGTTCTTCAGCAGGACGAGGGACTCACGAACCGCGCGGCGGGCGACCGCACGATGCTCGGGAGATCCGAAGTCCCTCTGGACGGTGCGATCCGACAGCGGGGATCGTGCCGGGTCCATGAGACCCATCGCAAACTTGACTCGGAGAATCCGCTTCACCGCGTCGTCTATGCGCGCCATGGGGACCTCGCCGGCTTCGGCGAGGCTCTTGAGGGTCGCAAAGAACTCCCTGTACCTCTCCGGAACCATGACCATGTCCATTCCCGCGTTGATCGACTGGCGGATCTGGCTGCGCTGGTCTCCCGGGAGGTCGTCGAGGGCGTTGTAGTCGGAGATGAGGAACCCTTCGAAGCCCATCTCGTCCTTCAGGATCTCGGTGAGGAGACGATGGCTCCCGGAGCACTTCAGCCCGTTCCAACTGCTGTACGACGGCATGATGGAACCGACCCCCGCTTCGATGGCGCTGACGTACCCTTGCAAGTGGATCTTCCGCAACGTGGTTTCGTCGAGCTGGGTGTCTCCCTGATCCAGCGGAGAGCGTCCCCCCTTCCCGTCGGGGCGTCCGGTTCCGTAGGCGGTGCCTCCGTCGCCAGCGTAGTGCTTGGCGCAGGCGAGGACACGCAGCGGGTCCTTGAGGTCGGCCCCCTGGAACCCGCGGACGGCGGCCGCGCCCAGCTTGGCCACGAGGGTCGGATCCTCGGCAAAGCCTTCGTACGAACGCCCCCATCGCCTGTCGCGCGGCACGGTGACGCACGGGGCGAAGGCCCACTGGATCCCCGTGGCCCGCACCTCGGCCGCCGTGATGCGGCCGATCTCTTCCACGAGGGCGGCGTCTCGGGTCGCTCCGAGGCCCACGTTGTGGGGAAAGATCACGGCCGTCAGGACGTTGCTGTGGCCGTGGACCGCGTCGACGCCGTACAGGATCGGAATCTTGAGACGGGTCTTGGCGCTGTGGGTCTGGTAGCGGTCGTACATCTCCGTCCAGTCCTCGAGGCTGTTGGTCTTCGGGTCCGAGTTTCCGCCCGAGAGAACGGACCCCAGGAAGTACCTCTCGATGTCGGCCTCGTCCTTCAGGAGACTCTGGTCGGGCTGGGTCATCTGGCCGACCTTCTCTTCGAGGGTCATCTGGGAGAGAAGGGCCTGCACCTGACCGTCGTAGGCCGAGAAGCGGATTCGCGACGCCGACGCCGCTCGCGACCCCGACGCGGTGAAGAGGCTGGCGGCGAGCATCGCGGCGGACGCCGTCACGGGAAGCCAAGGTTTCATCGTTTCTCCCTGAAGAACGGCCCCTACCCTAACCGGTCAACGCCCCTCAGTCCAGGGGGATTCGGGCCTCGAAGACGAGACGGACGGGACCGAGAAGGCCGCCATCCCGGAGCGGGTAGTCGGCCATGGGCAGGTCCTTCATCGGGTACATCCACGCGTTCGGGAGCCGCGTGATGTTGGTGTTCGTCCGGCGGGAAGCCTTCGGCAGGCGGGCGTCTCCGATGAGACGGTTGGGCCATGTGTTCGCGACCTCGATCACCACCTCGTTGGAGCCCGGCTTCACGGCCGCCGTCACGTCGACCACGAAAGGTTCGGCCCAGGCGACACCGCAGTCGACGCCGTTGACAAACACGTGTGCCAGGATCTCGACCCGTCCCAGCCCGAAGAGGGCACGATGGCGGGAGAGATCGACCGCGGCCGGAACGTCGAGACGATACGTGTACGTGGCGATACCCGAGAAGTAGCGCCGATCGTCATCGGGAAGGCGCGACCACGACACGAGGCTTGCAAGGGGCGACGAGCGCCTGCCCTGGTCGAGTGGAAACGCCACGTTCCAACCTGACTTCAGCTCGACGGGCGGAGGAACGACGAAGTCTCCGAGAGAGACTCGCCGCCCGTCGGGTCGCGTCGCAACATAGCGCCCCGGCGCCTTTGCGAAGAGGGCTCGGCCCGTGGGGTCCGAGACGACGGACAGATCGCGGGGCATGGCGAGGACGTCGGGAAGCGGGAAGAGACGTACGCCGTCCCGCTCGAGAACGGCCACGGCCGGCGCGGGAGCACCCGGGCGAAAGACGACGAAGACCGATCCATGGGGAGGCAGATCGAGAAGAAGGCGAGTCCTGATCCCGTCGTCCGCGCCGACGATTCCGAGCCGGCGCTCGCCGGAGAGCGGGTCCCAGATCTCGGCTCCCTTTCCGGAGAGGCGGAAGACTCCGTCGACGGAGAGCGGGCGGGCCAGGGTATTGCGAACGAAGTAGATCTCGGCGCCCCCGTCGCGACGGTGAATGAAATCGAGGGCGCCCTCCGGAACGGCGCCACGGTACGTGAAGTCCGGGCCGATGCGCCCCTGCGCCAGAACGGTTCGAAGCTCCCGCCCCCAGACGACGCGCCCGAGGCCGAATCGGTTCTCGAAGGCGGCATGACCGTCGGCGACGCCCCAGAGGCGATCGGCCACGCGGCGTACCTCCGCGTCGCGCTCGGCGCGGTCGCGGAGACCGAGGGAGCGAGTGGGCTTCGGCCCGACGACGGTCGCGCCGCCGCGGACGAGCACCTCAAGCTTACGGAGGACGTCCAGGTCCATCGCGTCGGCGTCGGGAAGAACGAGGATAGCGTAATTGCCCCCCGACGGCAGGACGAGCCGGCCGTCCTTCACTTCGAGGCGGTTCAAGAGCGCGTCGCTGTTCACCACGTCGTAGTCGAAGCCGAAGCCCAGAGACGGATCGACGCGCTTCGGTGGAACGAAGTTGGGCGCGCCGTCACCGTAGTAGTAGAGGACGTCGGCCACGAACTCGCCCCGCTGGAGAAGGAAGCTGGTGCGCGCCAGGTAGTCCATGAACGGCTTCGCCTTCGGCCACCAGGGCTGCGTCTCGCTTATCTGTGTGCCGAAGCTGTAGACCCAACCGGGCTTCCCCGCGGCCTTCGGCGTGTGAGGGAACGTGTGGAAGACGATGCGGTTGAGCCCCTCGCAGAAGGCACGGTCGGCATCGGGCTTCAGCTCGGCCAGGCTTTCCTGCCAGAGCCAGACGCTCGTGAAGGCCTCGGCCTCGACGAAGCGCTGGCCGTAGATGTGGGCCGCGGAGGCGACGCCCTTTACCACTTGAAGAAGCTGGTCCGACGCGCTCCCGCCCTCGAGCTTGTGCCAGAACTCCCCGCGAGGAAGATCCAGGCTGCCGGACGACTTGAGCGCCTCGAAAGGGCAGTTATGTATCGGCTGCCCCGGACCCGCCGCTTCGGCTGCGAAGGCAATCCCTTCGCCGTGGCAAATCTCTTTCGCCTTGACGTAGTGCCCTTCGATGATGAGGTCGGAGAGGACCTTGCGGTAGTCGAAGAGAAAGCGGTCCGTCGTATCACGGTCGGCGACGACCCGGCCGTCGAGGGCCGCGAGGAACGGAAGCAGATCGTAGCCGGCGCGCCGCTGAAACTCTTCCCGGAGTCGTGGCGTCCATAGCTCGCCTCGTACCTCGTAGCTGTCCGTGTAGAAGTACTTGAGGGCCGTCTTCTGAAGCGGTCCGAGCTCAGCCTTGAGGAGGTCGATGAAGAAGCGCAGGTGAGCTTCGGTGGCTTCCGGGCTGAAATGATCGATCATCGGCCCGCCGGAGTTCGTGGAGTGGGAGATGAGGGGCTGGCCGGTGTTCGCGCAAACGTAGCGAACGATCTCCCATCGCCCGGCGGGCGCCTGCCACGTGAGCCTCCCGGCCGCGTCCACCCGCTTCGAGAGGTCGACCACGGCCGCGGGAGTCGGGACGACGCCGTCCGGCGTCACGGGAATGGCAAGGACCGCGACCTCCCGCGAGAAGACGGGAAGGCCACCGGCGCCTCGCTCGATGAGCGCGGCCCCTTCGTCGCCGTAGTCCCTGGGCAGCTCCGGAAACGGGAGGACGATCGACACATTCGTCGGCCCATCGAAGACCTGCCGGGAGCGGAAGAGCCCCATGGTCCGGTGCTCCGGGATCGTCCAGCTACCACCCGCGTTCCAGCCGCTCGAGACCACGAGCCCCATTTCGAGCCCGAGCCGGGTCGCCTCGCGCACCGCGTGGCTGATGGCTCGAACCGAGGGAGCACTCATGAAAGCAGGGCCCGCGGGGACCACGTTTTCTTCGTCGACGACGGGACGGATGTCCCAGATGTCGAAGCCCCCCATGCCCTTGGCCTTCCCCTCCTCCAACTCGTGGGTGATCTCCTCCTGGTCCACGTTGCCGTTGATCCAGGGCCAGAGAGCCTTGGGGCGCGCAGAGAGAGGCGGATCGCTCCAGCCCGCTTCGAGCGGGTCCGAGGAGCCGGTCGCGAAAGCCGGCGTCGCGGACAGGAGTGCGACGATGGTCGCGAGGAGTCGGAAAACGCGGCGGGCCTTCGTCATCAACTGGCCTCCGGCGGCTGCGGCGCCGACGCAATGGTAGTGCGGTTAGGCCTCTTCCTGCCGCGGCTCTCGCGCGGGACGGAGGGACGACCAGCCGGCGAGGGTCGCGACGATGACGTTGGCGACGATCACCGGTGGCGCCTTGAGGATCACGCCATACGCGATCCAGAGGACCGCCGCGCCGGCCTGGAGCCTCCGCAAGAGCCTGGGCTCCTTGCAGAGGTAGGACACGGCGAAGACCGCCGTCGCCACCCAGCCGATCGCGTCAAGCACGGGTGACCTCCGCCGCGCTCCCGAGGGAGCTCTCCCGAATGGTCAGGAAGTCGGTGCGCACCTTGTCCCACTCCTGGATCTGCAACCCATAGAGCTCGAAGAGGGAGCGGATCTGAAGCGGATCCTCCCAGCCCACGATGTCCTCGAGAATCGGCACGAGGACGCTCAAGGAGTCGTCGCTCAGGATCGTGCGCTTGGCGATGGGAGCGATGTACTTCCCCTCCGAGACGGCGATGGTGTATCCGTCCAGGCGATTGACGTGGAGCATGACGTGGATGTCGGAGTTGCCGTCCCCCACGTAGACGATGTGGTCGGGGCTCACCTGAAGCGTCGACCGAAGATCGTTCAGGACTGCCACCTTCCCGTACCCCGCGGGCACCCGGACGATGGACTCGATCTCCCCCGTCACCGGATGGTAGTTGAAGCGCGTCGCATAGATGTGGTCCGGCGGGACGATCCCTTCGAGGGCCGACTGGATCACCTCTTCCGGGGCCGCCGACACCACGAAGAACGAGAAGTGATACCCCGCGATTCCGCTCGCCAGCATCTCGACGAGACGGCCGATGTTGTGCTTCAGCCGGATCCGCTTCCCCACCTCGAAGAGGTGCTCGCGCCGGACCCGCCGATACTCCGGATCGTGGAGAAGCAGGTAGGCCAGCTCGCCTCCCTGCTGGACCAGGTTGATCCGAGCCAGACCGGCGACCTTCTGCCCGAACCCGGAGGTTCCGAGCAGATCGCTCAGGACCATCCCGGAGTCGTTGAAGCTCAGGGTCTGATCGAAATCGCTGGCCAGCAGATAGTGGCGCCGCACGTCCTTGGGTTCGCCCATGAAATCCTCCCGTCGGGAGTCCGCCTCCCACACTGTTGTACGAAAGCCTCATGCCATTAGTCCAACGCATTCTTCTAATGTCGTCCATTACACAGCTAGATCGCTCGTCGGCATCGTCGTAGTGCCTGAGGTGGGCGCCCGCGCCACTGGCCACGGGTGTGAGGACACGCTACCATTCGACTTTCATGCGCCATCAGACCGACGACGTCCGGATTGAGAGCCTCCGGCCCCTCCTGCCGCCGGCCATCCTGATGGAGGAAATCCCCGTCAGCGAGGAGGGGACGACCGTGGTTTCAGCCGCGCGCCTTGCGGCCGCACGCATCCTCCACGGGCATGACGATCGCCTGTTGGTCGTCGTGGGTCCTTGCTCGATCCACGATACGAAGGCCGGCCTCGACTATGCCCGCAAGTTGAAGGAGCGGGCCGAGGCTCGCGCTCAGGACCTCCTCGTCGTGATGCGCGTGTACTTCGAGAAGCCGCGGAGCACCGTAGGCTGGAAGGGGCTCATCAACGACCCGCGTCTGGACGGCAGCTTCGCCATCAACGAAGGCCTGCGCCTCGCCCGCCGCTTCCTCGTCGACCTGGCGGAGATGGGGCTTCCGGCGGGGACAGAGTTCCTCGACCCGATCACGCCCCAGTTCCTCGCCGATCTCGTCGCGTGGGGGGCCATCGGGGCGAGGACGTCGGAGAGCCAGGTGCATCGGGAGCTGGCTTCGGGGTTGTCGATGCCCGTCGGCTTCAAGAACGGAACCGACGGCAACGTCCAGGTCGCCATCGACGCCGCTCGGTCGAGCGCCCACCCCCACCATTTCCTGAGCGTGACCAAGCAGGGTGTTGCCGCGATCGTGGCCACGGCGGGAAACCGCGATTGCCATCTCGTCCTGCGGGGCGGGAGCACGGGGCCCAACTACTCTCGGGAAAAGGTCGCCGCCTCGGTCCATGCGCTTTCAGCGGCGGCGCTTCCCCCGCGTCTGATGCTCGACTGCAGCCACGCCAACAGCGGCAAGGACCACGAGCGTCAGGCGGAGGTGGCCCGCCACGTGGCGGAGCAGGTGCGCGAGGGAAACCGCGGGATCATGGGCGTGATGATGGAGAGCTTCCTCGTCGCCGGCCGGCAGGACCACGAGGGAAAGTCGAGCCTCACGTACGGACAGAGCATCACCGACGCCTGCATGAGCTGGGAACGCACGGAGCCGCTCCTGGACGACCTCGCCGAAGCCTCCCGGGCTCGGCGGCGCCGCCTCGCCGCCACAGCCTGAGCACGCTGGCGGCGGAAGGGGCCTTTGGATAGACTCCGGCAGCTTTTGGAGAGGAGCCGAAAATGATCAAGGGCTTTCGGGACTTCATTGCCCGCGGCAACGTCATCGATCTGGCCGTCGGCGTAATCATCGGCGCGGCGTTCGGCGCCGTCGTCGACTCTCTCGTCAAGGATCTCATCACGCCCATCATCGGAATGCTCGGCGGGCAGCCCGATTTCTCCGCCATCAAACTGGGATCGATCGGCGTGGGGAACCTCTTGAATGCTCTCGTCAGCTTCCTGATCAAGGCGGCCGGTCTCTACTTCCTGATCGTCCTCCCCTTCAACCGCTATGCGGCTCGAATGGCTCCGCCCTCGGCCCCCCAGGAGGCGCTGCTCCGGGAGATCCGGGACCTCCTCGCCCAACAGAAGAAGTAGCCCCCCACACTTCGCAAAGTTGGTAGACACAATACGTTACAGTCTACGAAACCCCTTTCGGAAGCTCTCCGCCCGACGGCCTTCCCGGTGTAGGCTATGAGAAAGGCGCGACAAAAAAGGAGGCTTGGGGAATGGCGAAGAGCATCTTCGTGCTCCTCATCGGCAACAAGGAGCGCGGAGAAACCAACGGCTACCAACTGCTGCAAGAAGAAACGGCTCTAAGCGAAGGAAAACGTCTCGGGGCCGACGTCGAAGTGGCCTTCGCACCGGGCTTCGATCAGCTTCGCGTTCTGCGGAAGAGACTGCTCGACGCGCCAACCAAACCTCTCGACGCAGTGGTGACAGAGCCGGCCAGCGTCGCGACCATGGACCTCATCCTTCGTGACCTCAAGGGACGGACGGGCCTCGTGTTGCTGAACGCCTGGGGGCCGTCGGTCGAGGAGCACGCTCGGGCGTGGGGCTCCGACCATCCGTTTGGAACCGTCAGCACCGACCACACGAAGATCGGCGAAATCCAGGGGCGGCAGATCTCCGCTCTCCTGCCCAACGGAGGCAACGCCCTCTGCGTCACGGGCCCGCAGCGCTCGTCGGCGGCGCAGCAGCGCCTCGCGGGCGCCAAATCGACGCTCCGCGCCGGCGTGAACCTCTTCGACACCGAGGCCGGCCAGTGGACGGAAGCGGACGGGATCGGAGCGTTCAACAGCTGGTACGGCGTCTTCAAGGCTCGCACCGATGCGATCCATGTGGTCGCGGCTCACAACGACGAGTTGGCGACGGGAGCGAAGAACGCCGCGAAGGCTCTCGCGAACCCGGCCCACCGGGACATGTTCTCGAAGGCGAAGTACCTGGGCGTCGACGCGAGCCCGCGCTACGGGAGGAGGCTGGTGGACGCGGGAGGTCTGACGGCGAGCATCACGACCCCGGCGAACACCGGCATGGCCATTGCGCAGCTTCAGTCGTTCTGGCGCGATGGGCGCGCCGTACCTCTGCGGGCCTTCACCGAAGTGACGCCCTACCCCCCGGCGAGCGCCGGCTAGCCTTTCTCGATCCGCCCGCTCGAGAGCGGTTTCAGGGCTCGCATGAGGCCCTGAGCGCGCCCTCCCGTTCCGATCAGACGATCCTCACTCTTCCCTCACCGTTTGGACAAGCCTTCGCCGAACGGCCGGCCGACCTTTCCTGTCACGGGGCCCCGAAATGCGCGGGCTCGGAAGGAGAGACACCATGGCCACAAAGCTGTTCGAATGGGAGGCTGAGCAGACGGGCCTCCGCGTCTGCGGCGATGCCGTTCGACTGAGGACCGAGGAACGGATCCAGCTCGTCGACGTGACGGAGGTCGTGGCCGAGCGGGTCCGGCGTTCCGGTGTCGGCTACGGCATCGCCTCCGTTCAGACCCAACACACGACGACCGCCATCATCGTGAACGAGAACGAGCCGCTCCTCATGAGCGACCTCCGACAGCTACTCGAACGACTTGTGCCCGCCGACGCCGTCTACGCCCACAACGATTGGACCCGACGCGACCCGCGCATCTCTCCCGACGAAAGGCCGAACGGCGACGCCCACTGCCGGGCGGCGCTTCTCGGGGCTTCCGTGAGCCTCAACGTGATGGGCGGGCGGTTGCTCCTCGGGGAATGGCAACGGGTCTTCCTGGTCGAGCTGGATGGGCCGCGACCACGCGACTTCTCGGTGGTCGTGATGGGAACGTCGCGGGACGAAGCATGAAGGTGATTGGAGGCGATCCTCGAAGCCGCGGACGAGCCCGAGCCTATCCGCCGTCGGCTGATCGAGCGGCCAGATGCGGCTCCGGCGGCAGGTTGAGGACCCGTGCCGGAAGGAGTGAGACCACGAATGCGACGACCTCGCGCAGGGAGAGAACCGCCAGTGGCGTCCCTTCGCCGGCGACGATGGGCACGTGGCGGAACCCGCCGACGATCATCCGATTGAGGGCGAAGGCGATGCCGTCGTCCGGGGCCAGCACCTCGGGATCGCGGGTCATGACCTCGGCCACGGGTCGGGACAGATCCATTCCTGTTGTTGCCACTCGCCGGAGGACGTCGCGCTCCGTGAAGATACCGACCGAGCGCCCGTCCCGCACTACGAGCACCGCGCCGATCTCGCCGTCGAGCATGAGGTGGATGGCCTCGCGAATCGTCGCCGTCTCGGGGACGGTTACGGCTCTTCTTGGGTCGAGGGCGCGGATGGGCGCACCGAGGATCGCTTCGCCCAACCGCTGCTCCTCGAGGTCACGCGCCGTCGTGTCGTCCTCGTGGGCGTCGTCGAACTCGCTCAGTTGCATGTGCGCCTCCTTCGAAAGGGCGGGGACTCTGGAGCCAGCCTACGGCCGAAGGGCCGGTCGGGTCAACGATTTATTCATCTCTGCCTTAGAATGCCGTGCCCAAGGAGGGGAGGCCCATTGATCCTGGCTCACGACGTCTACTTCACGCTGAACGACGACTCGGCCGAAGCGCGGCAACGCCTGGCCGCGGCATGCCACACGTATCTGTCGGGGCACTCCGGCACCGTCTTCTTCACCGTCGGGATCGTGGCCTCGGAGTTGGACCGCCCGGTGAACGACCGCGGTTTCGGCGTGGCGCTCCACGTCTACCTCGAGGACAAGGCCGCCCACGACGCCTACCAGGCCCATCCTCGCCACGCCCGCTTCACCCTGGAGAACTCGAGCAACTGGAAAGCGGTGCGCGTGTTCGACTCCTGGGTCGAAACCGCGAGCTGACGTCCGCTCACCCTCTGGACCCCGGGGGTATGATCCCGGCCATGTCCGCCGCGGCAGCCACCGGACCGCGGCCGACCCGCAAGGTGCTGGGTTTCGTCTGGCCCGCGCGCGTCACGCCGGCGGAGCGGCAGTCCCTCGTGGCCGGCGGCCTCGGGTGGATGCTCGACGCGATGGACGTGATGCTGTACTCGATGGTCCTCGCGCACCTCATGCGGGACCTCGGGATGGCGAAGTCCACCGCGGGGCTCCTCAACTCCCTGACCCTTCTGGCCTCGGCGCTCGGAGGAGCCGCGTTCGGCTTCCTGGCCGACCGCATCGGCCGCACGCGCTCCCTGATGCTGTCGATCCTCGTCTACTCCGTGGCCAGCGGCGCCTGCGGCCTGTCGGACAGCGTCATCCAGCTCGCGATCTTTCGCTTCATCCTGGGGCTCGGCATGGGCGGAGAATGGACGACGGGCGCCGCGCTCATCGCGGAGGTCTGGCCGGCCGAGCACCGGGGGAAGGCTCTCGGCCTGATGCAATCGACGTGGGCGATCGGCGAGATGGCGGCCGCTGCGGTAGCGGGCTACGTCCTTCCCCGCTTCGGATGGCGCGCCGTGTTCTTCGTGGGAATCCTTCCCGCCCTCCTCGTCTTCTGGATCCGTCGCGACGTCCCGGAGTCGGCGGTGTGGCTCGAGCGGGGACGAGGGCAGCGGGGCTCGCTCTGGCTGCTCCTCCGCCCTGACATCCGCTGGAACGGACTTCTGGCCACGGCCATGAACGCGGCGGGAATGTTCGGTTACTGGGGTCTCTTCACGTGGATCCCGGCCTACCTCTCGTTGCCGGTGGAGCAGGGCGGCCGAGGGCTGGACATCTTCAGGACCACGACGTGGCTCGTGGTGATGGGTGTGGGCAAGTGGCTTGGATACGCCCTCTTCGGCTTCTTCGCCGACTCGGTCGGGCGCCGCAGGACCTACGCCACCTATCTCCTCGTAGCGACGCTCCTCGTCCCGCTTTACGGCATGGCGACGCGTCCCTTGTGGCTTCTCGTTCTCGGACCATTCGTGGCGTTCTTCGGCACCGGCTTCTTCTCGGGCTTCGGCCCCCTGGCCGCCGAGCTCTTCCCCACCGAGATCCGCGCGACGGCCATGGGACTGAGCTACAACCTGGGGCGTGGGTTCTCAGCGGCGGCGCCCTTCATCGTCGGCGCTCTCGCGGGTCGATTCGGCCTCGGCTCCGCGTTCTTCCTTCAGGCCGCCGCCTTTTTCGTTGCTGCCCTTCTCGCGTTGGCGTTGCCCGAAACCCGGGGACGCGAGCTCACCTAGCGCGATCCTACCGGTACTTGACCTTCTCGCAGCCCCGTTTGTCGCCGGCGTCGCAGGCCTTCTGAAAGAGAGAGCGCGAGCCGTCACGATCGCGGGCGACCCCCTGGCCGCTCTGGGTCAGCAGGCCGAGTTCGTAGCATCCGGGAGCAGAGCCGCCTTCGCAGGCCTGCTTGTAGAAACCCGCTGCCTTCGCGAGATCGGCCGACATGCCGTCGCCGCGTGCCACGAGGCGGCCGAGGCTGTAGCACTCGGCGGCGAGACCCGAATCGCAGGCCCTCTTGTAAAGGGCCCCAGCCTGGACGAGATCACGGGTGAGCGGGGCCTCGGCGTTTTCGTACATCGGAGCGAGCTTGGCGCAGCCGCCGATCTCGCCGCCGTCGCACGCCTGCTTGAAGAGAGCCACGGCACGCCCGGGTTCGGCCTCGATGCCCACGCGGCCGTTGTACAGGAGGCCCAGCCTCAGGCAGCCGCGCATGTCGCCCCCCGAGCAGGCCTGACCGTAGAGCGTGGCCGCGCGCGCCAGGTCCCGTCGCATCCCGCGCCCTGTCTCGGCGAAGACGCCCAAGTCGTGGCACGCTTGCCCCGCGCCGCCGTCGCACGCCTTCTGGAAGAACTCGGCGGCCTTGGCGGCGTCCTTGGGAACCGTCGTGCCGTCGCGCATCATGAGAGCGACGCTGTGACACGCCCGGGGCTCCCCAGCCTCGCACGCCTTGCCGAAGGACGCGAAAGCAGCGGCGAGATCCCGTGTCATGCCGTCGCCCTTCTCCTGGGAAAGGCCCTGCCCGTAGCAACCCACGGCCGAGCCCGCTCCGCAGGCTTGCTTGAAGAGGGCGGCCGCGTGGGGGAGGTCCTTGACGGCCCCCTCCCCGGATCGAAACGCGAACCCGAGTGCGCCGCAGCCATCGGCTTCTCCTCCGTCGCAGGCCTTCTTGAACAGCGCGGCCCCGCGATTGACGTCTTGCGGAACGCCCCGTCCCTGCCGATGCATCTCGCCGAGAGCCAGGCAACTCTTCGCCAAGTTCCCTTCGCAGGCGCGCCCATAGAACTCGGCGGCGCGAGCCATGTCCTTCGCCACGTCTTGGCCGGTCTGGTAGAGGACACCCATCTGGCCGCAGGCTTCGGCGCTGCCGAGGGTACAGGCCTTGTCGAAGAGCTTGACGGCGCCCGCCGCGTCCTTGGCGCCCGCTTCACCACCGCGGGTCAGCCGTGCCAACTCGAGACAGCTCCGGGCATCGTTCCCGTTGCACGCCTTCTTGTAGAGGGACGTGGCTTTCGCCACGTCCTTGGGAACGCCCTGCCCCTGGAGGTGGAGACCAGCGAGGGTGAAGCAGTCCTGGAAGCTCCCCTTGTCACAGGTCTTCTTGAGGGCCGCCGGATCCTGCGCAGCCGCGGCCACGGCGGCAGAGAGGACTGCGAGCGTGCCCAGGGCCGAACCGGTCAGGCGCATTTATGACTTACTCAATCGGCATTATCCAGTAAGCGTCCAAACAATGCCAAGCCGCTTGCGGCAAGGCCGCCTACCTCCCGAGGGCAGCCGTGATGGCGTCGCGCAGTTCCTTCGACTCAGGCGTGACCTTGCTCGGGAAGAAAGCGATCACCTTGCCGTCCTTGCCGACCAGGTATTTGCAGAAGTTCCACGAGGGGACGTCGCCGGCCTTCGTCAGAAGCGCGTAGATGGGCGACTGGTCCGAACCCGGCTTCGTGACGAGCTTCGAGAACATCGGGAACGTCACACCGTAGTTCTTCTGGCAGAAGGTCTGGATTTCCTCGGCGCTCCCCGGCTCTTGTCCTCCGAACTCGTTGCTCGGAAAGCCGAGGACCGAAAACCCCTTGGGTGCCAACTCCTGGTGGAGGGCCTCGAGCCCCTTGTACTGCGGGGTGAATCCGCACTGGCTCGCCACGTTGACGACGAGAGTGACCTTGCCGGAATAGTCGCCGAGGTCGGCCGGCTTCCCCGAGAGCGTGGTCGTCTTGAGCGAATAGAAGGACATGGCATCTCCCGAAAAGACCGACGTGGCGAAGGCCGCCACAACCGCGGAAGAGACGAGTACGCGGCGCATCATCATGCTTTCACCCCTTGCTGCATGCGCTCGATGGACTCGAACAAGGCGCGGAAGTTCCCGGCGCCGAATCCTTCGTCCCCTTTGCGCTGGATTATTTCGTAGAAGAAGGGCCCGGCTTCGGGCTCGCGATAGAGGCCGGCCGCCTCCTTCAGGAAGATCTGGAGAAGATACGAGTGCTCCCGGTCGCCGTCGACCAGGATTTCGAGGGACCTCAGGAGCTCGATGTCCTCGTCGATGGAGCCGACGCCCATGGTCTGGAGCCGAGCCGAGAGGGCGTCGTAGTACGTCCCGGGCGTCGGCATGAACTCTAGACCGCGTACCCGGAGGCCGCGGACGCACGACACGATGTCCTTGACGCCGATGGCCAGGTGCTGGACGCCGTCGCCTCGGTGCTGCTCGTTGAAGACGTTGATCTGCGAGTCCTTGAAGAACGGCCGCCACGGCTCGTTGTTGGCGAACTTCACCCCCGAAGCCGGGTCCCACATCACCACCGACCTGAGGCCCGAGCCGTGGGACTGGTCGATGGCGACATCGGTGGTGTGGAACTGCACCTCCCAGTAGCGCTCGAAACCCAGGACGTGTTCCAACCACAGCAGAGCCGGGCTCATGGTCTGGAAGTTGGAGGTGACGTGGTCGAAGCCGACGAAGCCGAAGGCGTTGGCGCCGCCCCGAGGTGCTTCGAGGGACTCGAAGCCGGGAAAGAGCGACCGGTAACCGCGGCGCTCCACGAACCGGAACGTGGTGTCGCCGAACGGGGTCGCTATGGAGAAGAAGGCGATCTCGCCGCTCCCATCCTTCTCTCGGTGGATCTCGCCGATGGGCGTGCCGCCCCGCTTCTCCAGAAGAGCGAAGGCGCGCCCCGCGTCCTCCACCTCGAAGTTCAGCGTCCCGACGCCGTCCGGATGCTTCCGCAGGTAGCGCGCGGCGCGGCCGTCTTCTCCGCGAGGAGCGATGCAGGTCACGACGCAGTTCCCCGCCATGAAGACCACGGACTGCTCGCGGCCCTCGCGTGTCATCGTCTCGGAGCTGCCGCCGATCTCCGCGAAGTCCATGGTCCCGGTGTAGAAGCGCCGGCTCCGCTCCAGGTCGTGGACGTAGTAGTGGATCGACTCGATCCGCTTGATCCCGAGGGACTCGACTTTCGGCATGGCTCCCTCCGGTCCCTAACCTACCACGCCGCGGCATTCGCCGAAGCCCAGCGAGACGAAGCCCTCCCGCTCGCAGCGCCCGCGGAAGATCACCTCGTCGCCATCTTCGAGAAAGCGGCGCCTTTCCCCCGTCGGGAGCGTGAGCGGCTCGTTCCCCCGTCCCGTCCGCTCCAGGAGGCAGCCGCGGGATTCCGTCTCCGGCCCGGAGACGGTGCCGCTGGCGATCAGGTCCCCAGGGCGCAGGTTGCAGCCGTTGCTCGCGTGATGAGTGAGCAGTTGGCCAAGCGTCCAGTAAAGGTCGCGGAGACGGCTACGGCTCACCGTCATCGCCGGGTGCCGCGCGTCGCGCATGGCGCGCGATGCGATACGCACTTCGAGATGCACGTCGAAACCCCCGTGAGCTGCATCCTCCTCGTCGCTCAGGTACGGAAGCGGAGCGGGGTCTCCTGCCGGCCGCGACAAGGCCGAGACGCGGAAGGGCGCCAGCGCCTCGCGGGTAACCACCCATGGTCCGAGCGACGTGGCGAAGCTCTTCGCGAGGAACGGACCGAGGGGCTGGTACTCCCATTTCTGCATGTCGCGAGCGGACCAGTCGTTCAGGAGGCAGAGGCCGACGAGGTGATCCGCGGCCTCACGGAGAGGGATGGGCGTTCCGAGGTCGTTTCCCGGCCCGAGGAAGGCTCCCATCTCCAGCTCGTAGTCGAGGGCGCGAGTCGGGCCGAACGACGGTGGCCCACCGTCGGTCCCTTCGGTCTGCCCCGAAGGACGGCGCACCGGCGTGCCGCTGACCACGAGGGACGACGCGCGCCCGTGATAGCCGATCGGCACCCATTTGTAGTTCGGCAACAGCGGGCTGTCGGGGCGGAACATGGCGCCGACGTTGCTCGCGTGGAAGATCGACGCGTAGAAGTCGGTGTAGTCCCCCACCTCGGCCGGGAGGCGCATCTCAGCCTCGGCCTGCGGCAGAAGGACCGCTGCGGCCTCGCTGCGCGCCGTCACGAACCCGCCCTCGGCACGAAGCAGGTGACTGATCCGGTTCCTGAGCGCGCTCCGCAGGCGGGCCGGTTGCGCCATGAAGGCGTTCAGGGACGCGGCGCGACAGGCCTCCTCGATCGCGGTCGGCAGGCCGCGGAGGAGGCCGCGCCCGGCGCAGGCGGCGAGATCCAGGATCTGATCGCCGATGGCAACGCCGACGCCCGCCGTTCCATTTCCTTTCCGCTGGAAGACACCCATCGACAGGTTCTGGACGGGAAAGTCAGTGGCGGGATCGTTGGCCGATTCGACCCAGCTCCGGAGCGCAGGGGCGTGGGTCTCGTCGATCGCGGCGATCACAAGATGCCGAGGGCCTTCAGGTCGGCGATCGGCTCCGCGAAGGAGCAAGAGCCGAACCCGATGGAAAGCTCGGCGCGCGACGCGGCGACATCGCCGGCGGAAACGTGGCGATCCCCCACCGACAGGCCGCCGTCGTCGATCCGAAAGGCCTCGGGATTCTCCTCTCGCAACACGGCCTCGACCGCGTCCACGGAGGCGCCGTGCCAGACGAGGGCGGCGGCGGAGAAGACGTTCAGGAAGCCGTGCATGGTGGCTCGCGGGCTGTCGGAGGCATAGGTGAGCGGCCGAACGGAGCGCACCGCATGATGGAGCCCGGCTGTCGCCTTGAACGGAACTTTGGCTGCGCCGCAGGCAACGAGAAATCGGGCCACCTGCTCCGGCGACGGTATCGCCTCGGGCGTCACCCCACCGGTGCGCACCTTGGCCCGCGCGCCGCGGGCCTTGAGCGCTTGCAGAAGCGGCGGCAGAACGGCGTCGATCGGCAACTCGACGTAGGCCGTGACGCCGGATGGCAGTCCGTCGAGGGCCGACTCGATTTCACCCACCGTCGAGCCTTTCAGCTCGACCGAATCGACGACCGCCTGGCCGCCGAGGCGTTGGCCAAACGCCACCGCCTGGGCGGCCTCGGCTGCGGGACGATTCCCAAGGAGCGCCGTCACGCGCCAGGGATCCGTCGCGCCAAGGGTCGGCAGGTACGGCGCAGCCGCCGTCGCCATCTCGTCGAGGCGCGTGGCCGGGACGACGAAGCGTCCGAGAATCCAGCGCTCCGGGGAACGGCGATGGCGCGCGTACTGCTCCACCGCCTTCTCCGTGTCGAGACCGGCCGGCGGAAAGAGCCCGGCGTAGTCGACGAGGGACGCGAGCAGCGATGACGTGGCGGCCGCGATCATACGAGCCACGACAAGGCATAGCCGGCATCCTCGAGGGCGAGAGCCTGCCGACTCGCGCGGAGCGGCTTGAACGTGTCCACCATCACCGCCAGCTCGCCCGTCCACTTCGCGCCGATCGACTCTTCCGTCTTCCCTGGCTGCGGACCGTGGGGCAGGCCGTCGGGGTGGAGGGTGATGGAGCCATACTCGATCCCTTTCCGGCTCATGAACTCCGCGTTGGCGTAGTAGAGGACCTCGTCGGACATCACGTTCTGGTGGCTGTAGGGAGCGGGGATCGCGTCTTTATCGAAGTCATAAGGACGCGGACAGAAGGAGCAGATCACGAAGCCGTCTCCCTCGAACGTCTGATGCACGGGCGGGGGCAGGTGGACGCGGCCTACCTTGGGCTCGAAGTCGTGAATGCTGAAGGCCCACGGATAGTAGTACCCGTCCCAGCCCACCACGTCGAAGGGATGGTGAGCCATGATGATCTCCGTGATGCGGTTCGCGGCCTTGACGAGGACCCGGAATTCTCCGGCCTCGTCGCGGGTCTCGAGCTTCTCCGGACGCCGGAAATCCCGCTCCGAGTAAGGCGCGCCTTCCAGCATCTGACCGTGCTCGTTCCGATATCGCTTCGGCGTGCGCACATCGCCGCGGCTCTCGATCACGAGAAAGCGCTGGGGGCAGGGGGCGAGACGGTAGCGATGAAGCACCCCGCGGGGAATCACGACGTAGTCGCCCGACTGGAACGCGACCACGCCGAAGGGCGACTCGAGAACCCCCTCGCCTTCGGTCACGAAGACGACCTCGTCTCCCTGGCCGTTCCTGTAGAAGAACTCGTCCTCCTGCCGCGGCCTCACCATCTCCAGGGCGACGTCGTCGTTGTAGAGCAAAGGCACGCGGTCGAGAACGGCACTCGGCCCCGTCTCGAGGGAAGCCGTCCGAAAGTGCCGGTGGCGCAGCGTCTGGTCCTCCTCCCGCGCCCACGCGAGGTCTCGGAAGAGGCGCACGCTCTTGACGGCCGTCGGAAGCCGGAGGTGGTAGAGCAGCGACGACGGCCCGGTGAAACCCTTGTTCCCGACCAGCTCCTCGAAGCATAGCGCCCCGTCCGCCGTGCGAAGCACCACGTGGCGCTTCGGTGGGACACGGCCGAGCTGGTGGTAGAAGGGCATGAAGGCGATCTCCCCGAACAGGAAGCATAGCGCGGAGTTCGGCGTCGTGGTCAAGAGCCCGGGGCGGGAATCATGGTTTGTCTGGCTGCCTCTGCGCGCCGGATCATCCTCTGCACTTCTTCATTGGCCTCGGTCGGGATCAGGTTCACCTGCGGGTGCTGACACCTGTATACGCGGAACATCTCGTCGGCGAAGGCGGGTCCGACGCTCTCGACCCGCTTGAAGTCGAGGATCACCTCCTTGAACCGATCGAGCCGGGCGAGGATTCGCTTGGCCTGAGAACGAGAGACGAGCTTCGTGCCTTCGATCTCCGCCAAAGCGACCACGATGCGGGTTCGCTGGAACGCGTAGTCGTCCTGCTCGGTCGAGTACCGGTCGAACACCTCCTTCGCTGTATGTTGTGAAACGAACTTTGCCTCCATGACCACCGTCGTGCCAGCATGTTCCGGCCGGTCCTCGCTCAGGAAGTCCTGGGTGTCGCGCCGGTGAAGGAGGCCGAGTCGCCCGGACCCTATGCCAAACGAGTCGAACATGCGTGACGCGAAGAAGACGCCTTCGCCCGTGTGGCGTTCCGGGTCCGTGGTGAACTTCCCCTTGGTGAGCTCCAGGATCGCGTGGCGCTCATCCTCCAGGTGCAGAGCGTCCTTGATCTTGCGGAAAATCCCGACACCCTCGTCTCTCACCACCATCGTGACGCCGTCCGCCGTGACCTCGGCCAAGATGAGTAGCGTGGGCGAACCCGAATGGTCCTTCGCGTTGTTGACCATCTCGGTGAAGCCGTAGCTGCAAATGTCCCGCACGTTCTCGGGCGCGTCGCGCAACAGGGGTAGCACACGGCGCTCCCAGACCTGATCCTCCTGCAGCTCCGGTGTGATGGCCAAGGTCTCATGCACCCGACCCAGGGTCGCGAGCCGGTACTGCCGACCACGCGTCTTGCCATGGGCAAGAACGAGCCCAGACTTCACCATGCGCGCGATGTTTCGATTCGCCGCCTGTCGACTGATTCCGAATCGCTCGGAGACCATCCGGGCAAGACCGGACTGCTGCTCGGCGATGTGAGCAGCGATGAATTGCGTGATCTCCGAACGTGCTTTCACGGGACTATTGTAACTCTAACTACTATAGATTGGAACTTATCTAGTCATTCAGAGTTCCAATCTATATTATGCTTATTATCAATCAGTTAGAGCGTGTACGCAGTGTTATCGAGACTCGCCGGTTCTTCTGTCTGCCCTGGGGATTGTCGCTGCCGTCGGGGTTGGCGTTGGATGCGACGGGCTTGGTTTCTCCCAGGCCCCTGGTGGTGATCCGCGCGGGATCGACCCCGGCATTTTGCACCAGCCAGTTCTTCACCGAGACAGCACGGCTCTCCGACAGCGTCATGTTGTAGGGATGCGTGCCTTTGCCGTCCGTGTGCCCCTCAATCAGCAGCGGCGCTCTTGGATAAGCTTTGACGACCTCTCCGACCTTGCGGAGGCTGTCGGTGGCCTCGCTCCTCAGAGCGTACTTGTCAAAGTCAAAGAGAAAGTCAGCCGCCAGCTCGATGGTGATCTCCTGATCGGTCACTTTGGCCCCAAGGTCTTTCATGACGCCGCTGAGACCGCGGCTGACACCGATGATGTCCAGAACCTTGGCTTTGACCTCCAAGACCTTCGCGTTGGCGAGCGCCGCACGCGCCGCGCCTTCTACGGCGGGCGAATCCGGGTCTGGGTACTTGCCCTGCGCAGGGACGGCGCGAGCGAGTAGGAGGAGTATTCCGATCGAGACCAGCAGTCGTTTCGCCATCACCCTATTGGTCGCTGATGGGAACGTCGTCGAAGGGTGAAGCCACTGGCGTGAGCAGGTTGATACTCTTCGCCGCCGCAGGAGGCGCCGGGAACTTCGCCCACCACCGGTAGCTCTGGCCGGGACTCAGGGACTCATTTCCTGTCGTGCTGCCCCAAAGAGGCTGCTTCTCCGAGTCTGTCAGGGCGAAGTACTTCTTGTTGTCCGCGGTGAGATAAACCTTGTCGTAATCGCGGAGTCGGTCCGTATAGAACGACACTGTCCCGCCGGAGGTGTTCCGAATGCGGAGCTTGACGGTCAACACCCCGTCCTTCCGTTTGCACTCGGTTACATCGGCGACCACGCCCTGGGTGTTGGTTTCCTGGGTCTGGATGACTCCGGCAGAGGGCGGGTTTGCCGCTGCCGCAGGCGCCGCTTTCGCTGGCGCCGCCTGAGTCGTCGGCGGGGGCTGAACTGCGGGCGCTGATTGTGTGGTCGGCGGTGCCAACCCCAGCAAACCTGTCACCAAGAGACTCACTGACGACATCCTTCCAATCGACACCATGGCCCAATACCTCCTAAGTCACCGCGCATCTTGAGTCTCCGTCCCAACCAACCCATCCCGGAGTCCGCCCGCAGCCCTTGCTATGGGTTCGGGCCTCCGAAAGTCGCGAATTCGATTTGCCAATCACTGGCGGAATTGGTGTCCTGCGCATTCGGGTGGCGGCCAATGCTGCTCCCGCTTGCGTTGTTTGCCGATCCGGCCCACGAAGCCGATATATCCAGTGCGGTTGGCGTAGACGTGAGCGTGCAGAGTGAGCCACCGCAGTCCGCGGGGCTCCAGAGCCCCAGAGCCTGAAGCGACTGGAGGTCAGTCGCAAAGTTTGGGTTGATACTGCCGCCCGTCGTGAACGAGACGCCGTCCTGGACCGTGCCGTCAGGGGCCCGCACGAGCAACACACCGGTAGTGAAAGGAATGCTAGTGGCATTCCCCCTGACGTCCCAAGCGCTCGCCACGCATGAAGCATCCGTGCAATCGCCTCGACTAGCAGACTCGGTGATCCAGCCTGGCAGTGGGTTGAGGTGCACAAGAATGAGATCGCCGGCCGACACCGCCAGGTCGGGCAGGGTGGCCAGCACTAGAGGGCTGGTGAAGCGCATCTGAACCGTGATGTTCTGCAAGTTGCCCGCGCTGACCACTTCCAGCTCGATCAGGTCCCGGGTACCAGCGATGTCGACGATGTTCGGATTCACCTCATTGAGGAGAAGGACCGCTGGGGTCGAGGGCGTCGGCGAGGGAGGCGGGGGGGGGACGTCGGGCAACACGCAGCGAAGACTTGCGTCGCCGTTGGTCGCATAGAGGAGAACGATGGACCCAACAACACCGCCTCGCGTGCAGGGAAGACCCGCGAGACTATCGAACGCGCCGACGATGCCCGGAGGACCTTGCGGGCCTGCTGGACCGGTTTGACCCTCAGCGCCCTTTGGCCCTTCAGGCCCCTGTATCCCGGCAGGGCCGGCTGGCCCAGGATCTCCCCTATCGCCTTTTTGCCCTTGGCGTCCTGGCGGCCCGACCGCTCCGATGGTCACGGCAAATGAGTTGCTCTTCCGGCCTCCGTCGCGAAGGGACACGACGAGCAGGTAGCTCCCCGGCGCGATTCCGGGCGGCAGGGCCGCGGTGATCTGCCTGGGCTTCGCCAGGAGCACCTTCAGGGTCCGTCCGGCGAGCCTTACTCCGAGGCGTTCCGTCCCGAAGTCCCGGCCTTGGATGACGAGGCGCCCGTTGTCCAGATCGGCAACGGCGCTCTCTATCACCAGCGGAGGATCTCGCTCCTCGTTGGCTTGCAGGCCGCCTGCGATCGCGACTCCCAGCAACATCGTGCCAAGCCCGCGCATCATGCACCCACCTGGACGGCCGCGAGGGAGGCCGCGGGCACGACTGTACGCCCCCCACCATTGGCGAGTCAACGATCGGCATTGGCGCAATTGGCGCAGCGCCATTGGCGCTCACGTCAGCAGGGTCAGAGAAGTGCGCAGGCGGAAGGGTGACGTCAGTCCGGGAGGCCGAGGAGACCCGCCACAGAAATGTCCTCGTCCAGATCGGGCCAGCGGATGCCGAAGCCAGGACCGATCAGCTCCCAGCGGCTCCGCTGCTCCGCCGTCGCGTCTCGAAGGCGAGGGAACCACTCGATGGGCACCGTGAGTGACCGACCATCTTCGAGGTGCACTACGAAAGCGTCCGGTACGAAGTCGATGCTCCGGGCGCGAGCATTCGGCGGACTAACGACCGAAGTAGTCATGCCACCTCTCGAGGAAGGAGGCTTGGTGCTCAAAGACCAGCTCCCGGGCGCGCCGGACCTGGGCCGGAGTCAAACCGTGTGAGTACGCGATGCGAACTGGTTGCAGCCAAAGTTTCGCAGAAGCCCCACCGTTGCTCACGTGCACGTGCGGCGGCTCTTGCCCCTCGTTGCTGTAGAACCAGAACCGGAACCCTTCGACCACGAGCAGCGTGGGCACGGACAGAAGTTAGCGCCCAGGAGTGCCACACGAGGTCCCTCTCTGTCCCAATTGTACGCCCGCTCCAACCGCCAGCAGTGTCGTTGGGCGGCGAAACTGGGCCCGCGCCGCGACCTTGAGACTCGTGACATCGCATGTCAACCTCGCTTTCCCAGCGAACGGGTTCTCATGGCCTGCCTCCACAGTTCTTGACCAAGAACGTCGCCCTTCAGTGTCGGCATGTAACGCGAAGCCAAGCGGTCGCGGCTCCTCTCGAAGGTCCACCAGGTTGATCCGCCGCAAGCCACCATTCGGGGCGGACGGCGGCGGACCGAACAGAGCGAAGCTCACGTCGCTGCCCTTCACCAGAAACATGGGCTCGAACCGGATCGAGAGGTTTCCGCCCAAACCCACGTCCGCGACGGCCCCTGCCTCGAACAGAGTCCGTGTGCTCAAGAGGCCCTCTTCCGCAGGCGTCTCGTGGAAGGTTGCGAGGTTGACGCCTCCCAGGATCCCGATACGGTTCTCGGCAGCGACCGGAGCGACGAGCACCAACCCGCAGAGAAGCCCCAGGAGACTGTTCTTTGCTATCACGGCACACCTCCTTTGCATGGGCGCGACCGAAGAAGACTCGAAGCGAATGTTGCCCTGGTCCACGGACCAATGACTTTGCACGCTCTGTGCCGTGCGGCCCACCGGGGACCAAAGTGCTGCAGCAGCAATGCTTCTGCTTGGCTGCAGTTGGGAAACCGCAGCATCGGATCAGACGCAGTCCGCCAACCTGTTGGGCGTTTCGCGCATTGGCTTGGCGGACAAGGTTGAAGCCGCGCTTTCACGGCGCTCGCCGCCGGAGCGGGCTCCCGCACGCCGCGTATACTGACCGCACGATGCCCGGGCTCGCGACTCCCCGCCAGGATTCCACCGTCGGGAACGCGCCCCTCGAGGCGGACTCAGCGCGCGCCTTCCTTCAGGAGCGGCTCGCCCTGTACGGGAAGGTCTTCTTCGGCATCACGTTCGCCTTCTACGTCGTGGGCAACCTCGCAGAAGGCCTGCTGCCGAAGGACGGCCGCTCGGACTGGGCCCGTCACCCCGCGAACCTGCTTGTCCTCGCGAGCACCCTCCTCACGCTCGGCCTCTGGCTGGCTTGCCGGAGGGGCGCCTGGTCGGAAGCCGCTCTCCGCGTCACCGACGCGTCCATGCTCATCGTCACCTGCGTGCTCTGCTCTGGCTTCGCCCTCGCCCCCTTTCCGGTAGACGCGCCGGGCGATCCGCGTGCGCGGGCACTTCTCGCAATCACCAACACGGTGATCACCCGTGCCATCCTGGTGCCCAGCACGCCGCTTCGCACATTCACTCTGAGCCTCCTCGCCCTGGTCCCCGTCGTCGGGACCTGCTACCTCTCTTACCGCGTGGCGGCCGACCCGGGCGCTCCCCCCGTCCTCGCCACCTTCGCCGCGCTTTGGTGCCTCTGCGCCGCGGTGGTCGCCTCGGTGGCCTCCCGGGTGATCTACGGCCTCCGCCAGGCGGTGCGCGAGGCTCGCCGGCTCGGCCAATACGTGCTGGAAGAGAAGATCGGCGAGGGCGCCATGGGCACGGTCTATCGCGCGCGGCACGCCATGCTGCGCCGCCCCACCGCGGTCAAGCTCCTCCCCCCTGAGCGCGCGGGGGCCGAGCGACTGGAGCGCTTCGAGCGCGAGGTCCAGCTCACCAGCCGACTCTCGCACCCGAACACCGTAGCCATCTTCGACTACGGCCGCACGACCGACGGCGTCTTCTACTACGCGATGGAGTACCTCGAGGGCTTGAACCTGGAGGAGCTCATCCGGCGAGATGGCCCTCAGCCGCCGGGGCGCGTCGTGCACGTCCTGAGGCAGGTTGCGGGCTCGCTCGCGGAGGCGCACGCCGTCGGCCTGATCCACCGCGACATCAAGCCCGCGAACATCATTCTCGTCCCTCTACGCGGCGGCGCTCCGGACGTGGCCAAGGTCGTGGACTTCGGCCTCGTCAAGGATCTCGATCAGGAGGCAGACGGCGGTCTCACCCACACTGACACGATCACGGGAACGCCCCTCTACCTTTCGCCCGAGGCCATCCGAGCACCCGAGACGGTGGACGGCCGCAGCGACCTCTACTCCTGTGGGGCCGTCGGGTACTTCCTGCTCACCGGGACCCACGTGTTCGCCGGACGCAACGTGGTCGAGATTTGCGGACATCACCTCCACACCCCACCGCCGCATCCCGCAGAGCGGCTGGGTCGAGAGGTGCCGGAGAAGCTGGCGTTCCTCCTTCTGGCCTGCCTCGAGAAGGACCCGGGGCGGCGGCCGCCTTCGGCGCGCGCATTGCTGGCGTCCCTCGACCGCTGCGACGACGTGAGCCCCTGGACCGAGCCGGACGCACGGGTCTGGTGGAGCGAGCGCGGCGAGGGCTACCGCCGCAGACCCGCCGATTCAGGGCCCGTGCCGTTCGCCTCCTCGATCACAGCGTCGGCCGTCCAACGCGACTTCGGTCCACCTCCCAGGTCCGTACCGAGGTAACGACCAGCGATTCGATGCTTGCGATTCTCCTGGTCCACCTCGGCGGCGTCGCCGCTCTCGCTGGCGGCCTCACTCTGGCGCTGAGCGTGGGCTCTGTCATGGGCGAGGGCAGGGAGTTCGGCGCGGTCCTCCTGACAGCCGGAGTCGTCGCCGTGGTGGCAGGACTGAAGTGGCCGGCGCGCTCGACCCGCGTCCAGTCGAAGCGCTCGCGGCTCGACGAGTTCGTGCCGGAGTACCAGTTCGCCGAGGCCCACGCCATCGTCGTGCAGGCACCGGTGACGACGACCTGGGACGCGGTCCTGGCCGTCACCGCCCGGGGAGTGTCGTTCTTCCGAGCCCTCACGTGGATTCGCCGTGCCGGCCGCCCCGGGCCGGAGAGCATCTTGAATCCCGAACCCGATGCCCCGCTCCTCGCCGTCGCGACCCGAACCTCGTTCATCACCCTGGCCGAAGTGCCCCACACCGAGATCCTGGTGGGAATCCCGGTCGTCGTTCCCCATGGGTGGCGTCCGGTCGGGCGCCTGACACCGGGGGCCTTCCGCGAGCTGCGGCAACCCGGTTTCGCCCTCGCGGCGATGAATTTTCGGATCGAGGAATTGGCGGCCGCCTGTCGCGTCACGACGGAGACGCGTATCTTCGCCACGGATGCCGCCGCACGCCGGCAGTTCGCGCTCTATTGGCGGCTCATCTACCCCGGGAGCGCCTTCATCCGCCGCATGTGGCTCCATGCAATCAAGAAGCGCGCCGAGCGCCCGGCGACCGTCTCCGGGCGGCAGTAGGGCAGGGCGCCGAGCTTTCGCGTCCCCCCTCGAAGCGGTACCTCGTCGCCGCCGGACGCCCAGGCTGTACTACGCCGGCGGGGGAAGGTCGGAGCACGCAGGTTTTTCGGAGGCCGCGGCTCGCCGTTTGCTTACAAACCCTGTTGAGAGGAGGGTCACATGCTCTCCAAGCGACTCGTCAACCTGATCGAGGATCACGCTGAGGGGCTCACGCGAAGCGTGCTCGCCGACCTCCTGAGCAATCCGCGCACGCAGGCGCTCCACAAAGCCTCCCACGACGAGCTGCGCCGCCGCGTCTACGACGCCTTCCACAACCTCGGGCGCTGGCTCGCCGACAGGACCGAAGAGACCTTCGAGCGCACTTACGCCGAGATGGGGCGCAAGCGTTTCGGGGACCGCATCCCCATCAGCCAGGTGGTCTACGGGTTCATCGTGATGAAGGTACATCTGCGGGACTTCATCCGGGCCTCGGGCCTCGTGGATACCGCGGTCGACCTGTACCAAGAGGAGGAGCTCCACCTCCTCGTGGACCAGTTCTTCGACAAGGCTACGTATTATGCGGTCCGCGGATACGAGGAGGCGGCGGAAGCGGCGGTCCCCCGGCGCGCCGCGGGCTAGGTCGTGAAGTCCGCAGCCACGGACGAGGACCGCTAAGCGGTCACGGTGTCGTCCCACCGGACGCCTTTGTGCGCCTGGACAAGAGGAACGCGGTCAGGTCGGCGGTGTCGCCGGGTTGGAAACGGGGCCAGAGCATGCCGCGCCGGCGCGTCTCCTCCTCCATGCGGGGCGCGTGATTCCACAGGGCGGCGATGATGGCGATTGGGTCGTCGAGCCCCGGGACGCCCGTCAGATCCGGCCCGACGCCGTGGCCCTGGCCGACGGAATGGCAGGAGCCGCATTGCTCGGCGAAGAGCCGAGCGCCCCGCGAGGGGGAGCCGGTCAGATTGGCGTAGTTGACAAAGTAGAGGTAGGAGATGACGTGCGCCATTTCCTGGCCGGAGAATTTCGCGTGGGGGACGCCCCGGCGAGCCAACTCGGCGGCCATGCCTTGGCCGTGATTCCACATCACGCCCGCTATCGCCGAGACGGAGCCGACCAGATCGTGCCCTTTCGTGCCGAGGTCCGGCCCTCCCCTTCCCCCTTTGCCCCCGATCGCATGGCAGACCTCGCAGCGCTTGCTCACGAACAGCTCGCGGCCGCGGCGGGGGCTGCCGGGCTCGAAGTAGACGCGCTGCGCGCTGGTGCTACTGTTGCCGGCTTGCAGGTAGGCGAGCAGGTCGCCCATCTCACGGCCTTCGAACTTGGGCCAGGGGATGTTCCGGCCCTGCATGAGCTGCGCCATCTCCGGGCCATGGTTCCACATTGCCTGTGCGAGATAGACCGGCGAGAAGCGCCCTCGGTAACGGTCGAGGCTGGGGCCCGGCTTGTCCCAATCGTTCTTCCCACCGTGGCAGCGCACGCACGCCTTGGCGGCGAAAATGGTGTGGCCCGCCGCGGGGTCGCCAGGCCCGCCGACTTCCGTCAGGTAGTAGCGGTAAGCCGTCAGGAAGGCCACGATATCCGCCATCTCGCGGCTCGTGATCGTGGGGGCGGGGATCTTGAAATCCCGCATCTTCTCGCGCATCACGGGGGAGTGGTTCCAGAGTGCGCCGGCGATGTCCAGCATGGTTCCCGTGAGGTGGATGCGTCCGAGGTCGGGGCCGATGCGGGAGGGCTCGCTGCCGAGGGAGTGGCAACGGACGCAGCTCTTCTCGACGAAGAGTTTCGCGCCGGCCGTGGGGTTGTCCGGCAGCTCGATCGAAAGCCGCAGGGGCTTGCTCTCCGCGTAGAGCGATGTAGCGAGGCCAGCCGCGACGAAGAAGGCGAAAGGGGCGCCGCGCGTCATGGCTGGGCCTGGGCGGAAACGGCCCCCACCCCATCGGATGCGGCCTCGCCGGGGGCGGGATCCAGCTCCCAGATCGAAATGATCGGGAAGAGCTTGGTGAACCCCATGTACAGGAGGCTGAAGGCCGCGAAACAGCCGGCCATGAGCGACCATTCCACCCAACTCGGCACGTACACGAAGCCGTGGATCGGAGCCCTGGGATTGCTGAGCGAGGGGACGACGATCGTGAAGCGCTCGAGCCACATGCCCACGTTCACGGAGACTGAGGCGACGACCGTACCCGCGATCGTCCGCGTCCGCGAGCTGGCGAGGATGGGAAACGGAACCAGGAAGCAGAAGAAGAACATCGCCCAGAAGAAGGGAGCGAACGGGCCGGAGAACTTGGCGTTGAAGACTGTGATCTCCCTTGGCTCGTGGGCGTACCACGTCGTCAGGTACTCGGCGAAGGTGAAGTAGAACCAGAGGCAGGCCATGACGAGGAGCAGGATCCCGAGGTTGCCAAAGTGCTCCGGGGTCAGGTATGCCTCGAGGCGGTAGACCTTCCGGACGATCGCCATGGCGGTGATGATCGCGGCGATCCCCGAGAAGATCGCGCCAACGACAAAGTACGGCCCGAAGATCGTGGAATGCCACATGGGCTGGATCGTCATGGCAAAGACCCAAGAGACTACCGTGTGCACCGAGATGGCCACCGGGATCACCAGGATCGCCATCACGCCGATGGCCCTCTCGAGCCGGTGCCATTGCGCGGGCGAGCCGGTCCAACCGAGGGCGAGCCGTGTGTAGAAGCGCTGCCGCCACCCGCTCGACCGATCGCGCAGCAGAGCGATATCCGGGATCAGCGGGAGGAACAGGTAGATCGTGCTGCAGGCGAGATAGACGGAGATGCTCGAGACGTCCCACAGGAGAGGCGAGCGGAAGTGGGGGTGCGTCAAGACGTTGAGCGCGCGGTCTGGGCGCCCGAGGTCGAGGATGACGTTGCCCACTCCAAAGAAGAGGACCAGGACCGTGATCACCTCGGCCATGCGGGTGACAGGTCGGCGCCACTCGGCGTGGACGATGCGTAGGATCGCAGAGATGAGCGTCCCCGCGTGGGAGACGCCTATGAAGAAGACGAAGTTGGTGATGTAGAGGCCCCAGTAGACCGGCCGGCCGAGACCCGTGGCGCCAAGCCCGTGGCTGAGCTGCCAGATCCAGGCGCAGGCGGCCCACGCCACGACACCGCCCAGGGCAATCGCCCATCGCCGGAAGCCGGGGCCCACGGTCAGGATCGGCTCGACGATAGCGTCGTGGCCACGCATTTCTATTCGCCCTCCCGGAGGTAGACCACCTTCGGCTTGGTGCCCAGCTCCTCCATCCAGCGAAACGCTCGGGGACCCTCCGCGAGCGCGGCCACCGAGCCGTGCGGGTCGTCGAGGTCGCCGAAGATCATGGCCTCGGGCGGGCAGGTCTGGACGCAGGCGGGCACGTAGTCCTCGGCGCCCAGCTCGCGGCCCTCGGCCCGGGCTCGCTCGCGGGCCTGCATCAAGCGGTGGTGGCAGAAGGTGCACTTCTCCACGACCCCCTTGGGGCGGATAGACACGTCGGGGTTCACCATCGGCGCCATGGACTGCGGCCATTGCGGCTCGGTCCAGTTGAAGAGCTTCACGGCGTAGGGGCAAGCGTTTGTACAGTAGCGGCAGCCGATGCAGCGTGGGTAGACCTGAGCGACGATCCCTTCGGGGTTGAGGTAGGTGGCGCTGGTCGGGCACACGTCTGTGCAGGGCGGCCGGTCGCAGTGCTGGCACAGCAGCGGCAGCGGTGTCGGTCCTGGCCGGCCGGGCACCTCGGCGGGCACGATCTGCAACCAGGTCATCAGCCGGCCCTCAGCAGCCGTTTCGGGAGTCGAGAACGGCACGTTGTTCTCGTGCTTGCAGGCCACGACGCACGCCTGGCAGCCGGTGCATCGGTCGAGATCGATCACGAGTCCCCAGCGAGGCACCGTTCCCTCCTACGCGCGCCGAATGCGCACAGCGCAGCTGCCGCCGAATGCCGTCTTGCCCCAGAGCCGGCGGGCGTCCGCGTGAGTCAACCGGGCCCAGCGTCCACCACCGGGCAGAGAGGGGACGAAGGCGAGCGCGACGGTGCCGGCCAGCATCCCCTCGGCAATCAAGGCCACGGCTTCGATGCTTCCGGCGGGCGCCTCGATGCGAATCCCTGCGCCCGGATCGATCGAGAGCGACCGGGCAGTCTCGGGCGCCAGCTCGGCCCACACCTGCCAGGGCGCGCCGTCGGGCTGGCCCAGCAGCTCGAAAAGCACCGGCTGGTTCGGGCTGCCGGCGAGGTTCACGACCGTTGGTGTGAAAGGGACTAGATGCAGCGGATACTTCCCATCCTCGCTGTCCTTGCTCGCACCCGGCCTGCCCGCGACGGCGAGGCCTTCGGGGAGCGTGAAGGTGAGGCCTCCCCGCGCGCGGAGTGCGTCGCGGATCTGTTGTGAGGCGACGAACGGATCCGCCCAGCCTCCAGCGTCGAGCACGACGCTCTGGAACTCTTCGGCCGACGCCGCGGGAGGAGTCCACCATCCGCCGTTCTCCAGCTGCAGCAGCCACGCCGTCTCGTACCGGTTGCGATACGGCGATCCCCGGCGTTCCTTCCACCGCTGGTCGGTTTCGGCGCCGACGAGATCCTCGGAGGATTGCCAGGTGCAGGCCGCGGCCAGCGGTCCGCCCGCGGCATCGGCCACGGCTTTCAGGACAGCGAGCGTGTCCTTCGTGTCGAGGCGCGCTGTCACCGCCGGACGTGACAGGGCGACGGCGTCGAAGGGCGCCGCCGAAGGGGGGACGACCGCGTGCCAGCACTCGAGCGAGGTCGGCGCGGGCAGCACGAGGTCCGCAACCAAGCTCGTCTCGTCCAGGTAGGGTGAGAAGCTGACGATGAAGGGCACGTGCTCCAGGACGGCGCCCGGCTCCGACGGGGCCGAGAGGGTCCTGAGCGGGGAGGCGTCCTTGAAGACCAGGAGCTTGGGGCGGAGGCTCCCGTCGATGACGTCGTGGAGCGCCGCTCGCGCGTCGTCCGGGTCGGCCCGGCTGGCCGTAGGCGCGGCCAGGACGCCGCCGGGGCGGTCGAAGGCGCCGAGCAGGGCGTCGAGGGCGAAAACCGCGTCGACCAGGGAAGCGTCTGCGTCGGCGCCCACGACGACGAGCGGCTGGGCGCTACCCGCCAACTCCCGGGCGAGCCTCAGGATCGTGACGACCGGCACGCCCGTGGCCGCGGCGACATCGTCGGGGGAGTAGCGCGCCACGACCTCGTTCGCGAAGGTCGCCACATTGCCGCCCATCTCGTCGAGGAACGAACGGCTGGCCCGGCCCTCTCGCAGGAGAGCCGCCGCGATGCCCCAGGCCAGCGCTGCCTGGCGGTCCCCGCGCACCGGCAGCCATTCGTCAGCCTTGCGCGCGGTCAGCGAGCGGCGGAAGTCGACCTGCACGAGCCGACCCCGTGCGTGGGCGACGCCCCGCCGGAAGTGCCCATAGCTGCGCTGGGACCAGACGGGCGAGAGCCAGTCCTCGACGATCGGTGCGCCGAAGGAGAGCACGTGGCTCGCGTGCTCGAGGTCGAACAGCGGATCGGCCCGCCTGCCCGTGAGGGCGCCGAGCCGGGAGGCGAAGCGCGACGCCGTGGCTGCGGGCGTCCAAGCAACCCGGGCGCCCGCTGCCGTCCAGAACGTCGCCCAGGCTTCCGCCAGCGGGCCCCGTTCTTCCGCCGCGAGCGCGAGCGCCATCTCCGGTCCGCTTGACGCGCTGACCCGCGGGGCGAGCAGTGCGATCGCGGCGGGCCAGGTCAGGCGCTCCCAGCGTCCTTCGCCGCGCTTGCCGACCCGGCGGGCCGGACCCAGGAGCCGGTCGGGATCGAAGTACGCCTCGAGGGCCGCCTGGCCCTTGGGACAGAGTCGACCCCGCGCAACCGGGCAGAGTGGGTTGCCATCGAGCTTGACCGGAACCGCGTCGACGAGGCGTACGCGGACTCCGCAGGCCGCCGGACACTCCCGGCAGACGCTCGTGGCCCAGGTTTCGACGCCGCGCTCGCGCCAAGCATTCGCGCGCTCCTCGGCTCGGGCGAGCTGGCGGCGACCCAGCTCGCCAAGGGTGATGCCGACGATGGTGGCGCCGCCATAGAAGAGGAAGTCGCGCCGCTTGAGCTGGTCGTTCATGTCAGCGGTGGCAGGCGGCGCAGTCCAGGCTCGCGCCCTCGCTCCGGTGGCAGGCAAGGCAAGAGTTCATATCGAGTCGGACGGGCGCCCTCCCTGGGGGCGCCGGTCCCTCGCCGACACTGGCATGGCACGAGCGGCATTCGAGCCGCGCCACGCCGACGTGGCGCCGGTGCGAAAAGTAGACGTGGTCGGGAAGGTGCGTGACGCGCGTCCAGTGGAGCCGGCCGCCCTTCGCTGCGTCGTCCCACAGACCCTGAGCCCGCGGCACTGGTGTCGTGGCGTGGCACTTGAGGCAGAAATCGCCTTGGGGGATACCGGCGCGGGCAGCCGTCTCGACACCGCGATGACAGACGGCACAGGCGATGCCCGTGTGCCGCGAATGGTTGAAAGTCAGGGGCTGCGCGAGCGGGGCCGGCGGCAGGAGCAGCAGCCAGGCCGCTCCGACCGCCAGCACGAGTCCCGCGAAGGCCAGGGAGCGCATGGGCTGGCCTCAGGGCTTGGCCGCCTCCTTTTGTTTGCGCTCGTAGAGCGCCTTCTTGCGGAGCTTCGAGTCGTAGGACAGGAACTCGAAGATCTGCTTCCCGTCCGCTGGGCTCACGTCCGAACCAGGCTTGCGCATCATGCGCTTCACGTAACGCTCCCACTCGTCGTCGAGGACGAACTCGCAGTTGATAGGCCGGGCGATCGTGTGGCACTTGGAGCAGCGCGCCACGAAGACCTTGTAAGCGGCCTGCGTGTCGGCGGGGTACTTCGAGACGTCGATCGTGGCGGGCCCTTTGTCGTACGCGGCGATCCGAGGGTCCACCGGCTCCTGCGCGCGCACGACGACCACGGCTGGGCTCGTCGCCAGAACGATCAGGATCAAGCGCGAAACCATCCCCTTCATGGCCAACCTCCTCTCTGATCGTGGACGGGGCGTCACCTCAATAGGCCAAGATTGCCCGAACCACGATGTCGCGGCTGCGCTGCTCGCTTCCAACCTGAAGCCCTTGGTACTCGGCGGCGAGGATCAGGTTGTCGAGCACGTGATAGGTGAGGGCCACGGTCGGACCGCGGACGTCGAGGCTTCCGACCGCGCGGTTGGGCTCGAAGCGATCGTAGCGGACCGAGGCAACCGCCCGCTGGCCGATGGCCTGGTCGACCTGCACCCACCAGCCGAGGCTCTTCACGCGGCCCACCTCGGGGTCCGTCGAGTCATCACGGCCGTTCGTGAAGCTCGCTACGATGTCCGTCCCGGACTTGAAGCGGTAGTTCCCCATCAGCGCCCACCTGTCGACCTGAGCCTCGAAACCCAGCGCGGGGATGTCGTAGACCTTTCCGTGGTACCAAAGGCCACCGATCGTGTTGCTCCCGCCCCAGAGGTGGAGGGCCTGCACCAGAACGTCCTTGAGTCCGCCGTTGTTCTGACCCCCCTCGGGCGGCACGTTGACTTCCGGCTGAAGCCGGTCGAAGGCACTGACCGCCACGAACGTGTTGCGAAACGCTCCCTCGTGAAGGCGGTTCAGGCTGAAGCCCAGCTCCGCTCCCAGTCGCGGCTCGACCAGGGCCGATCCTTCCCACTCGCCGGCCGCAACCGGAGTCGAGAAAGCAAGAGCTTCTGAGATGCCCAGACGCGTATCGTTCCCCTTGTCCCAGAGGAGCGGCGCGATCTTGCCGAAGCGCACGGTCGCATTGGAGGTCGGCTTCCCCAGCAAGACCTGGGCCTCGGCGACCTCGAGACTGAACGCGTCGCCCTCCCAGGGCACTATGAGGTTGTAGGAGAGGCGGCTCCCCAGGGAGCCCGCTCCAAATCCGAGGACCTCGTCCACGGCGAACGCGGTCGGCTCGCCGCGGTGGCTCTCGCCCCGAAAGTCACCCACCGCGGAGAAGTCGTCGAGAGCACCGTGGCTGGGCTTCTGCTTGAGGACCAGCTTGCCCTCGTCGTCGGCGTCCGGCATCCGGTAACCGAGGCGCTTGAAGGTGATGCCTAGATTGTTCAGGCGCGGGGGCACGGGCGTGTGGCAGGTCGAGCATTTGACGCCATATTGGCGGGCAAAGGCCGGGACGGCCTCGGCCGGCGCCGGCAACAGAATCCAGCCGACAGCCAGGACCGCTCCAAGAGATACCGCCGCGCGAACTCTTCCGTCGGGGGTCGATTCCGCTGCTCTCATTCTTGTCTCCTTCTCCGGCCGGGTGGGCCGGCCTTTCCGCTGCGAGCCTCTCATCGCCACTTCTCTTCGGCAGACTTCGGGTATAACCCCACGAGGTACTGGACCAGGTCGTCGATCTCCTCGTTGCTCATTTGTCCGGCCCAGCCCGGCATCCGGTACGGGGGCGTCGCACCCTTCGGGTCATGCTTCCCGACCGCGTGAACGCCGTCGAGGATCTTCCGACGCAGTTCGGGTGCCGTATAGCCCTCCGCCACGTAGAGGACGCCCGGCACCTTGCCCGCCGTCTCTGCGTTGGGATTAGCGAACCCGCCCTTACCGTCGGCGCCATGGCATTGCGCGCAGCCGTAGTGCGCGTAGACGACCGCGCCACGCTCCGTGGCCTTTTCCGGGCGCGCGAGGGCGGCGGCGCGAACGACGGTGGGCGCCGGCGGGCGGGTCACGGCCCTGGCGATAAGGCCGAGCAGGAGAGCGCCGACGATCAGGAACAGCCGTCTCACAGCCGCACGTTCGCAGGCCAACGTTGAGACGCGATGAATTTCCGGTTAAGCCGTCTTAATCGATGGGATCGACGGGCTGGCAGCCGGTCGTGCGGGCAGGTAGACGACGAAGGTGGAGCCCCGCTTCGGTGTACTGGATACCCTCACCTGGCCGCCGTGGAGGCGGACGATCTCGTTGATGATGGCGAGCCCCAGACCAGTCCCTCCGCTGTCGCGGGCGCGGGCCGGGTCAGCGCGGTAGAAGGGCTCGAAGATGTGCGGCAGATCCGCGGTCTCGATGCCGCAGCCGTGGTCGAGCACGGAGAGCATGGCCTGCCCTTTGGCGGTGCCGACGGAGAGAGTCACCTGAGTCGCGGCGGCCGAGTAGCGTAGCGCATTCTCGAGCAGGTTCAGGACGACGCGGCGCAGCAACGTCGGGCTTCCCACAACGACGGGGCAGGCTGTGAGCCAAAGGCCGACGCGGATCGCCTTCTCCTCGGCGAGCGCCTGGGCGATCTCGGCGCACTCCGCCGCCAGGGCAGCAAGGTCCACGGGCTCCGGTCTCTCGACCATCTGCCCTGCCTCGGCCAGAGCCAGGAAGCGGAGGTCCCGAATGAGCGCGGAGAGATGGTCCACTTCAGCTAGAAGGTCGGTCGTTGGAACTCGCCCGTCGATGGGGCTTTGCCCCTGGCGCAAGCAGATCTCGAGCGCGCCGCGCAGCGCCGCCAGCGGCGTCTGCAGCTCGTGGGAGGCGTCGCCAGCGAAGCGGCGTGCTGCCCGCACCGACGCCTCGATCCGGTCGAGCATCCTGTTGAGGGTGGCCACCAGGCGATCGACTTCTTCGCTGCCCGTCGGGACCTCGAGACGATCCTGCAGCTGCCCGGCCTGGATGCGCTCCACGCGCCCCACGACTGCGTCGACCGGCGCGAGCGCACGGCGGACGATGAGGTTTCCGCCAAAGCTCGCCACGGCGAGCACGATGATGACGAAAAAGGCCAATCCGATTGCCAGCCGACCCTGCGCTTCACGGATGGGCCCCGTCGAGGCTGCGACCTGGACCGCCAGCGGCGCGGTTCCCGGACGCCTGACGAGCCACGTGGCGAGACGGAAGGTGGCGCCCCGTGCGTCGGAGACTGTCAGCAGACGGACAGCTTCGCGAGCGGCGACTGCCGCCGCGCCCCGCCCAGCCCAGTCGAGGTCGGGGAACGCCGACGACCTGAAGATCTCCTCGCCTGACGCCTGGCGGATGCTCACCGGGGTCAAGGCGGGTGGCGGGTCCTCGAGAAGAGCCTGGCGCGGGTCGATGCTCAGCAGGGCAGACTGTCGCTCCACGGCGAGTTGCTCGGCCTGGACCGCCAGGGCCGCGTCCAGCTCGCGGTAGAGAGCCCGGGCCTGCGCAGCGAGCACGACGCCAGCCAGGGCCGACAGCGCGAGGCCGAGCATCGCCAGGTACCAGAGGACCAGGCGTGTCCGAAGGGTGCTAGGACGGAGGCGCGGCGGGATCGCCAAGGACATAGCCGACTCCCCGAACTGCCTGGATGAAGCTGGGGCGGCCCGCCACGTCGATCTTGTCCCGGATGTGCTTGACGTGGACATCGACAACGTTGCTGGCCTGGTCGAAGCTGTAGTCCCAGACATGCTCGGCGATCATCGCGCGGGTGAGGACGAGTCCGGGGCGCCTCATGAGGTACTCCAGGATCGCGTATTCTTTCGCGGTCAGGGTCACGGCGCGGCCGGCCCTGCGCACCGTGCGTTTCGCCGGGTCTAGCTCGAGCTCGCCAGCCCGGAGCACGGTCGTTTCTCTCTTGCTCGGGCGGCGGGCCAGAGCGCGCAGCCGCGCCGCCAACTCCTCGAGAGCGAAGGGCTTCACCAGGTAGTCGTCCGCACCCGCGTCGAGTCCGCGGACGCGGTCCTCAACCATGTCTCGAGCCGAGACCATGATGATGGGCATGTCACGGCCCGAGCTGCGCAGACGCTGGCAGACGGCGAGGCCGTCCATCCGCGGAAGCATCACGTCGAGCACGATGGCGTCGTAGTCATAGGTCTCCACCAACTCGAGGGCGGCCACGCCGTCGTGCGCCAAGTCAACGGCGAACGACTCCTCGGCCAACGCTCGGCTGAGGTAGCGGGCCATCTGGCGTTGGTCTTCGACGACCAGCAGGCGCACGGGGACCGCCTCTTGCAATTTCAGTGCCCCGGGGGCGGGGACGCATCCCGGCTCAGGACCCTCCAGAACTTCCGCTGCGTTCGAAGCGCAAGCGCACGTCTTGCGGGGCAAACGCAGAAAAGGGCACGTGGCCAAACACGCCCAGCACTCCTGCCAGGCCGCCTCAGCGTCCCACTAGAGCGTCCATCGCCCGGGCATCTCGTGCATGGGCAACTGCTCGGACGCGACAGGAGTGCACACTTCGGGCACAGACCCTCAAACACGCCGCTCTCAGCGGGGGTCCTCAGAGGCTCAGGGGATCAACACTCCCGCGCGGGGGGATAGAATGCGGACACGCCCGAGGATGGATTATTCCCGCCGCTTTGCTCTAGGGTGTCAACTCCCATGAAATCATTGAGAAGGCGTCGTAGTTAGGCATCAGGGTCGCATACAGGACCACGAGATCGTAGGCGCAATGGCACACGAACGACGGCCAGAGAGACTGACTCCGGCGTGCGAGCCACCCGAAGATCGCAGCGATCAGGACCAAATTGCCCATGCGCCCTGGCGCGCTCCCGAGAACGACGTGAGCTGCCGCAAAAAAGACGGACTGCCCGAGGTTCACCAGCCAGAAACGGTTGGTCAAGTGCATCAGTGCTCGCATGAGGTAGCCTCGGTTCAATGTCTCCTCGATTGCTGCCGCGTAGAGCGACATGAGGGCACTTCCTAGCAAGAGGCGCGGAAACCAGCCATTCGCGTGCCGTGCCCACGCCACAGCAGGCAAGACGCGCCCCAACGACAGCACGAGCACGCAGCCGAGTCCAATGAGGATGTTGCTCGTCAGCGAGGGCGACGATCTCCAGCCCAGGTCTCTAAGACTCTGGCCTTCGACGAACGGCAGGGCTGCAAGCACCACGCACAGCACCACCACGTTGCGGAGCCAGAATGAGGCGCTTCCTACACCCACGAACGGAGCCACGACGTAGACCCCGAGACCAGCGAACGTCGCGCCGATCAGATATGGAGCCACTGCTCCCACGTGCAGTGCCAACGCCCCCACGAGCTCGCGGGCTGGCGTCGGTCTGTTCGGGTGCGGCGTTCTCCATGCGAGGATGAACAGCACTATCGGCAGGCCGAAGTACGAGAGGACCACGTCCCCGGCTGCCCACAGCAGCGGTCCCCAGTGCGCGCTTGGCGCCTCCGGACTCACAAGTGCAGCTGCGGCTCGGAGCTTCGGATCTGCGCTCACCTTGGCCTTCGGCCACTTGTACTGAGGGGTTAGCATCGGATGCGGCGTGGCGCGCACTGCCTGCGCCTCCAACGCATCTGCGGCCTCGACGTTGCCAAGAGCACGGTGTGAGCTGGTGGCTGCTAGCAGCGTCTCACGGTGCACAGTTGCTGTCGGAATCGCCTTTCTCAGCCCATCGAAGGATCTGAGGGCTTCCCTGTGCTCTCCGTGGCGCGCTAGCAGCACGACCGATAGCTCATGGAAGTAAGAGAAACTGGCCGTGGCGGGCTCGGTCACCGCGCGTAGCGCAAGCTCCCGTTCTTCATCCTCCCGGCCCGACCCGCCCAGGCGATTGATCCCGTCGACTGCCAGAGCCCATGCGACTCGCCCCTTGGGCCACGGAGACCGGGCCAGCTCTCGTGCCACGACGCGATTGGCAAGGTCGCCTCGCCCGGCAAGGTCTAGAATCACGCTCTCGTCATCCGCCGCCTGAAACGCGATCGACCTGCCCGGCGCAATTGCGCGGACCGTTTCGAACCCGGCAAGCTTGCCGGGCAAGTCGACGGCCGTCAGGTATGCCGAGTACGCCCAGACCGCCCGCCAGTCGCTCGCTGTGACGTCGAATCTAGCTCTGGCCTCGCGCCAACGCAGGCTGGCCAGCGTGGCAACCTGTAGCGCACCGGCCAGCGCGCAGCCGACGACGACCGACCAGGCCCGCCGGCGGCTAGTTACCACGCCACTCAAGCGCCAGGCTTACCCACTAGGGCATCTCCAACTCAAGACGTCCGCGCAAGGGACAAAGGTGTAGCGACGTCGCGCTCGGTGTCGTCTCTCGGCCGTGCAACCTCTCGAAGATCGCGGAGATTATCCCACCATCCTCGTGCGTCGCCACACCGGCGTCTTCCGCGAGGGGAGGCGGTTACCGCCGCAGCGAGCGCTTGTGCCCGAACTTTGCTTATTCTATCGAGACGCACCGCCCCCGAACGTCCTCCATCGTTCCTTCGAGTTCGGTGCAACTCGATGGAATGAGGGATTGAGGACGATAGGGCGATGAGGTACGGGGGTTCGGAGGCGGAGTCGAACTCACAATCCCGAGCGGATGAACGGGGGTTCGCGGTGGCAGCAACTCCCGCGAGGTAGCACGGCGATTCCATGCTCGCGATCCTTCTCGTCTACCTCGGCGGTGTTGCCGCGCTTGCGGGCGGCCTCGCTCTCGCGCTGAGCGCCGCGTCAGCCGGGTTCGACGGCCGAAGCCTCGGCGCGCTCCTCTTCGTGGCGGGAGGGATCGCCGTCGTCGCAGGACTGAAGTGGCCAGCCCGATCGATACGCGTGCAGGGGAAGCGCTCGCAGCTCGATGACTTCGTTCCGGAATATCAGTTCGCCGAGGCGCACGACATCGTCGTGCAGGCATCCGCGGCGAGGATCTACGAGGCGGTCCAGGCGGTCACCGCTCGGGAGGTGGCGTTCTTCCGGACGCTCACGTGGATTCGTCGAGCCGGGCGGCCGAGGCCCGAGAGCATCCTCAATCCCCCACCTGACGAGCCGCTGCTCGCCGTCGCGACGCGAACGTCGTTCATCAGTCTGGCCGAGCTCCCCGACAGGGAAGCCCTGGTCGGAATCCCGGTGATCGTTCCGCGCGGTTGGCGTCCGGACGGGCGCCTGACGCCGGCGGCCTTCCGCGAGCTGCGGCAACCCGGATTTGCCCTCGCCGCGATGAACTTCCGAATCGAGAAAGTGGAGGCCGGCTGTCGTCTCACCACCGAGACGCGCATCTTCGCCACGGATGTCGTCGCGAGCCGGCAGTTCGCGGTCTACTGGCGGCTCATCTATCCCGGGAGCGCATTCATTCGCCGTATGTGGCTCAGGGCGATCAAGAGCCGTGCGGAGCGGACGCTGAGTGGCGATTCTGTCTAGGGTTGCTGATCCAGGACGAAGCGCGCTCGCTCGACCCGGAGCATCTCATACGGCGTCATGCACTTGATTTGAAGGCCGATGCAGGCGTCCGGGATCTTGATCCGCCTTCTTGACGATGAAGCAATCTCGTGGGTGACCAGGGTGTAGCCGTGTGCCAACGCGTGAGCCACCAAGTAGTAGTCAGCGACCTGGAGAAACGTGTTGACAGCAGCGGGCTCGTAGTTCTGGCTCGTCGCCCAGGCGCTGACGGAACCAAGCGCCGGCAAGACCAATGCGTCTGGTCGGACGAAGAAATCCAGCCCTCGGACAGCGGCCCAGGTGGCGAGTTGGTCGCCGCCGGCCTCAATCTCGTCACCGACCTTCTCGATGCTGAAGACGCGCTCTGCGGCATTCTGCACAATCAGCCATTCCCAGAACGCTGGGCAGAAATCGAGTCCGTAGTGAAGATTCTTGGCCTGGATGAACACGTTTGCGTCGAGTAAATACGCCACTAACCCGTGACCCCTAGGCTCCGCCCGAGCTCCTGAAACGTGGACAACTTGGAGAAGCCGAGCATTCGAAAGGCGTCGCGATGCAGGGTATGTCCCTCGAGCGTGCTCGCGACGAGCGCGCGCGCGAACCGCTTGCTCACTCGGGCAGCCTGGGTGAGATAGAAGTCGCCGCCGCTACCTTTGGGGATGTCTCGGAGCCTCGTGAGTTCTTCCGCGTAGGCCTCCCACAGCTCCTCGCGGGTCATGCCTCCGGCGTCGTGGATGCGGCGCAGAATGACGAGAGTGCTGACCTTGAAGAAACGCGCCAGGCGACTCACTTCGTCGCTGAGCTCGGCAGCCGAGTGGTACTCGGCGCGCAGGACGGCAAGGGGCACGAGCAGTTCGGCGGCAACCCTGTTGCACCACAGCTCGACAACGTTCTCTGGCAACCGCGCGGCCTCGGCGTCAGAGACGGCCGATTGTCCGAGCCAGATGTGGGCCAGCTCGTGCGCCAGCGTGAACATCTGAGCCGCCTTGGTATCGGCCCCGTTGACGAACACGAGCGGCGCGAGGTCGTCAGTCATTGCAAAGCCCCGGAATTCGTCGGCTTCGAGACGGCGGCGGTTGTTGTTCAGCACTACCCCGCTGCACATGACGAGAACCCCGAGCCCGTCCGCCTGCTCGATGAAATGACGGAGCGCATCAGTCCATGTCGCCATGCGTCGACGCTCCTCGACATCGAAGCCCAGCATTTCGCGGATGCGGACCGCGGCCAGCTCAGGTTCGTCCGCAATGGCCGCCGAGCCAACGAAGGCTAGCGGCTCCATTCCCGTAGACCGTGCGAAATCGCGGTACCACTCTTGCCGCTGCTGGCAGATATAGACGGTGTCGAGCAGGTCTGGACTCGGGTGCCCAAGGTGCCGGTTGGCGACGGTACGAAAATCTGGAATGGGAACGGTCTCAACCGGTGGCTCCGAAAGAAACAGATAGCCGATCGGAGCGTGAGTAGCTTTGGCGAAGCCTTCGAGCTGTTTCAGAGTCGGGTGGGACTCACCTTGCTCCCAGGCGTCGAGCCGTGGGAATCGCGCGCTCATGGCGGCAATGCTGAGGCCCGCCCTCTCGCGGGCCCAGCTCAGAAGCCCCGGGTTGACCTCGACGCGCGTCATCACAGCACCTGCGATTCTAGCGCCTCGGACCGCCTTGGCGGGTCCGTCGTTGGCGTCAACGTCCTACTAGAACGACGACCGAGCGCGGACCGACGCGGTAGGACGTCGCGCGGGACAGGGGAGGCTCGTCCCCTGGCTCCTGGACGTCGTGAGGCGGGTCGAGGGACGTATCGACGGACCGGCGCCAGGTCTTGCCTGCCGGCAGAGTCGGTAGCTCGAACTCCTGGGGCTCCCAATAGGCATTCGCCGCGAGATAGAGATCGTCGTCGGCCTTCGCGCCGAGGAGATGCATGGCGAGGGAGCGCGATTCTGAGCCCCAGTCGGGTTGCCCGCGCTTCACGCCGTGCCACGCGACGGGCGGAGGACCGACCTCGTCTTCGAAGAAGAAGCGGCGCCTAAGAGAGGGGTGCGCCTTGCGGAACCGGATCAGCAAGCGGAAGAAGCGCAGGAGATCGGCGTTCGCCTCCTCGAGACGCCAGTCGAGCCAGCCGAGGGGATTGTCCTGGCCGTAGGCGTTGTTGTTGCCCGCCTGCGTCCGCCCCATCTCGTCCCCCGCCAGGATCATCGGAACGCCCTGGGACAGGAGGAGCAGCGTCGCGAGGTTCCGCACTTGTCTCCGGCGAAGCGCATTCACCTCGGGCGAGTGCGAAGCACCCTCGTGACCGCAGTTCCACGAGAGGTTGTCGTTGTGGCCGTCGGTGTTTCCCTCTCCGTTCGCCTCGTTGTGCTTCTCGTTGTAACGGACGAGATCGGCCAGTGTGAAGCCGTCGTGGCTCGTGATGAAGTTGATGCTGTGGTATGGCGCGCGACCCGACCCGCGATAGAGGTCCGGGCTCCCGGCCAGGCGCTTGGCCAGGAGCGGGACCATCCCCGGATCCCCCTTCACGAAGCGCCGGATCTCGTCGCGGAAGCGGCCGTTCCATTCGGCCCATCGCCCCCAGCTCGGAAAGCTGCCGACCTGGTAAAGCCCGGCCGCGTCCCAGGCCTCGGCGATGAGCTTGGTGTGGGCGAGGACCGGATCCGCCGCGATCACCTCGAGGAGCGGCGGGTTGGGAAGCACCGAACCGTCGCGGCCGCGGCCGAGGATCGAGGCCAGGTCGAATCGGAAGCCGTCGACGTGCATCTCCGTGACCCAGTAGCGGAGCGACGCCAGGATCATCTCGCGCACCACGGGGTGGTTGCAGTTCAAGGTGTTCCCGCACCCGGAGTAGTTGAGGTAGCACCCACTGCCGGGCTCGAGCAGATAGTAGGTCTCGTTGTCCAGACCTCGGAAGCAGAACGTCGGCCCCCGCTCGTCGCCCTCGGCCGAATGGTTGAAGACCATGTCGAGGATCACCTCGATGCCGGCCTCGTGGAGGGCCTTCACCGTGGCCTTGAACTCCTGGACGGCTCCGACGGATCCGCCGTCTCTGGCGTACGACGCCTTCGGGGCGAAGAACGAGATGGGCTGATACCCCCAAAAGTTGCGGAGAGGCTCCCCGATCGTCGGATGGCGGCGCGGGTTGTCGCACTCCTCGAACTCCGTGATCGGCATCAACTCGACGGCCGTGACGCCCAGGTCTTTGAGGTACGGAATCTTCTCGACCAGGCCACGGAATGTCCCCGGGTGCGCGACTCCCGACGTCTCGCTGCGAGTGAGGCCCCGAACGTGGGCCTCGTAGATGATCGAGTCGGGGAGCGGGATGTTGAGGGGGTGCTCGTGCCCCCAGTCGAACTCCTCGTCGACCACGAGCGAACGAAGCCCGCTCAGTCGACCAAAGGGAGAGACGCCATCGCCGCTCCCCCACGATTCGAGGCCGGCCACACCCGTGCCGTAAGGATCGAGAAGAACCTGCGTGACGTCGAAACGATGGATGCGCGACTCGAAGTTCGGGCTCCGATCGGCCCGATAGCCGTACTCGATCCCCGGACCGATGCCGCCGATCAGGGCGTGCCAGACGTCGCCCGTCCGGTTGTAGCGAGGATCGAGTGGGATCTCGATGGCGGCTTCTCTATCCCCGGGCACGAAGAGCACGAGGGTAACCGCGGTCGCATGGCTTGAGAAGACCGCGAAGTTGACACCGTCGCGGCGGGGCGTGGCGCCGAGGGGGAGCGGATGGCCGCGGCGAACGGAGAAGTCTCCCTCGACGAGGCGGAGGAGGCGCTGGGCTTCGGCGTCGCTCATTCGGCCGCGGCGGAGCCCCAGGCTTCTACCCCGCCGCTCCTGCGCGAGACGAGCCGCCTCCCGGTCCAATCGAGGACGAGGAGCGTCCCTGTCGAGACGAACTCGTCGTGGCCGGTTTCGCGAGAGAGGAGCCTCACGATCCCGCCGTGTGTGAAGAGCAGGTGGCGACCGGGCGAAAGAGACGCGAGGAACGACAAGACGCGCTCTCGCACCACCTCGAAGGTTTCCCCGCGTTCGGTGGCGAGCCCCTCGAATCGCTCCAGCGCCGCGCGGTGGGCGGGCTCCAGCGTCGGCCAGTGGCGCCCCTCCAGCTCGCCGAAGTGGATCTCGCGCAGGCGAGCGTCCTGTCGCGGTTCTCCCCACGCGAGGCGGGCGGTGGCGATGGTGCGCTGCAAGTCCGATGACCAGACGCCGCCGAACGCCTCGCCGGCCAGGATCGGGCGGAGCGTCTCCGCCTCCCGTTCGCCGATGTCGGTCAGCGGCACGTCGGTCCAGCCGGCCAGGGTCTGACCGCGGCTCGCGGGCGTCTCCCCGTGACGCACCAGCCAAAGCTCGAGAGTGTCCGCGGTTTGTCCGTCGCCCATGTCTGAGTGCCCTCCTGCGGCGGTAGCGACCGCCGGGGGCGGCACCCTATACCGTCGTTCGCTGAGGCGTCAAGGCGGCGGAGAGACAATCGCGAGAAGATCAGAAGCGAAAGGTGATCTGCCCCAGGACCGGGATGGACCAACGGCTCGCGACATCGTTGATTTTATCGAGACCCGTGCCGGCGAGGCCCGTGTCGATTCCAGAGGGCTTGGTCTGGTAGCGCAGGCCCGCCTCCACTCCGATGGCTACGCTCTGGGAGAGATCGTAAGACGCACCCAGGTCCGCTCCGAAGACGCCCACCGTGGACTTGTCGTAGAAGGGCAGGTCGTTCAGGACCACGTTCGCGGCCGGTACGCTCAGCGTGGCGGGCGACGCGCTCAGGAACCGAAGACCGGCGACTCCCGCAATGTACCGCTTGAAGCGCTCGGCCGGGTTGAAATAGTAGCGGACGCCGGCCTCGGCGCCCCACTCCTTGTACTTGGCGAAGTCGGCCAGCAGGGGCAGGCTCGCGACGTTGCCCGCCGGGACTTGATTGGCGTGCGTGCCGTAGTAGCCGCTGCGGCCGAAGAGCTCGATGTTCCGGGCCACTCCGTAGCCCAGGGACAGATTTCCCCGGAAGGACTTGCCGTAGATGTCCTTGTACCTCTTGACCTCGACGGTCGTGCTCAGACCCAAGACCGTCCCCTGGGCTGCGTCGGCGTAATCGCCTGACACCTCGATGTCCGTTCCGGCCTGAAGGGAAATCGACCACTGACCCTGGATGACGCCGCCGCCAGCCTTGGCACTGACCGGAATCGAGAACGCGGCGAAGAGCGCCGCGGCAAATGGGAATCTGCCGACCGAGTCAGCGCGCAACGAGCGACTCCGGGTCCAGGTGTCGCTCCATGAACTCGTCGCACCACAGACAGACGCTCTGGAGGGCGATGGCTCTCGCTCGCCCTTCGTCCGCCGACACGCCGACCGACTCCCCCATGGCGTAGGGATCTCCCTCGTTGAGCTTCTGGAAGACCGGCGACGAGGCGATGCGATCCAGAACCGCCGAGACCTTCTCGCGGCGCGCGTCGCCCAGGGAGTATCGCGTCCCAGGACAACAGGGGTTGATCTTGTGGAGCTGGATGGACAGCTCCTGCGGAAGGTCCGTGTCCCCTAGAAAGCCGCGGGCGCCCGAGAGGATGGCGCAGAAGTTGTGGTTCCCGTCCTTCAGCCAGACGCCCGTGCGCATCGCCTCGCCCCGCGCCCAGTTGCCGCCGAGCCACATGTCCTCGGTCGCGCCCCAGAAACCGTAGCTCACCGTGTCGGTCTTGAGGAACGTGTCCTTGGCGATGAGGGGATCCGGCTCGTCGCCGCTCATCCCGCGGCTTTCGAACAGCTCGATGAGAGCCGCCTTGCGCTGGCCCTTGTGTTTATGGAAGCGGTCGATGCTCGCGATGTCGATGCGGGTGACGCCACGAGAGAGGAGCGCGTCGAGTTTCGGTCCAGTGAGAAAATCGCCGTTGGTCTGGAGCATGACCTGGGTCGCGCCCTGGTACTTGCCCCGGACGGCCTCCAGGATCGCGTGGAGCTTCACGTCCTCGCTGAGGGGCTCGCCACCGGAGAGTATCAGCCGACCGAGACGAGCCGGCAGATTCTCGACGATAGCGAGGCAGTCCGCGAGGGAGATCCTCTCGCCGCGCGGGCTCGAGTCGTTGTAGCAGTGGGCGCAGTTGTCGTTGCAAAGCTGGGTGAAGACCCAGTAGATCGACTCGTAGCTCTCAAACCGGCTGGTCGTTGCCGTAGCGTCCGCCTTTCAGGGACTCCCAGAAGTCTACTTCCGAGCCGACGCCGCTCTCGGGGTCGTCGACGAACGCCTGCTTCGATCCATAAGCCGTGAGCCGGCCGCTCCTGATCGTGGCCATTGCGTCGCCGACGATCAATGCCTCCTTCAGGTCATGGGTAACGAAGATCGCCGTGATCGCGTAGAGGGCGGCGACGCGCTTGAAGAGGACCTGCATCTGCGTCCGGGTCTCGGCATCCAGGCTGCTGAAGGGCTCGTCCAGGAGCAGGAGCGAGGGGCTCACGATGAGGGCCCGCCCGAAGGAGACCCGCTGCCGCTGCCCTCCCGAGAGCTGGTGCGGCGCCTTGTCGCCCTGGTCGAGGAGGTCGAGGCTCTCGAGCATATGGGTCACGTCCTTCTGGACACGATCGGCCTCGACGTGCCGCAGGCGCAGGCCAAAGGCCACGTTGTCGAAGACGCTCAAATGCGGAAAGAGAAGAGGCTCCTGGTAGAGGTAGACGACGTCGCGCCTCTCGACAGGAACCCGAGTGATGTCGGCTCCCCGTCGGAGGATCGATCCGCCGTCAGGCTCGTGAAGGCCGGCCAGCAGCTTCAGCAGCGTCGTCTTGCCGCACCCCGAGCGGCCGAGGACGCTCAGAGTCTGGCGCTCGGCCAGCCTGAAGGTCGCGTCCTCGAGGACCTTCTCGGCCCCGAAAGACTTGGAGAGACCCTGCACGTCGAGAAACGACGCCGCGGTCGTCATGCGAGGCGGCCGATGACCCGGCGGTTGAGCCAGGAGAGAACAAGCGGCGGAAGGAGGAGGAGGCTGCTCGCGACGGCGGCGTACCCCAGGTTCGCCTCGCCGACGTACGCGTAGACCCGAAGGGGAAGCGTGTCCACCTTCCCTCCGCCCACGAGGAGCGTGAGGCCGTATTGAAACCAGGAGATCAGGAACGTCTGGAGGAAGCATACGAGAACAGGCTCCTTCGAGAGCGGGAGGATGACGTGGCGATAGGCGTGGCCCCTCGTCCCTCCGAGCGTGCGCACGAGGTCTTCGTAAGCGAGCTTCTCGGGATTCCAGAAGGGGACCCAGAAGACCACCGCGAAGGCGTACGCGAAGATCGTGTGGGACAGCACGACGCCCGCGACGGTGGCCACGAGGCCCAGCCGTATGTAGACGTACAGCAGGCAGACGCCGAGGATCACAGGGGACGCCGCGAAGGGGAGATAGGCGAGAAGCATCAGCAGCCTTCGGCGGGGATGGTCGGCGACGGCGCGCGCGGTGACGAACCCGGCCGAGGTCGCGAGGAGAGCGACGATGGTCGAGACGAGAAGCGAGAGCCCAAGACAGGGCGCGAGAGCTGAGTCGCCGCTCAGGACCGCAGTCCAACGGTCGAAGCGCAGCCGCGTCGGCAGCAGATCGGGGAACTCCCACGGACCCGCCACCGACAGCAAGGCCAGAACCAGGAACGGGAGCACTGAAAGGCCAGCCACCACTGTCGCGAGCACGGCTCGGGACCTAGACCTCATGGCCGAAGCGCTTCCCCCGGAACACCATCGCGACAAGGCCGAGAACCAGCACCGCGTATCCGAGGGCCAGGATGTACGCCTCTGGCTTTTGCGCGACGTCGAAGAGACTGTACTTCCGATAGGTCAGGACCGAGAGCATCTGTGGCGTTTGGCGGCCAAGGAGAAGCGGCACCTCGAAAGAACCGAGGGCCACGACGAACAGGAGGGTGAGGCTCGGGGCAGCACGCCTCAAGAGGATCGGGAGGGCAACACGAAGCAGGCCCTGAACCCGACTCGCTCCGAGGCAGCCCGCCAGCGTCCGAAAGGCATCGACGCGCTCGCTCGTGTAGAAGTTCACGAAGAGAAAGACGAAGAAGGGAAGGGCCAGCGCCGTGTGGACGGCGACGACCCCGAGGAGGGCGACGTCGTGGACCGGGGACGGAAAGGCCGACACCCCGTCCGTGAGACCCACTCGGAACGCCAGGCGCGACAGAAGACCCGCACCGCTCAGGAGTTGCAGCGCGAGGACCGCCGCCACGGTGCCCGGCATGGCCAAAGGCAGGGCCAGGATGTAGGGCAGAAAGCCGGACTCGAGACGCGTCCGCAGCGCGAGCGCCAATGGAAGCGCCAGGAGCGCAGTCAGAGCGACGACCGCCGTCGCCACGTAGAGGCTGAGGGCCACCGAGGCCCACACCTCGCGGCTCGTGGCGACGCGACGCCAGTGGTCGAGTGTGACGCCGTGGGAGAGCAGGCCCACGGCCCCGACACCGTAGAGCGCCGCGTACAGCAGGCTCGCGGCCACCGGGAAGACGGTGAGCAGAAGGAAGAGCCCGAGGCCGATGGGCTCGAAACTACTTCTGGAGGACATGGGTCCGGAAGTCGTCGAAGAGTCGGATCATGTATTCGGGGGCCAGTTCCATGAGGGCCTTGCCCTGGATCTCGGAGCGCTTCGGGGCGTAGCGCCGATCGGGAACCTGGGCGAAGCGTTCGGGCCACGGCGGCGGAAGCTTCGGCACGTCGAGGATCGCTCCGTCTCCCCACACGCTCGGCTTCAGCTTCTCGTACTGCGCCTCCGGCGAGGCCATGAAGTTGATGGCCACGAGTGCCCCCGCCACGTGACGAGCGTGTCGCGCGATCCCAAGGTAGTGGGAGTTCTGTATCGTGCCGCCGTCGAGGACGTAGGCGCGCGCGGTGTCGGGCAGGAGCCCTTGCAGGATCTTGTTGTCGACGTCTCCGTCGTTGTTGCTCATGGTGAAGTCCACCTCGCCGCCGGCGAAGAGCTGGTAAAGCTCGGCCACCGACGCAGGGTAGGTTTCACCTTGCTTCCAGAGATGGGGCTTCAGCTCGTTCACGTAGCTCCAGAGGGCCTTCGAGTGGGTGGCGTACTTCTCGCTATCGAAGGGCCCGGCGAGGACCGACGGTCCTCCCGCGATATCGATGAGCCACGACTTGAGGAGCGTCATCCCCGTGAAGGAGTTGTCGAAGGTGAAGCGCCCCGGGTGCTTTCTGACCCACTCGAGAAGCCCCTGGCGGTTGCGGGGCGGATCGGAGACGCGCTTGGAGTCGTAGATGATCGCGAACTGCACGTTACCCCAGGGGCACTCGTACCCCTTCACCTCCTGCTGGAAATCGGTACCGATGAAAGGATTGGAGAAGTCGATGTACTGCGCGTTCGGGAGACGGTCCGTGAAGGGTCCGTAGAGCGCGTCGATCTGACGGAGCTGGTAGAACGTCTCGCCGTTGATCCACATCATGTCGGTCTCGCTCTCGGCCTTCCCCGCCTCCTTCTCCGTCATGAGCGCCGACACGATCATGTTCCCTTGGCCCGCGACGGCCTTCAGTGTGATCCCGAACTCCTTCTGGAGGCGGGGCGCCACCCAATCCTGGACGTAGGCGTTGATGTAGGGATCTCCTTGCCACATGACCCACGTGACCGTCTGCCCTCGCGCCTGCTTCTCGATCTCCGCCCAGGGCAGTGACGCGACGTCCACCGGCGCCGCGCGCCGCTTGCAGCCGGCGGACGGGAACGAAACCACAGAGACACAGACACACAGAGTCAGAAGAGCGAAAGCCCGCCTCACGGCTTCATTCCTCCTCTCCCCATCTCTCCGTGTCTCCGTGTCTCCGTGTCTCCGTGGTGTCCGTTTCAGAACCTGTACCTCGCGCCGAACTGGAACTGGCGCGGCGGACCGGCGTTTTTCTCGACGATCGGACCTCCCGGTGGCCCAATTTGGATCTGGTTGCTCTGGGTCGCGTTGTTGCTGTAGCCCGAGAGGTTCGCATGGTTGAACAGATTGAAGACGTCGGCGCGCAGCTCGATCCGCTTCTCCTTGGCGATGCGGATGCCGTACTGCATGCCGAGATCGAAGACGTAGGACCACGGAAGGTTGTCGCTGTTGCGCGAGGCCCCGGGCCAGCGATCGCTGTTCCCGACATAGGCGTCGCCGAAAGAGCGCCCGTCGCCGTTCAAGTCGGTGGTGCCGAAGATGCGCGCGTCCGGAATGCGGTTGATGGGCTGGCCGCTCTGGATCAGGCCGGCGAGGCTGAGCGACACGTCCCGCCAGGGATACGCGTAGGCGAGGGCGCTCACGACGTGCCGCCGATCGTTGATCGAAGGACCGTACTCGGCGTCGAAGTCGTTGGCGTCCTGGGCCCTGAAGTTGATGTCGTCGGTGTCGTTCTTGAGTTGCGAGAGAGTGTAGGAGATACGGAAGGCGTACCGATCACTGCGCCGATCCTTCACCAGCGAGACGTTGGCCGCGTGGTAGCGCGCCCTTCCCGCATTCTCGGTGACGATGACGCTCCGCGCGCCGCCGGGCAGGATCGGCACCGGGCGTGTCACGTTGGCTTCGGTCTCGGTCCGGACGACCACGTTCGAAGGATCGATCGAGTACGGCGCCGCCGCGTTCAGGTCCCGAAGGCGCGGCAACCCGTCGGTCCGGGCGTGGATGAGGTCGACGTAGAACAGGCAGGCCTTCCCCAGTTGGCGCTGGAAGCCGAGGGAGAACTGCTGCGTCTTGGGATTAGGGTACCCGTTCGGATTGAGGATGCGCCGTTCGAAGGCCACGTTCTCGGCGCGCTGTCTCTGGGCCTCGGCCGAGGTCGGGCCGCCGAGGTACGGAACGCCCGAGTAGTCGGCGCTCAGGGTTCCGTCGAAGGTGATGCGGCCCAAATCCGTGTCGGCCGGCAGGATTCCGAGACCGACGAGCTGCTCCAATTGGCGCTTGTAACCGGCAGCGGTGGAGTTCTGCTGGAGGGCGTCGCTGTAGTAGGCGTACGGGACCTTCTCGTAGAAGATGCCGTAGCCGCCCCGTACGACACTACCACCGCCGAGCTGATAGTTGAACGCGAGCCGAGGCGCTGCGTTGTTCCGATCGCCGCGGTCGGCGCCGCCCTTGGACAGGCTGTCGTAGTCGTAGCGCAAACCGAGGGTCAGGTTCAGGCGACTCGTCACGGCAATGAGGTCCTCGGCGTAGACCCCCCAGAGATTCTGCCGCGCGCCGAAGGTCTTGGGTTGCAGCTCCACGTTGTAGTCGAGGACCTGCGCGTCGGCCGGGATGTCACCGACGTTGAGGCTCGCCCCCTTGCCCGAAGCCCAGAGCCCCTCGACCTGAGCCTGGGTGAGCTGGACGGTGTAGTTCCCATTCACGTTGCCGCCGCCGGCGAGGGCGAAATCGGCGGAGATGAGGTCCGCTCCGATCTTGAACGTGTGTCGTCCGCGGTGGAACGTCAGCTTCTGCTGGGCCTGGACGGTGTTCTCGATGTCGTCGAAGACGTAGTCGGGATGGCCGAGGATCACGATCGCCTCCCCCGACGGGCCGAGAGCCACGGTCTGCGGACCCGCCTCGTGGGCGGCGCGCCCGTAGTTCCAGCGGAACCGTGAGTACTGGAAGGTCGTCTCCGAAACCACGTTGCTTCCGGCGTAGTACGTCTTCCCCGCGGCCAGGACGGAGTCCCGGTCCTCGAAGTTCGCGGCCGAGGGGAACGTCACGCCGCCGTCCAGACCGCCTCCCTGGCGCTCGATCGCCACGTCCCCCACGTTGAGGCGGACCGACGAAGTCCAGCGGTCGTTCCAGCGTTGATCCACCTTGCCCGAGAGGTAGACAAAGGCGTTGTGACCGCGCACGGTCTCGCTCACACCCAGCTCAGGGACGTTCAACAGGTTGTCCTTCCGGTCGCGGGTGTACTCGGCGTTGACGAAGAAGAAGGTCTTGTCGCGCACGAGAGGGCCGCCGAGGGCGAATCCTCCCTGGTCGCGGCGGAAGCCGTCCTTGACGTCGTTCCCCGAGAGGTCCCGCTGGTTGAAGGCACTCGACGCGTCGATGGCCGGGCCGGGGCGGGTGAAGTAGAAGACCTCGCCGGAGAACGCGTTGCCGCCGGACCGACTCGTGATGTTGAAGATGCCGTTTCCCGTGCGGCCGAACTCCGTCGAGTAGTTGCTCGTGAGGACCGTGACCTGCTGGGTGAGGCCCGAGGGGATGGCGAACTTCTGGCCGCCGAGGAAGTTCTCGTTGTTGTCGAGGCCGTCGATCATGTAGTTCGTGTAGAGGGAGTTCGCTCCGTTGATGCTGACGTTCGGTGCCTCGGGATAGAACCCGGTGGCCTGTGTGACGTTCGGCAAGCGGTAGAGGGCGCGGGTGACGTCGCGTCCCTCGACCGGCAGCTCTTCGATCTCCGCCTCCCGCAACGTCGACGACACTTCGGCATTGATCGCGTTCACGTCGGCGATGCTGTCCTGGGTCGTGACGGTGACGGCCTCGGAGATCGTCGCCTTGGGCTTGAGGGTGAGGGTCACGCTCCGGTCGAAGTTGGAGCGGAGCTGGAGGTCGACGGCTTTGGCCTCGTAGTACGCGTCGCCCTCCGCGACTCGCACGACATAGCTGCCGGCGGTCGAGAGCGG
>JBGPYB010000194.1:0-7825 GCA_041493035.1 Vicinamibacteria bacterium | reverse complement strand
TCGCAGTCGGCCTGGCAGGAGGGGCAGGTCATGGGATGGAGTCGGATGAGGATACTACGATGGCGGGGCCTTCAGCCTCCGGATCTCGACGTTCCGGTAGCGGACGACACACTCGTTGTCGTCGTGGTAGGCGCCGAAGCCCACCTGTGCGTCTCTGTTGTTCACGAAGCCTTTCGCGGGTCGATAGTCCCGGGCGATGACCTGGCCGTTGACCTCGCCGGTGAGGAGGCCCTTCCACGACCGAACGAGAAACGTGATGCGATCCGCCGCAGGCACGCCCAACCAGGGCTTGGGCAGCGTGAACCCCGGCGCGAAAAGGGCGGTGGTTTCCATGTGGTAGCCGTTCTTCATATACCGGAAGCTGATCCAGTCGCGGGTCTCGAGGGCTGGATGGCCGAACAGTATCCCCCCCTGGGCGGAGTCATTCGTACTGGACACCAACTCCATTCGACCCCGCAGCTCGAAGTCCGGGCCGACGTGGGCGCCAGAGACGAGGATCGTCCCTCGGGGACCGGCGGTGGCCACGAGCGCTCCATCGCTTTCGATCGTCCACTTCCCTTCGCGAATCTCCCAGCCCGACAGGTCCTTGTCTTTCGGCAGGAACGGGAGCCAGGCGCCGCCCTCGAGGTCCCGCTCGAGCGACAGCGCCACGAGACGAGTCCTGAAGTAGAAGGCGGATTGGCGGCTCGAGTCTCTTTGCATGGCCCCGCTGAGCGGCAGGAGCGCCTTTTCCCCTTCGAGCGCGCTTCGCAACTGCTCGGCCTGGAGCGCCTCGGTTCCGCCGGCACCACCGAGAGCCGACACGCGCGATACGAACAGTCGCGGGCTCTCCTGGATGCGCCAGAACGCGTCCGAGTCCAGATCCATGCCGGCGGACTGCATCTTCTCGAAGGCGACGGCGTGGCGTCCGGCCTTGTCGGCGAATACGGCGTAAAGCGACAGCCAGCGCGGGCGCTCCCAGGCGCAGGAGGGCTCCTTCAGATAGCCGTCGAGGGCGCGTGCGACAAGGGGGAAGGTCCGCGGGTCGTCGTGCACCGTGACCCTGCCGTTGCCTTCCCCCCCGTTGTCGCGCTCGTCGTCTTCAATCCTCCTCACAGCATGGATGACGACGCTGGGGACGAAGGTGTCGAAGCGCTCGGTGTCCAGGCACTCCTGGCCGAAGTCGAGCATCTCTTTGTGGCTTCCGCCCCAGCGCGGAAGCAGCCTGTTGAGCCTCGCGTTGTAGGCGGGCCAGTAGTCCATCCGCGCTGCCACGGCGCGGTCGAACCAGAGGCGTCCCGATTCGCCGGGTTCCGGAGCGTCCTCGGCCACGGACATCATCTCGTATGCCGCTTCGGGCCGATCGGGCCTCAACCGCCAGGCCTCGACGAGATCCCGACGAGCCAAAGTGAGGTACCGTTCGAAGTTTCTCCAGCCGTCCGGGGTGACTTCGTTGGCAAATCCGTGGCCGCGCGCTTCCCAGGCGAGCGTGTAGTGCTTGAGGCCCGACACGAAGAGCTTGGCCCAACGTTCGATCCGGGGGGCGGCGTCGACTGCCGCCGACGCGGGCAGCTTGTTCCGTTCGAAGAACGGCTCGCCCGTGCCGTTCTTGAGCTGCCAGATGAGTAGGCCATCCTCGCCCGAGCGATAGCTTCCGTCGCCGAGAGACTCGATGAACCATTGCAGCTCCAAGGGAGCCAGCCGGCCGCGAAGGCCATGGACCTCGTTGGCGCCCTGGTAGTCGCTGTAGAGGCCCGAGGCCACATAGCGGGCGATAGCCCTCGGGTAGCGGACCGTCTTCATCCCCTCCACCGCCCTTTCGCACAGAAGTCGGGAGTCCCGCGAGAAGCCCTCGGCCATCACGAGGGACCTGGACTGGAGGTAGAGGAACAGCGGGTCGTCGCAGCCCTTCGACAAGATCTCGCGTCCCCGGCCGACGAGATCCTTTGCCCACACGCGTTCGCTGTGATGAACGTCGATGAGGTCCGGTATCGCGTCTTCGATGAAGCGGCGCACTTCGGCGTCCCATCGCGGATTCTTCAGCCCCACATGGTCGTAGGCTTCGAGCAGGTTGCGGCGGGCCCACTCGACTCGAGGCTTCTCGTCCAGGGCGATGGTTGGGCTCTCGGGACCTGAGGGGAGAGGATGCGGCCTCTCCTCAGACTCTTCGGCCTGGGTGACAGGCGGAGCGACCGCGGGCTTGACGATGCCCATGCTGACCAGCAGCAGCGGTGTCATGACGGCGAAGATGTTGAGAAGGGCGTGAGAAACCATGCTCGCCTCGACGCTGTAGCGCCGGGCGATGACGCCGAAGATCAGGCCGATGGCGAAGACCTGGAGCAGCTTCGCTTCCATGTCGTTGGTGTTGAGCGAGTGCGCGATCGCCCACAGGGCGGAGGTGATGACGTTGGCCGCGACCAACGTGAGCGTCGTCCCTCCAATCACACGGGCCAACCACGGCTGGATGAGCCCGCGGTACACGACTTCCTCAGCGATGGCGGCTCCCACTGTCGCGGGCAGGAAGACGGCGACTTGGTAGATCAAGGCCGAGCGGTCCAAGTGAGGCGTGAGCGCCTGGATGGCGTTCACCATCGGGTTGACTTCGACGCCCAGGTATTGGAAGGCCGCAACTGAGACGAGGCCCAGCAGAGTGCCCCAGGCGGCCGCGACTGCCCAGCCGTCGAAACGCCTCTCCCTGCCGAGCAGCAAGGGGAAAGGACATCGCTCGGGATCGGCCAGAAGGGCGACCGGCACTTTCAAGCACGAATGGGCCAGCCCGACCAGCGCCGCTACAACTCCTCCGATTCCACCCGCGATCGCCACGATGCGCGCGAAGGTTGGTCCCAGCGCGGGTGGCAGGGACTTCGAGAGGTCCATGTACGCCAGAGTCACGACGAGGAGGGGGAGACCGGCCAGAAAGGTGAGGACCGCGAGGATCGCCCCTTGGCGCAGGTATTGACGCGTGTGAGACCAGCGTACGAACCCGACGATCAAGACGACCAGCCACGCGAGAAGCGCGACGAACGACGACAGGAGGGTCAGGACGATGCCGGTCACGTTGAAGCTCGGTGTCATCTCGCCTGGATCCTCAGCGTGCCGCGTCGCCTTTGCTAGCCGCGGGAGAATAGCACCGTTTTGATTTGAGCCGTATTGCGCATCGCCACCGGCGCAGACGGTCGCCGTGAGACACTGAACTGGCATGAACTTGGCCGTTCTCGTCCTCCTGACCTCTCTCTCGCCCACGCCGTCCCCGGACAACCCGTTCACATACCCACCGCCGTTCCTCCAGCAGAACGCCATACCGGCGGAGTTCACCGATCCCGACTGGACGCAGGGGGTCGAGAAGGCCCGGTTGCTCTACGAGGGCTTCCTGCTCGAGGGGAAGCGGATTCCTCGCAGCGTCGTGGCCCTCAACTACGTGACCACGCACAACAACAGCGTGACCGTGAAGGTGGTCGTCGACGAGTCGTGGCGGGCGATCCGCGGAGCCATCGGCAACGCGAAGCAGTCGATCAACATCACGATGATCGGCTGGCAGGTGGACGAGCTGGTGCCGATTCACAAGGCCGAGACCTTCGGCTTCGATCTGATCGACCAGCTCTGCGAGGCGGCGCGGCGTGGCGTCAGCGTGAACGTGGCCGTCAACGACATGTGGTTCAAGCAGCATGCCTGGTACCTGACCGGGGGCTTCGATCGTCACTTCGACAACGCGATCTCGAGCGGCCGGTGTCAGGACGAGAACGGGAAGAAGATGCGCTACGTGCGCGGCATCGCCTGGCACAACGGTATCGAAGTCATCGGGCGCTACGACCATCGCAAGGTCTGGATCTTCGACGGCGACCTCGCGTACATCGGCGGGTACACCGTGAGCGACGAGATGCGCGACAACATGTACGACATCGAGTGGGAGCTGCGCGGCCCGGTCGTGGCGCAGCTCCAGGCCAACTTCATGCTTTCCATGGGCTACCAGCGGGCGCCGCTGGCCGACTTCCCACGCTGCGCCTCGGACCTATCGAAGAGGCGTTGCGCGGGCCTGACCAAAGACGGCGTCGGGAGGGCACTCGCGGACTATTTCCCAAGGCGTTCGTTCGATGGCCTCATGTTCTCCAGAGACATCACCATCGTTCAGAACAATCCTCTTGTTCCCGGCCAAGCCGCGCTTGGCGCCACGCGCTTCTACCGTTATCTCGTCAGCGGTGCACGAGACCATCTGCAACTGGCCTCGCCGTTCTTCACGGCGGACGAGATCTACCAGCGCGTCCAGAACAGCTACGCCTTCTCGGGTTGCGAGCTGAAGGTCGACGTTCTGTTCCCCGAACGACCGGAGCACATGCTCATCTGGGGGAAGAAGGCGAGGCGCAAGCTCCGGCACCTCGTCGCGCGCGCCGAGGACATCAAGAGGACGGTCTGCGGAGGGAAGGGCGAAGACGTCGTCGTGAAAGCGTTCAGCGGCGACGGAGCCTGCGCGGTGTACGGGAAGGAGGGACGCCTCCACGGCAAGGTCCTGCTGACCGACGCCTACGTGACCGTGGGCAGCGCCAACCTGGATGGCATATCGCTGCAACGGGACCTGGAGCTGAACGTCGTCTCGTCGGACCAGGAGCTGATCCGTACCGTCAACGAGCGCTTCTTTGGCGTGGGCGGCGCCGACGATTGCGGCCACACGCTGATGTTCGCCAAGGACGACGACGAGCCCATCCGGTCGCAGGGCCTCAGTCAGCAAATGCGCGTGGTGCGTTGAGGCGCTTCAGATGGTCTTGGTGGCGGCGACCAGGTCGGCGCTACGGCAGCGCGCCAAGGCCGAGGCGGAGCGGGCCCTCGTCGGTCTCGAGGAAGACGTCGGTAGACTGCACCTCCCGCAGGATGGCGTCGGCGAGCCGGTCGCCCGTGCGATACGCGTGGAGGGCGCCCGTCGGCGTATAGGCGAACGCCGTCCACGCGTCGCTCGCCGATGCCAGGCCCGCCAGGTCGAACTCCTGCACCGTCAGGTCCTGGGCACGCAGAACCAGTTGCGGATCGGGGACGGCCCGAGCCACGGGCACCAGCGTGTCGTCGTTTCCAGGCCGCCGCTCCACGAAGCGGTGGTCTTCCTCCACGCGCTCCGTGAGGCCGGCGGCGGCGAGGATCGCGGAGCGCAGCGTGAAGAGCGGAACGTCCTTGGCCCAGAGGCTCACGCGCCCCAGGAATCCCGGCGGCCCGAGCGCGGCCAGGCTCGGGTCGGCGTCGGTCATCACCGCAAGGACGTCGCGGACCTCGGCGCGCTTCAGCGTGAACGTCGCCGGCGGTCCTGCGGGAGGCGCCTCCGCCGGCGCGGGTGAAGGCTTTGCCTTCGCAGCCGCGGCGGCCCGCTTGGGATCGGCCGGCGGAGGTGCGTTTCGGAGCAAGGATACGCGGCGCACGAGCCCCGGGTCGGAGACGCGCAGGTCGGACGACTTCGCGATGGCGGCGAGCGCTTCTTCCAGCGTGACTCGATTGAGCTCCACGCTGACGCGCCCCACCACGTCGCCGTCCACCAGGAAGGCCTGCCCTGTCAGCCCGTGGAGCACCGAGAAGACGTCGGTCAGGTCCAGGTCGCGGAGGCGCAGCGAGAGGGGACCCTGTCCCGGCGTCTTGGTGTTCGGCCCCTTGATGACCACGGTGCGCACGGCGTCGCGGTCGATCTTGCACGGAGCCTCGTCCTGATCGAACGGATCCTCGGTGGGAAGGGGAAGCTCCGCGTCCGGGCCCACGACGGGGCTCTTGCCACGCACCTCGAAGCGCAGGCAAGCGCCCTGCCGCGCCATGACGAAGTCGGCGACACGCAGGAAGCCGCGCTCGAATCGTGACTCGAGAGCGCGCACCGGCCCCTCGCCCACGGTGAGTCCACGCACGGCGAAGTCGTCGCCGACAGACGCGTGGCTCACCACGACAGGGCGGTCCCGGATGATCGCGGCGAGCTCCGACAGGAAGAGGCGCGGGTTGCGCCGCGTGCGACGAAGGGATGCGATGGTGTCGGACTTGGCCAGAGCCAGCGCCACGTCGCGGCTGTAGGCATCGGCCTGGGCGCGGGTCGAACCGGCGGCACGTGCCCGCGTTCCCTGGGGCGGCGCGGGGAGCGGCGCTCTGAGCGGGCGGTAGGGGAGGTGGAGAACGGTGGCCAGCTTCACGACGTGCTCCGGAGTCGAGTCGATCGAGAGGCTCTCGACGTCGATGGGGCGCGCCGAGAGCGCCACCTGGCGGAAGAAACGGTCCATGTCGGAATAGCGGCCGACCGCAGTCAGGTCCACCACGATATCGGCCCGCGCCGTCGTCACCTCGACGGGCGGTCGAGCCAGCGCCTCCACCCCCGAGAGCTTGGCGCCGTCGGCCAGCTCCCTGACGAACGCCGCGTCGGCCGGGGCGTTCGGGCCATCGGGAAGGATGCGCCGCAGCGTCTCGAGGCGGCGGTCCAGGAGGAGGCGCTCATCGGCAAAGGGGCGCGGCGCGGTCGCGGCGGTGGCCACCACCAAGAGGGCAAGAAGCATGCGGGCGGCATCTTAACCCACGGCGGAGACCGGAGGGCTGACACTCTCCCGGGAGGCGCTCAACTATGAAAGTGACTTTCAGTTTCATAGTTCTTGACAACCGCTCGGGCGGGCTGTTAGGCTGCGAGATATGAACATGAAATCCAGTTTCATAGTCATGGGCCTGGCCGTGGCGTTGGCCGTCCCCGGCGTCGGCCTCGCGGATGAAGCTTCCCGCGAGGAGATGCAGAAGGCCATCGCGGCTCTCCAGGCGGAAGTGGCTCGACTGAAGGCCGACGGAGCCGAGAAAGAGCGTCTGACTGAGATCGAGCGGCGGATCGATCTGCTCGCAGCGGAGATCGAGAAGGCCCGGACCGGCGGCGCCACAGATGCGGAGACCCCGACGAAAGGGGAGCCGGGGCTCGGCCCGGCGGCATCGAAGATCTACGGAAAGGCGAAGGGCGTCTCGATCGGCGGTTACGGGGAGGTGATCTATACGCACCCGTCGCCGACGCAGCAGGGTGGCGCACCGTCCGGCCTCGATCCCCGCGTCGACGTCCTGCGCTACGTGACCTACCTCGGCTACAAGTTCAGCGACAAGATCCTGCTGAATTCCGAGATCGAGTTCGAGCACGCCAGCTCGGGCGTCGGTGCCGAAGAGCGAGGCGAGGTCGCGGTGGAGTTTGCCTATCTCGAGCTCCGTCCCTGGAAGGGCGCCGGGTTTCGCGCGGGAATGGTGTTGCTACCCCTCGGCTTCCTGAACGAGCTTCACGAGCCTCCCATCTTCCACGGCGCCCAGAGGAACGAGGTGGAGCAGCAGATCATCCCCACGACGTTCCCGGAAAACGGCGTCGGCGTCTTCGGCCAGGCCGGCCCCTTCCAGTGGCGCGGCTACGTCGTGGCGGGACTGAACAGCGCCGGCTTTGCGAGCGAGGGCATCGGCGAAGGGAAGCAAGAGGGGTCACAGAGCCTTGCCCACGACCTGGGCTTGTCGGCGCGCATCGACTACGTCGGTGCTCCCGGCTTCCTCCTCGGGGCCAGCGTCTACACGGGTAAGTCGGGACAGGGCGCCACGATCGACGATGCAAAGATCGGCGCTCGGGTCACCCTCTACGACCTCCACGCCCAATACGAGCACCGCGGCTTTCAGGCGCGCGCTCTCTATGCCCACTCGACCGTCGGCGACGTGGCCCTGATCAACGCGCAGAACGGCTTGAACGGGGACGAGTCGGTCGGAGAGCGGCAGTACGGCTGGTACTTGCAGGCGGCCTACGACCTGATGACGCTGAAGCCCTCGGGCCAGTGGTCCGTGACGCCCCTCGTGCGCTACGAGAGGCTCAACCCGCAGGACCAAGTCCCTGCCG
>JBGPYB010000039.1:0-31113 GCA_041493035.1 Vicinamibacteria bacterium | reverse complement strand
GAGCAACGCCGAGCCGTAAAGGTCTTCGAACTCGATCGCTGGTTTCCAACTCTTCTTTCATGTATGACCGCTCGCCCACTTCGCCCATGACCCGAGCCCTCATCAGCGTGACCTTACTTGGCTAGGTGCGAAGGTAGGGCTAGAGGAACTCACCCTTTCCCGCTTCCCCTCGGGACGCGCGTAGAATCGCAGGGGATGAGCGAAGTACGGCGGCGCTACACCTGCCCCATTTGTCAGCTAAGGTTCGTGGTCGTCTTCGACGAGGCTGACCCGCTTGAGCACTTCGCGGTCCGGATAGACTGCCCCCGAGCGCCCGACGGCCACGCGCGGCCCGCCGACGGGCAGGGGCCCGCCTGTCACGGCCACATCGAGACCCACGATTTACCGACCAGGTATCGGGTCCTGCCAGCCGAGGGCTAGGACGCGTCACACGATGGCCCGGGAAGGCCCCGGAGAGTCGACCAAGCCGACGATCGTCGCTGGAGGCGCCTAGGCGAAAGGGGGGCGAAAACGAGGAGGGGCGGCCCCGAAGAGCTGCCCCTGATGATTCGCAGGCCCCGGGATTCTACGGCGGCGCGCCGAGCCCCCGCAGCTCAGTGAGGAGTGCGGTCCCCAACTCGGCTGGACTCCTTCCTTGCGCCCTTGCGAAGACGGGATTCATGCCGACCGTGACTCGAATGGACGGAAGGCCGTTGGTGCCAAGATTGAGGGTCATCATCTTCCCCCGCCAGTCCGGGCGCTCTGCGACGAACTCGGCCCACGCCACCTTTACGGCGGCCTCGTAGGGTGCGATCTCGGCGTCGTCCATCCCCGCTTGCCTGAGTTCGTCCGCCATGACAATCACCATGGCCAATTCCTCCACCAGATGAAGGCGCGGAAGTATAGTCTGCTCGTTCGTGCGCGAGGAACTCGACGAGTGCTCCTCTTCCCCGCCTTGACCTTCCCCGGCCACCCGCCGGCGCCACACTCGGCCCCATGAACCTCGGCCCGAAGCTCCCTTGCTAGGTTCTGCGGCGGCCGCGACGTCGACGTCCTCGTCGCCGTCGCGAGGATGAACCGCGACAGCCCGCATGCGCACAACCTTCAGGTGGTCCACGTCGGCGGCCGGCTATGTTGGCTCGACGTGATCCCCGGCCCGATCGGCGCCACGATCAAGCGGATGATGCCGCTCCCGATTGTGAGCCAACCCCTGCCCGATTCGATGGGGTAGGCTACTCCGCACTGGAGGCGGCAAATGCGACAGCCGCTAAGACTCACCGTGGCGGTGTTGTGTTCTTCCCAACTGCTGTCCTCGGGCTGCACCCGAGACTCCGCCTCCTCTGGCGTCACGCTGGCGAAAGAGTGTGGTCCCCTGAAAGAGGTCAAGGCCGCGTCTGACCTCATTGCGTTGACGCGGACCGCATCGTCCATGACCCCGGATCTCACGGCCAAGAACCCTCTATTGATCAGCTCAGAAGACTTCGCTCCAGTGGACCAACGAATTGGGGTACGCGTTCAAGGCAGGGTCGCCGGCCTCATCGGTGCATCGGACCGGGTCCGTATTCTGCCTGGCGCGACGTTTCGGCTGAGCTTCGACGAGGTCTTTACGCCGCCTATAGGGTCTGCTCATTGGGTAACCTTCCATGCTGCTTGCAGGGACGCGTGTACGCCGGGCGAGCGCCGCTGTGCCAGAAATGGAGTGTGCTACGACGACGCCACCGAATACTGCTTCGCCTGTACGGATGAGCCATCCGACCGACAACGATGTGGCTGCACAACATTCGATGGCGCCGATCTGCCGGACGGCACGTCGTGTCCTACTCCCGGGACAGACATGGGGAGCGGTTTCGGTCACTGCCGGGCTGGCAAGTGCGTTTGGGGGCCATAGCCCCAGATCGGCGCCACGACGTCGCGGCAGCAGCCTGAACCGCACACGCATCCGGCGCGGTAGGAGTCGGTGGGCGTGAACTGCCAGCGGGTGCGTCGACTCCGGAGCAGCTCAGGGAGGAACTCGTCTACGGCTCGGGCGTCCTAGAGTACATAGAGGAAGCGGTGGCAGGGCGTGAACTGGAGCAGTTGCTCCTCTTCTTTTAGGAATTTGTGGAGGGAGAGATCGTCCGAGTACACGTAGGTTGCCAGGTCCCTTTTGGCGAGGAGGTCTCGTACTACGAAGCGTCGCGGTTGCTGCCCGAAACCCTCGACGGAGCCTGAATATAGACAGGTGTTGCGTGACTCGTTGTAGCAGTACATTCCGTCCTGGTGACCGTGGTCGGCGTCGTTGGCCGCCTTTATGCAGGCACGCTCCCAGGCCGACATTTTTTGAGATCGGGGCGACGGGAGCATCGGGATCGCGTACACCGGGATCGCAGCAGGGCGCCGTACAACGACCCAAGCAAGACCGATGGAGGCTATGCAGGCCGCAACGCCCACCAGTGCCAGCTTTCGCTTCCCTGCTGAGAGCATCGCGGATCTCCCCTGTTCGGTCGACGTTCCGACGTTCGGCCAGTGTACTGCTCGACGGCGGCGGGGGTTGGGGATTCTCGGCCGTCCAACTCCATCACGTTAGCGGCCGGCGGTGCTGGGTTGGGATCGTCCCCGGCCCGATCGGCGCCTCGACGAAGCGGTTGCTGCTGAATGCCTGGACGTACTGAGGCCAGCGCCGAGGGCGGCCCATAATCCCAAGCGATGAGCTGCCCGGTGTGCGGGGTCCGCGCCGCTGTTCGCCCGGAGCCTCCGTGGCTCGCGGTGTCCTGCGTGAAATGCGGGGCCTTCCGAATCACCATTCCCGCGGCCGAGATCGTGGGCCTCTACAGCGCAGCGATTCGCCAGCGCGTGTCCTCGCGGCTCCGGCGGGCAGCTTCGGAACCGTCCTCGAGTGTCCAAGTCTTAAGCGGAAATTCAGAATTCGTTCAGCCGCGCCGCAGATATACTCCCGCCGGTCATCGGTCACACAACTCTCCCCAAGAGGGGCCGCTGACGGCCCCGGCCTGCAGCCCCTTTCGCGGGCCGGGGCGTTCCTTCCACGGCGGGTTTGGAAAATGAGCGAGGTCCGGCGGCGCTACACGTGCCCCATTTGTCAGCTGAGGTTCGTGGTCGTCTTTCGACGAGGCGGACCAACTCGAGCACGTCGCGGTCCGAATGGACTGCCCGCGAGCGCCCGACGGCCACGCGCGGCCCGCCGATGGGCAAGGGCCCGCCTGTCAGGGTCACATCGAGACCCACGATCTACCGACCAGGTATCGGGTCCTGCCTGCCGAGGGCTAGCCCGCGGAGTGTAAGGATTCCAGACGGCTCAGCGAATCAACGGTAACGAGCAGGTAGCCTATGACTTGGTGCTGGTGCTGGGATTCGAACCCAGACTGTGCCGATTTTAAGTCGGCTGCCTCTACCGATTGGGCTACACCAGCTCGTGCGATCGTCGGTCAGACGCGCGGCGCCGTCTCTTCGCTCGCTTCGCGCACCACGTCCAGCATCAACTCCTGTAAGCGGCCGTTGCTCGCGACGATGTCTCCCGGCTCGAGGCCGAGCGCCGAGCCGTCGAACTTCGACACGCTCCCTCCCGCCTCCTCAACGAACAGCGCCCCGGCGAGCATGTCCCAGGGCTGCAAGTGTTCCTCCCAGAAGGCGTCGATGCGCCCCGCGGCCAGCGAGCAGAGGTCGAGCGCCGCCGAGCCGTCGCGGCGGATGGCCTGGGCGTGGCCCATGAAGCGGTTGAAGAGGCGCAGCTTCCCCGGGAGATCGCTGCGCAGGTCGTAGGGAAAGCCGGTGACGAGGAGCGCCTGGAGCAGCTCGCTGCACCCGGAGACCGAAATACGGCGGCCGTTGGCGTGGGCTCCGCCGCCGCGCTCGCCGGTGAACAGCTCGTCGCGAAGCGGGTCGTAGACCGCACCCGCGACGACCTCGCCGTCGATCGTCAGCGCGACCGACGAGCAGAAGAACGGATAGCCGTGGGCGAAGTTGGTGGTCCCGTCGAGCGGATCGGTGAACCAGACGTAGCGTGAACCCGTCCGGGCCTGCACCGTCTCCTCGGTGACGATGTCGTGGTCCGGGAAGCGTGCTCGAAGCGTCGCGAGAATGAGGTCCTCACAGGCCCGGTCCACCTCGGTGACGAGGTCGATCTCCCCCTTGTGGCGAACCTCGAACTCCCGCTCGTAGCGCGCCTTCTGGATCGCGCCCGCCTTGAGGACGGCCTCGGCCGCTACGGCTGCGTACTCCCCGTGCACCCCTTGCTCCTTCCGAAAGATGGATTGTAGGATGAGCCTCCCCATGCCTCCAACCATGCCCTCGGGAGAGGCTCCGTCGACGACGCCTCTACTGGCCGGCGTCCTGCTGCTGGTGCTGACGGCGGCGCTCCTCTTGCTGCGCCTCGGCGAGGTGCCACTGCTGGGCCCCGACGAGCCGCGGTACGTGCGGGTCGCGGTGGAAATGCATCGGAGCGGCGATTGGGTGACGCCGACTCTGGCCGGCGTTCCGTGGCTCGAGAAGCCCGTCCTCTACTACTGGCTCGCGGGTGCGGCCTTCTCTCTCTTCGGCGAAGGGGAAGCCGCTGCGCGCTTCCCTTCGGTCCTCGCGGCCCTCCTCCTCGTTGGAGCCACGGCACTCTTCGGGTCGAGGCTGTACGGTCGCGCCGCCGGCCTCCACGCCGGCTTCATCCTCGCGACGTCGCTCCTCTTTTTCGCCTTCGGCCGTGCTGCCTCGATGGACATGCTGTTGGCGGCGTTCGTCACCGTGGCGATCGGCCTCGCGGCGCTCGCCGTCCTGCGGATCGCCGGCCGGCTGGCGATTCCGGTGGCGTGGGGCTTCGCCGGCCTTGCGGCATTGGCCAAGGGGCCGATCGGCCTGCTGCTGCCGGCCCTCGTGATCGCGGTCTACGTGCTGCTGACGCGGGAGTGGCGGCTCGTCCGTAAACTGCTGTCACCGAGCGGCGTCGCGCTCTTCCTGATCGTAGCGGGCCCGTGGTACGCGCTCATCTATCGAGCCCAGGGACAGGCCTTCCTGGACGTCTTCCTCCTGAACCACAACCTCCAGCGCTTCACCTCCACCGTCCACAACCACCCAGGGCCCGTCGTGTACTACCTTCCCGTGCTCCTTGCGGGACTCTTCCCGTGGTCGGGGCTCGTCTTCCCCGCCTTCGGCGCCGCGCGTCCTCGAACGTCGAAGGCCGATCTGGTGGTGCTGCTCTGGCTCGTCGTCCCGCTCGTCTTCTTCTCCGCGGCGGGGTCCAAGCTCCCGGGCTACATCCTTCCCTGCCTCGCGCCGCTCGCGCTCCTCATGGGACGCGGAGCGGCGGAACTGGTACGCGATGCCACGGCGTTGCCGTTCGGAACGGGACCACGGGCCGTGGCCCTCGTCGGCCTGGTGCTGGGCAGCCTCGTCGCCACGACGCCCGTCCTGCTGTTGCGCGCTGGTGAGCCGAGCTGGATGCTGATGGCGCCCGCAGCGGCGTGGTCGCTCATCATCGCTCTCGGTGCGTCCCGCGCGCTGTCTCGCGACCCGGCCGGAGCCTTCCGGCTGCTGCGTGTGGGCGGCGCCGGGTTCCTGGTGCTCCTGACCACCGCGGCGCCGGCGATCCTGGCGCGTCAGCAGTCAGGACGTGACCTGTTCATCCCGGCGCAGGGACGGGAGGTCCTTGTCTGGGGCGCGTGGCGCACAGCGTGGATGGCCGGGTACTACTACAACGACGGCCACGTCCGCGAGGTCGCAGGCCTAGCGGCCATCGCCGAGGCCGCAGGCAAGGAACCGGTCCTGGTTCTGGCCGGTCCGTCCGAGCGCCGCCAACTGGGCGCCGCGACGTCGCTCGATGCCGTCCCCCTGGCAACCGACTTCCGTGGAGACACGCTGTTGAAGGTCAAGGCGCGCTGAGAACGCGCCGGGCTACGCGAGCTTCTTGGTCATCCGGACGACGGTGCCGCGGCCGTTCGGGAACGAGTACGACACCGTGTCCATGAAGGACCGCATGAAGAAGATCCCGCGGCCGTCGGCCTTGAGGAGGTTCTCCTGGGCCACGGGATCGGCGACCGAGCCCGGATCGAACCCTTTCCCTTCGTCGGCCACCTCGACGTCGATGGAGCTTGGGCTGAGGACGAACTCCACCGCCACCCGCTTCGACTCGTCCATGCCATTGCCGTGCTTGATGGCGTTCACCACCGACTCCCGCACCGCTACGGTCATGAAATGGACGTCGTCCTCCTTGAAGCCGACGAGGGTCGCCAGATGGCTGAGCACCGTCTGGACCACGTCCAGCATTTCAAAGCGGCTCGCAATGTCGAGCTTGACGGTCCGCTGGGCTGTGGCCTGCATGGCCGGGATTTCGAGGACCGTAGCATGCGACCGGAAGAGGGTCAAGCTACGGCCAGCCGGGCACTTGCAGGGGCGACCACGTGTTACCATCCCCGGCTCCGCATGATGCGCCTCTCGTCGGCTCGACACTTTCGTGGCCACTTCGTCGTGCCGGGAGACAAGTCTATTTCCCACCGCCTGGCCCTGTTCGGGGCTCTCGCCGAGGGGGAAACGCGGATCGAGAATTTCTCGTCCGCGGCCGATTGCGCCTCGACATTGGAGTGCCTGCGACGGTTGGGCGTCGTCGTCGAGCGGCAGGGGAACGACGTCCGCCTCCGCGGTAGAGGCCCGGGCGGCATGCGGGCACCGGTGGCTCCTCTCGACGCCGGGAACTCGGGCTCGACGCTGCGAATGCTCGCCGGTGTCGTCGCTGGACGGCCGTTTCGAACGGTCCTGACCGGCGACGAGTCCCTCTGCCGCCGCCCCGTCGAGCGCGTGGCGATCCCGTTGCGCGCGATGGGCGCCGCGGCTTCGTCCGTCGACGGGAAGCCTCCCCTCACGATCGACGGCGGCGCGCTCCACGGCATCCGCTGGGAGCTGCCGGTGGCCAGTGCTCAGGTCAAGACGGCGGTGCTTCTGGCCGGCCTCCAGGCCGAGGGGCAGACCACGGTGATCGAGCCCGGCCCGAGCCGTGACCACACGGAGCGCCTGCTGCCCGCGTTTGGCGTCGCGGTCGCGCGACAGGGGCTCTCGGTCTCTGTACAGGGCGGAGCGCGACTCCGCGCGGCAACTGTCACGGTGCCCGGCGATGCGTCGAGCGCGGCCTTTCTGGTGGTCGCCGCCTTGGTCCGGCCCGAGTCCGAGGTGCGGATCGACGGCGTGCTGCTGAACCCGCAGCGGATCGCATTCCTGGACATCCTCCGAGCCATGGGCGGCCGGATCGAAACCGGTCTAGTCTCGTCTGACCCGGAGCCCGTGGGCTGGATCGTCGCGCGCTCCTCGCGGCTGACGGGAACCGTCGTGGCGCCGGCGGTGGTGCCGGGGCTGATCGACGAGGTTCCCGCGCTGGCCGTGGCCGCGGCCTTCGCCGAGGGAGAGTTCACGCTCACGGGAGCAGCGGAGTTGCGTGTGAAGGAGAGCGATCGCATCGCGGCTCTCGCCGAGGGGCTGACCCGCATGGGAGCCGCCATCCAAGAACTGCCCGACGGCCTCGTGGTGAGTGGCGGCCGGCCCCTCCACGGCGCCGCGGTCCGCTCCCACGGCGACCACAGGATCGCCATGGCCCTTGCGATCGCCGCCCTTGGGGCCGAGGGGGAGACGGAGATCGAAGAAGCCGAGTGCGCCTCGGTCTCGTTCCCCGAGTTCTACGACTTCCTCGCGCGGGGCGCCGGGGCGAAATAGATGCAGCGCATCGTCCTCGTCGGCTTCATGGGGGCGGGGAAGAGCACGGTCGGTCCGCTCTTGGCGCGACACCTCGGCTGGCGCTTCGTCGACATCGACCCGCGGATCGAAGCCGCTGCGGGCCTTTCTGTTGCGGACCTGTTCGCGCAACGGGGCGAGGCTTTCTTCCGCGGGGAGGAGCGGCGCGTGGCCGAGGAGCTTGCGAGCGAAGAGCGTGTGGTGGTGGCCACGGGCGGAGGTGCCTTTGCGAACCCCGAGACCCGCGAGGTCCTGAAGCGGGACGCCGTCGTCGTCTGGCTTCAGTGTGATTTCGACACGGTCCTGAGCCGCCTCCCGCCCGACGGAAGTCGACCGCTTGCCGCGAATCGTGAGAGAATGCGGGCGTTGTTCGCCGAGCGGGAGTCCTCCTACCGCCTGGCCGACGTGATCGTGGACGCAAAGGCGGGGGGCCCAGAAGAAGTGGCGCGCCGGATCGCGAAGGCCGTGAGTAGCGGCGGCGTCGGGGGCGCGGAGGACGTCGATCGATGAAGTACGTCATCCTCTCGGACATCCACTCCAACCAGGAAGCGCTCACCGCCGTGATGTCCTTCGTGCGGCGAAAGCCCTGGGACAAGGCGGTCTTCCTGGGCGACCTCGTGGGCTACGGGGCCAATCCGAACCAGACGGTCGACATGCTCCGCTCCATGAAGCCCCTCGTCGGGATCCGGGGGAACCACGACAAAGTCTGCTCGGGCATCGAGAACGGCGAGCTGTTCAACCGCATCGCCCTCGAAGCGGCAATGTGGACGCGCCGCAAGCTCACGCGGTCGAACCTCCTCTGGCTGAAGTCGCTCCCCCAGGGACCGGCGGTCGTGGACGACGCCTTCGCCATCTCCCACGGGACGCCCATCGACGAGGACGCGTACATCTTCGGAGAGATCGAGGCGCTCAACGTCTTCAGGCAAACCGACTACCCGCTCTGCTTCTTCGGCCACTCCCACTTCCCCGTCATCTTCGGCCTGTCCCCCGACTCGATCACGACGATCCTGACCATAGCACCGTCCTTCCGCTTCAAGCTGAAGCGGGGAGTCCGGTACCTGATCAACCCCGGGTCGATCGGCCAGCCTCGCGACGGCAACCCCCTGGCGTCGTTCGCTCTCTACGACAGCGGATCGCGGGTGGTGACCATCCACCGGATTGCGTACCGCGTGGAAGAGACACAGGGGAAGATCCTGAAGGCCGGCCTCCCCCGTCCCCTCGCCGACCGCCTCGGCCTCGGGCGCTAGCCTCGTCAGCCCCGATCTGTCCAGCCCCAGGGCGTCCCCACGGAGTCCGCCAGACCTTGTCGTCTCTCCGTGTCTCCGTGGTTTCCGTTCCGCCGAGCATCATTGACGTCGGCCGAAGCGCCGCGAAACGCCGACCTGCACGCCGAAGTCGGTCGTGGCCTGCTGGTTCGCGATGTTCTCGGTGAAGCCCGCCTCGACGCTGTAGCCGGAATCGAGGTTGAGGCGCGCGCCCAGGGCCAGATACCACTGGAGTCCGGGATAGTCGGCCACGTTCCGAACAAGGCGGCTCGCCGCACTCGACTGCGCGACGGCGCTCCAGCGCGGGCCGAAGCGCCGCTCGAAAGCCGCGAACACGTGAGCCCGCGTCGTCTCGTATTCGATGGACGCGCGGCTTGGCTCGTCAACGAAGGTGCCGCCCACGCCACCATAGAGCGCTCCCGAACCACCGACGCGGCGAGCACCCGCGAGCTGCACGCCCAGGGCCACGTGGCTCGTGGCAAAAGGCCCCGTCGCGGTCGGCAGGCTGAGCGTGGTGACGAGGGCCAGGCGTCCCGTTCTCGACGCCGACGGCGGCGCCAGCGCCCAGCGTGTTCCCACTTCGATTCGGCCCACACCCGTGCCGCCGCGTGTATCCGAGACGAGGGGCGCGCCGGAGAGAAGGGCACCCTCGACACGGAGCTGGTCGCGCAGAAAGGAGGCCCGACCGTTGTCTGGGAGGCCGAGGCGCCGGGTGAAGCCGTGGAACCAATCGATGACGCCGTCCAGGATCCCTCCGCCGCGCCACTCGATCGGCAGCCGCACGCCGATGTCGAGTCTCTCGGTCAGCCCGCGACGGACATCGATCCCGAGGCTCCGGTGCTCTCCGTCGACCAGGAAGCGTCGGTCGGTCGAGGACTCGCCTGGCTCCGGCTGCTGCCAGCCGAGGTCGTTCCCCCAGTCGAAGTCCGCTCGGACACGAGTAACGCCCCGTCCCAGGGTGTCCGGGGAGACCGAGGCGAGAACGAGGCGTGGCTGCGCGAGGAGCCAGCGCTCACGCCACTCGAACGGGCCATGACGCGCCTCATCGTCCTCGGCCCGTGCGACGACCGCGCCGGCAACGAGAAGCCCGGCGAGCGCAAAGCGGGTCACGGCGGGCCGAGAGTCAGCCCGGCCTCTCTTGCGAGATTCAACACGAGGCGCACGGGAAGTCCGGCAACGTTGGAGGGAGAGCCCGAGAGAGACTCGATGAACGCGGCCGCGGCCCCGTCAATGTGGTACGCGCCGGCCTTGTCGAGGGGTTCGCCGGTGGAGACGTACCAGGCGATCTGCGCTTCCGTCAGGGTTCCGAAGCGAACGGCAGTCGTTTCGATCCCCGAGCGCACGCCGCCGGCCGCAAGGAGGCCGACGCCGGTAACGACCTCGTGGGTTCGACCGCTGAGGAGGCGCAGCATCCGGGCGGCGTCCTCTGCGGACGTGGGCTTCCCGAGGATGGCGCCGTCGCACAGAACCACCGTATCGGCTCCAAGTACGGGGAGGCCGTCCGTCTCGGTCACCGCCAGGGCTTTGAGCCTCGCCAGCCGCTCCGCGGCGACCGCACCGTCTTCCCCAGCCAGCAGCAATTCGTCGACACCCGACACGACGACGCGAAATGGGATTCCGAGCGCTCGAAGAAGCGCCGCGCGCCGCGGCGACTCCGAGGCCAAGATCAGCCGCGCTCCGGGAGAGGCCACTACCCGTGCCGGAAGAGCTGGATGACCTGGGCGACGAGTGCTTCGGCGCTGCCCGGGCCCTTGAGCACCACCTCGTCGGCCCCGTGAACGGTGCGCGCTTCCTTCTGTGTCGTGATCGGCAGCCGCGTGTAGAGAACGATGGGGATGTCGATCCACTCCATGGTCGCCTTGATCATGTTGATGACGTCCCTCCCCGCCATTGCGCCGCCGATGGCCAGTTCGAGGACGATGACGTCGCACCTCTCCGCTGCCAGGGACTCGAGCCCTTTGGGACCGGTGGCAAGACCCCGAGTGGGCACGCGAGCCTGCTCGAGAGCCGCCACAGCCTCCTGGCGCGACTCGTCCTGGTCGTCGATGAGGAGCACGGTCTTTTGGGTTCCCTTCCGAATGGCCCGTGGCGTGACGACGGGTTCGTCAACATGGAGAGGCACCGGAGGGTGCTCGGCATCGGCCCGAGGGTGGGCACGCAGGAGCGCGAGGATCTCGTCCTGCGTGTGTCTGACGGCACGCACCTCGGCCAGGATCGTGTCGAGGGTGGCCGCGTCCGCGGGCTGCGCCGCAGGCCGGCTACGGAGCTTGGCGCCACAGCCCGGGCAGAGCACGATGCCGGCCGCGTCGGGAGCGGTGTCGAAGCTCGCGCTGCACTTGGGACACTTCATGGGATGGGAAAGCCCGAACGACCGGACGGTGGCGAGTATAGCCCCAGTTGCTTGGCCGTCGTCACTCCGTGTCATAGAGTAGCCTCATGGCCTTTGGTCGCGCCGGATCCGCCTCGTTGGCCTCCCAGCTCTTCGGTCGTGACCCCGCGGCGTCTCTGGCGCTGCTGCGGGCCTCCTGGCCCCACGCCGTCGGCAAGGAAATCGCGCGCCGAACCGAGATCCTCGCGGTGCGCGGGCGGACGTTGCTCGTGCGCGTTCCCGACGCGGGCTGGCAGAAGGTCCTCCATCGGATGGAGCCCGAGATCATCGCGCGCCTCAGGAGCCTCGCGGCGGAGATCGCTCCGATGCGCCTGGGCTTCAGCCAAGGTCCCGTGGCCGAGAGCGAGGAGGTCCCGCGAAGGGCGCCACACCGAGTCCCTCGAGCCCTGCCTGCGGAGGTCGAAGCCGCCGCGACCGCCATCGACGACGCCGAGCTGCGGGCTCGCTTCCTGAGCGCCGCGGCCCTCTACCTGGAGATGAAGAACAGCCATGCGTGACGCCGTCATCCTCTCCGCCGTGCGGATCCCCACCGGCAAGTTCCTGGGAGCCCTGAAAGGCTTCTCGGCCCCGGAGCTCGGAGCCATGGTCGTGAAGGAGGCGGTGCGCCGCGCCGGGATCGAGCCCGACCGTGTCGACGAGGTGATCCTGGGAAACGTCGTCTCGGCCGGCCTGGGGCAGGCCCCCGCTCGGCAGGCGGCGATCCACGCGGGGCTGCCCCCGAAGGTCGGGGCCCTCACGATCAACAAGGTCTGCGGCTCCGGGCTCAAGGCCGTGATGCTCGCCTCGCAGGGGATCGCCGCCGGCGACTCGGACGTCGTCGTGGCGGGCGGCATGGAGTCCATGTCGAACTGTCCCTACCTGCTCCCCAAGGCCCGCGAGGGGATGCGCCTCGGCCACGGTGAGGTTGTGGACTCGATGATTCACGACGGCCTGTGGGATGCCTACGCCGACTACCACATGGGGTGTACCGGCGAGATCGTCGCGGAGAAGTACGGCGTGACACGCGCGGAGCAGGACGCCTTCGCCCTCGAGAGCCACCGCAAGGCCATCGCGGCCACGAAGGCCGGGAAGTTCAAGGACGAGATCCTCCCGGTCTCCATTCCGCAGAAGAAGGGCGAGCCAACGCTCTTCTCCGCTGATGAGTCGCCCCGCGAAGACACGTCGCTGGAGGCCCTGGGCAGACTGAAGCCGGCTTTCAAGGAAGGCGGTACGGTCACGGCGGGCAACGCGCCCGGTGTCAACGACGGCGCAGCCGCGCTGGTCGTGACCTCGACCGAGACGGCCCGAGCCCTGGGCCTGAAACCAATGGCGCGCGTCGTCGCGCAGGCCGTGTCCGGCGTCGATCCCTCCCTCGTCATGATGGCGCCCGTTTATGCGGTACGAAAGCTCTGGGAAAAGACCGGCTGGAACGCGTCGAGCGTCGACCTCGTGGAGCTGAACGAGGCTTTCGCGGTGCAGGGTGTTGCCGTCTGCCGCGAGCTGGGCCTCGACCCGGCGAAGGTCAACGTCCACGGCGGCGCCGTCGCCCTCGGCCATCCCATCGGCGCGAGCGGCGCCCGCGTTCTCACGACGCTGCTCTACGCGCTCCGCGACCGCGGCCTCTCGAAAGGCGTCGCGACACTCTGCCTCGGCGGCGGCAACGGCGTGGCGCTGGCCGTGGAGCTCGTGTGAAAGTCGCCGTGCTGGGCGCCGGGACGATGGGCAACGGGATCGCGCAGGTTTTCGCCCAGAACGGCCACGACGTCGTCCTACGGGACCTGGAGCAGCCGTTCCTCGACCGGGCTCTCGCCACCATCGACAAGAGCCTCTCGAAGCTCGCGGAGAAGGGGAAGATCCCTCCGGGCGGGCGTGAGGCGGCGCTCGGTCGGATCGCGACCACAACCGATCTGGAGGCGGTCGCGTCGGCGGAGCTGGTCGTCGAGGCGATCGTCGAGGATCTCGACCTCAAGACGACGACCTTCCGGCAGCTCGATCAACTGACGCCCGCGGCCACGATCCTCGCGTCGAACACCTCGTCGATCTCGATCACCAAGCTCGCCGCCGCCACGAAACGGCCGGACAAGGTCATCGGGATGCACTTCATGAACCCCGTTCCACTCATGGCTCTCGTCGAAGTGATCCGCGGCCAGGCGACGTCCGACGAGACCACTCGATCGGTGGTGGCGTTGGCGACGGCCATGGGCAAGACGCCCGTGGAGGTGAACGACTTCCCCGGCTTCGTGAGCAACCGGGTCCTGATGCCGATGATCAACGAGGCGATCTTCGCGGTCTACGAAGGAGTGGCGACGCCGGAAGCCATCGACCAGGTGATGAAGCTCGGCATGAGTCACCCGATGGGACCGCTCACCCTCGCCGACTTCATCGGCCTGGACGTCTGCCTGGCGATCTTGAAGGTGCTCCACGACGGTCTTGGAGATCCGAAGTACCGGCCCTGTCCGCTGCTGAAGCGGATGGTCGACGCCGGTTGGCTGGGGAGGAAGAGCGGTCGTGGCTTCTACGAATACAAGTAGTCGGCCCTAGAGCGCGCTCAAGTCCTTGTCGAGGGCCGCCAGTGCCCGCCGCAGCATTTCCTTGTGGGGTTCGGCGCGGGCCAGCTCCATCTGGCGCAGGACGTCGGCCCGGGCGAGCTCCAGCTTCCTCAGCCTGATGGCCGAGGCGGGCTCGCCGGTGTTCCCCTTGGCTCGGCGCTGACGATCCTGCGCCGCCTCCTGCTGGTCCGCCACGGACTTACTTTCGAAACCTCGCGCCATGCTCAATTCCCCCCACCCTGCCGAAGCCGCCAGACGCCCAGAAGCAGGGGCGTCAATACCGCCGCCTCCCAAGCCGCGGCGAGGCCATCGTGCCGCACCGTCGCCCAGTTCAGTGTACGCCCAATATCGAGAAAGAGGGGCCAGGGGAACTTATAGAAGCCGGCGCCCACGGGCCAGAGAGCCATGATGCCGATGGGGGGCGTCGTGTCCACGTTCAGATAGTCGAGGAGGAGGTGGCTGAGCCAGGCCAGTCCGGCGGTCACGCCGAGGTTCAACGGCCTGGCCCATCTGCACGCGCGCGCGGCCCCGAAAGCGACGAGCGCGGCGCAAAAGGCGAAGCCGATGCTGTGGGTTTCGTAGTCGTGGTGGTTCCGCCCGTCGACCAGAAAGAACAGCAGGTCGACGTCGGGCGCGAGGGCGGCGGCCACCGCAACGGCCGCTCGGCGGCGGTCGTGCAGGTCCGTGGGATTTCGCGCCGCGAGAACGTGGACGGTCAGCCCCGCGAGGGCATGCCCCACCGGCGATGGCATCAGCAGGACCTGGCCAACAAGGAGCGAGCGGGCGTTCGGGTCAGGCGCCGATAAGCGGCGGTACGCAACGCGGCGGGGAGTCTGAGGGGCGCGGCCCGGCGCAACGAGCGATGGCGGTTCAGGAGCAGCAAAAGATTACAACTGCGAGCGAAGCACGATTCACCCCCGTTCGGGGACAGGCGCGCGCGGAGCGAGCGTGAGCTCGGGGAAGGCGAAATCGAGCGAAGCGAGATGAGCCTTGACCCCGAGTGCAAGACGCGACGCATGAGCATCGCTCGACATGGTCTGGGGGGGGCGGCGCAGCCCCCTCAGCTCAATGTCCGGAGTCACGACCGGCCCTTAGAGCCGGCGCTCGAAGATCTTGAAGTCGCTCTTCTCGGCCTCGACGATGTCGTCGAGGAGAGCGTAAACCGCGGCGATCTTCCGGTCCTTGTGGAACTTGTCGTCGAAAGCCGTGAACTCGGCCTCGTCCTTGAACCGGAACACTTCCATGAAGTAGTTCGGCCGACTGCGATCCTCGTAGATCGTACAGTCCATGCCGCCGATCCCACCGAGCAGGGGCTTCAGCTCCCGCATCAGGTCGAAGAACTCCCCGCGGCGACCCTCGCGGATCGAGTACGTGATCGCGAGAAGCACTCCCGCCTCGGAAAACTCGGGGATGACGAGCGGCCCTCGGGACGAAGGCACCACGACCTTGCGTACCTCGCGCATCGGCGGCATCGACCGCGCCGGCGTCACCAGCACGGGCCGGGGTGGCGCCACATGTCTCGTCGGCATCGGCGATGGAAGAGGCTTGTGGCGAAGGCGGCGCCCATGGGCCACCGAGGCGTGGGTGCTCCGCGCCGGCGTCGCTGCCCGGGCACGGCTCACCGTGGCCTTCGAATGCTTGGGGGACGCCGTCTTGTGCCTGGGAGACGCGATCTTGGAGCTTCGCCGGCTGGACCGCCCGGTTGTGACCCTCCTGTTGCGCGAGGAGTGGCTCCGAGTCGATTTTTTGGACCGCTTCGCCACCCTCGCCGGGCGCTTCGTCTTCACGCCACCTCCCTAGCGGCCCCTAAAAGAGCCGACCTACACCAGAATCTTAGCAAAGGGACCTCAAAACTGCGCCACATTTTTTCTATCGCGACCCTCCCTCGACCGTGTCAAGAAAGACACAGTTGATGTAAACGACTGATTTTAAATACTCTTAGAAGATCTGATTCAGGCCAAAGAAAAAGGCGTCCTTCCCATCGGCCAAGCCATGCCCGTAATCAAAACGGACCACCGAGGAGCCACCAAGACCCAGCCGCAACCCCAATCCAAGATCCTGAAACGAGTGATCCATATCACTAGAGCCGGCCGTCTTCCCGATCCATGCCAGATCACAGAAGGTCACAAAGCCCACCTGCACGAAAGGGGTACGCACGAGCCGGCGGCGCCATTCCAGGTTGACGAGGGCCAACGAGCGCCCGAGGGGTGTCACTCCGAGGGTCCCGTCACGCGTCTGGCGATGAGCCCGGAGCGGGAGCTCCATCTCGGGGCTCCCTCCCGGCGCGAACATCTCGTCGATGGGAGTTCCCGCGCTCCCCGATCCCCAGTGCATCTGCGCGGCGAGGACGGATCGCTCCAGCAGCGTTCCTTCGGGGGTCGACAGCGAGACGCCGTACGAGGCCGCGACGAGCCCGCGCGCGAAGCCGAGGTCGGAGCCGAGGGCATCGCTCGTGCCAAGGACGCGAGCCGAAGCGTCGAGGCGCTGTCTCGGCGTCTCGAGGATGCGCCGCTCCAGGCCAGCCTCGAGGCCCACGATCCGGCCCGGTGGAGCTGCCGGGTCGGCGCGGGAGAAGGTGCGATCGCGAGTCCTGAGGGCGAGCTGGCCTACGAAGCGCCCTCGCAGCACGTGTCGAAGGCTGAGATCGAGGCCGTGGGACTTGCGGAGCAACGGCCCGTCCTCGACGTCGTAGAGCTGTCGCCCGCGAAAGGCCCCGAGATGAACCGTGGCGTCGAGCCCCAATGGGCGCGGCCAGTCCATGAAGACCGAGAGGTCGGGACGGTTCTGCTCCCACCGATATTGACCACCGACTGTGAGGCCGCTGCCGGCGATGTTCGCGTAGCGCGGACGCAGGCACTCGAAGAGCAGGTTCGTGCCGAGGTTCAGCGCAAGGTCCACGGGAGTGCGGAAGAAGCCGTGACGCTCGATCAGCGCGACGTCGAGGTTCGCGCGGCCGTCGCCCAGGGGCACGGGGCGCACCGTCACACGGTCGAAGATCCCAAGCTCCCGGAGACGCAGCCGCGCTTCGCGGACGCGATCGAGGGTGACCACCTCCCCTTCCGGGACCCTGACCTCGCGCCGCGCCACTCGGTCGAGGGTGTGGACGAGGCCGGTGATCTCGAGGCTCGCGAGACGAGGTCGGCCGAGCGGGTTCCAGGCCGCCAGGGCTTCGTCGCCACGCCCAGCCAACTGTAGCGACGAGGCGAGAAGGTCGCGCGTGTAGTCTTCCTCACGTAGATGGAGCGCCTGCTTCAGGTCACGGGCGGCTGCGTCGTAGCGCTTCTCGAGGAAGCTCAGGCCACCTCTCTCCACCCACGCTTCGGATCGCGCGGGGTTCGAGGCGATGGCGGTCTCGAAGGCGCCGCGGGCGTCTTCGAGATGACCGGCCCGGCCGGCGGCCAGACCCCGGGCCACGGCGTCCTCGTAGCTCTCGGTGCTCGCCTGGGCCAGGATCGACGCGGCGAGCGCTACGGCGATCAACGATCGGCCGGAAGGACGAGGAGTGTCCAGTGGCCGGCTCCCGCCCAGCGCTTCTCGAAGAGAGCTCCCTCGATAGGACGCGCGGCGCCCTCGGCCGGGTCGTTGACGAAGACCTGGCCGCTGGCGTCGTCGGAACCGACCACGACCACGTTGTGGAACTGGTCGCGCCCCATCTTCCACGCGACGATCAGCGGGCGTCCCTTGGCGACGTAGTCGCGGAGCTGAGCGAGGTCCCCGGCATAGGCGATGGCCGTGAGGCCGCGCTCCCGGGCGAAGGCCTCGAGTCGCGAGCCGAGGATGCCGTGCAGCTCCGGCTGCAAGAGCGCCTTCGCGATGTTGTCCGGAGCGACGTCGACGCTCCAATAGCGAAGGACCATGGCCAGCGATGCAGCCGCGCAGGTGTCCTTCTCCTGCGGGACAAACGGCACCGCCAGCGCCTTTGCCGCGAGAAGCCATACCAAGAGAGCAGCCACAAGGGGAATTCTATCAAGGGTCGTGCCCGGACCGGAGAACTCCTAACCAATTGCTGAGCAGTTATTTACAGGCTTAGGACGGAGCTGGAATCGTCCTCGACATGGGACATCCATCGGACCGTCTCTTTTTTTTCTGGCACTTCCGGACCCCGGGAGGCCGGGCTCGCCGGTAGGATCCGCAGGTCGGGGGCGACCCTTGCCGAGCCCCCCGGCCAGAATTGAAGACTCGGCAGCGAGGAGAGGAGTGATCATGACGGAGGATCGTAGCGAACGGGCGAGGGCCATCGAAGCGGCGCTGAGCCAGATCGATAAGCAGTTCGGCAAGGGGTCGATCATGCGGCTCGGCAGCCGCGACAAGGTCGACGTCCCGGCCATACCGACGGGCTCCCTCTCCCTCGACGCCGCCCTGGGCGTCGGCGGCGTCCCGCGTGGCCGCGTGATCGAGATCTTCGGCCCGGAGTCCTCGGGGAAGACGACCCTCTCCCTCCACGTCATCGCCGAGGCGCAGCGCCGCGGCGGCATGGCGGCCTTCATCGACGCCGAGCACGCCTTGGACGCCGGCTATGCGGCCAAGCTCGGCGTCGACACCGACAACCTGCTGGTCTCGCAGCCCGACAGCGGCGAGCAGGCCCTCGAGATCACCGAGGTGCTGATCCGCTCCGGGGCCGTCGACGTCCTCGTCATCGACTCGGTCGCCGCCCTCGTCCCGCGCTCCGAGCTCGAAGGGGAGATGGGGGACGCCCAGATGGGCCTTCAGGCGCGCCTCATGAGCCAGGCCCTCCGCAAGCTGACGTCGGTCGTGTCCAAGAGCAAGACGTGCTTGATCTTCATCAACCAGCTCCGCGAGAAGATCGGCGTCATGTTCGGCAGCCCCGAGACGACCACCGGCGGCCGGGCCCTCAAGTTCTACGCCTCCCAACGTCTCGACATCCGCCGCATTGCTTCCTTGAAGGAAGGGGACGTCGTCATCGGGAGCCGGGCCAAGGTCAAGGTCGTGAAGAACAAGGTCGCCCCACCCTTCCGCGAAGCCGAGTTCGACATCCTGTACGGCGAGGGGATCAGCAAGGAGGGAGACCTCCTCGACCTGGGCGTCGACCACAAGGTGATCGAAAAGTCGGGAGCGTGGTACGCGATCGACGGCGAGCGGATGGGGCAGGGACGCGAGAACGCCCGCCAGTTCCTGAAGGACAACCCCGACATCCGCAACGAGATCGACTCGCGGCTGCGCAAGGGGCTCGGCCTGCCGGTCCTCGACCAACCCGTCGCGGCACCGAAGCAGGAAGAAAAGTCCGAGAAGGCCTCGGTCCTGCCGATGCCGGAGAAGAAGAAGGCCTGACCTCGATTCTCCTGGGGGCGCGGCCCGGTCGCCGCGCCCTCAGATTCGGCATCGAGATCAGCGAGGCTCGCTATCTTCCTCCGCGGAGACGCGCGTTCCCTGGCGATTGACCGAGTATGATGTAGTGTCATACTTGGAGGTCGGAATGGCGAAGACCAAGCTAGCCATCACGCTGGAGACCAGCCTGCTAGGTGAACTGGACCAGCTCGTCTCGAAGCGGCGCTTCGCAAACCGGAGCCAGGCGATCGAAAGTGCCGTTGCCGAGAAGCTGGCGCGGCTAGCCAAGACACGCCTGGCAAATGAGTGCGCCAAACTGGACCGACACGAAGAGCGCGCCCTTGCTGAAGAGGGACTCGCTGGAAGCCGGGATACTTGGCCCGAATACTGAGGGGCGAAATCCGCTGGGCCGATCTCAACCCCGTCCGCGGCCGGGAGCAAGCCGGGCTGCGGCCGGTATTGGTGCTCAGCCATGATGTTTTCAACGAGCGATCAGGCACAGTCATAGCCGTCGCGCTCACAAGCCAGGCACCTCGCGCCGCCTTTCCCCTGACACTGGAATCCAGCGCCCGTGGCCTGCAGAAGCGCTCGTGGATCAAGATCAGCCAGATTCGAACCCTCGCCGCAGAACGAATTGGCCAGCGCATCGCGAGGGCCTCGCCGGAAGAGGTCTCGAGGGTTCTCGATGGTCTCGACGAGATCATCGGCGACTCCTGATCCCTATGCCCCACTGACGGCCACTTCGGCCGAGCGGTCAGCTTCCCATTGTCCTGGGCACGCCAGGGTAACTAGTCATCGTACGGCCGGAAACCAGCGGTGAGAACGCGCCCATCCCTTGCCTCCAGGCAGAGCCAGCCTCGATCCGTGTCGATCCAATAGGCAAGCGCACACTCCGAAGAGCCAAGGTTGCCCGAAGGAGGCCCGAGGAGTAACTGAGCCTCTTGCAGCGTCGCGCCGTTCAAGCGGCCGCTTTGCAACAGGTCATCCACCATGTGGGCATGCGTGGCATCGCCGGGATGCGCGCACCAAACAACTGGGTCAAAGGGTTGACGCTGTAGGACGCCAATGAACCTGTCGACGATGTGCTTGCTCTCGCGAACCACCTGGAACCCCGCCTTCTCAGGCGCTCGAACCGCCTTAAGATGGGGAATCCCGGGTAGCTTGGGCACTACACCAGGACCTCGACCTCGCGAACGTCCGCACCTGCCGTCTGCTCCCTGACAACCGCGAGATACTCCTGGATGGCGGAGCGGATGTTCTCGAGGGCTTCAGACTCAGTCGAGCCCTCGGACCAGCACCCGGGCAAACCAGGCACGGATGCCGCCACGCCTTCCTCAGAATGCTGCAGGACGACTTGGTACTTCATTTTCAGAACCCTCTCCCCAGTAGAGTAGCGCTATTGCGAAGGTCGGTCGAGCATGACGGTCCCTTCAGCGTCTCCGCAAGCGGGACCGCGAGCGGCGACGTGGTCCTGGCGCCGTCGGAGTAGGCTCCGACGTTCACGCCTTCAGGATCACGCCTTCGTTCTTCCGCCCGTTCATCTTGACGACGACCGGGTCGGCGAAGCGCAGGTGGCGGACGCAGGACGTCTCCCGCACGGCCGGCTGTGCCGCGAGCCACACCCAGTCCACGACGTCCGAGCCGACACCTGGGTTCACGGTGAAATATCCGACGTTGAACGACACGATGTTCTGAAAGAAGTGACTCCCCTGGGAAGGGGTCACACGGAGATCCTTGAAGCCCGCTTCGACGATGGCCCGCGCCCCCGAGATCTGGTCCCAGGTGACCGGAATGCCGAGCCACGGATCGCGCGATCCCCACCGACCGACGCCGACGAGCAGGTAGGGAGTGTTCGCGGCCGACAGGGCTGCGTTGAGCTGGGCGATCTCCTGCGCCGCGTCGGCGCTCCGGGCGCGGTCGAAGCGATCGGCGTCCACGACGACGAGGTCGTGGATCGTGTCGATACGCCCGTTCCCCAGGACGTTGGCGCTCCGACAGAGGACACGCGCCGGCTCCTCGTCGCCCAGCTCCAGCTCTTCGCCCTCGCGCGACAGCGCCAGCGGACGCATCTGGAGAAACGCGAACTCCTTGGGAGCGCCGCGCGGCACCCGGAGGTTCACCGCGAACTCGATCTCCACCGGCGCATTCATTCCCCACTCCCCCATCTCCATGAGGGCCTGGATGACGCTGGCGAGGGGGAAGGTCTCGTGCTTGAGGATCGGCGCGAAGCTCACGACGCGGACGCCGGGACGCGACAGCCCGTCGTAGATCGCGTCGTTCTCTCGCGAGTAGGTGGAACCGACGGCGTGGAGCGTGCCGTCCGCCTCGGCCGATTCCAGGTCGAAGCGCCCTTCGGCGGCCTCGCCCTCCGGCCCATAGCGCGACGACAGACGCAGGGCCCAGAACTCTCGCTGCGAGTTCCTGAGGACGTCGCTGACGGCGGAGAACTCGAGCAAATGGTTCGGATAGCGCGGGCAAAACCGAAGGCTCGCGCCACCTTCGACCACCGTCTTGCCGAGGCCGAGAGCCACCGCCACGATGCCATCCTGCGCCTTCAGGGGCTCGGTCGGATAGAAGTTGTGGGAGCGTGCGACACCCGCGAAGTCCGGGTAGAAGCGATCGCCGTGGGCCGCGCCCACGACGCGCTGCAGCACGATGGCCATCTTCTCTTCCTCGAGGCGGTACGGCGTCGCCCGGAGGTAGGCCTTGGCGCTCTGGGAGAACGTCGAGGCGTAGACGCGCTTGATGGCCTTCAGGAGGTGATCGAGGCGAACATCGAGAGACTCGTCGTTGTTCGGGAGCATGAACGTCTGATAGACGCCGCTGAAGGGCTGGTACTGGGAGTCCTCGAGGAGGCTCGAGGAGCGCACGGCCAGAGGACGGCGCACGTGGGCCAGGAACGCGCGCAGGTCCTCGCTCGCGTCCTCGGGAAACGCCGCAGCAAGGAAGCGGGACTGGATCGCGGCATCGTCGTCGGTGGAGAGAGCCACGTCGCGGAGCTCGTTGGCGTCCAGGAAGCGGTCGAAGGCATCGGTGCCGACGACCACGGTGGACGGAACCGACACCTCGACGCCGGCGAAGCGCCGCGCGAGACCCGAGTCGCCGATGAGGATCCGGGCAAAGGCGAGGCCGCGAGCCTTGCCACCGATCGAGCCACCGCCGATCCGGTAGAACTCCCCCGTTGCGTCGAAGGTCTCCCGGTCGAAATCGGCCACCACCGCCTGATTCAGCCTGCGGCGGTAGCTGGCGATGGAGTCGATCAGGCTGCGCCGCAGTCCCTCGACACCCTCGTAGTCCGAGAGCGTCCGGGGGCGCAGCTCGTGGGCCAGGGCGAATTCAGTGCGGGCCTTGAGCCACTTCGAGAAGTGGTTGCGCTCGGCGTGGAAGGCGATGCTCTCCGCGGGAACCGTGAGGAGCTTTTCCTCCAGGTCGCGCAGATCTTCGGCGCGGTCCACCTCCGCGCCGTCCGGAAGGCGGAACACGAAATCCCCGAACCCGAAGTTCTCGAGCATGAAGTCGCGAAGGTCGTTGATGAGGGTGGGAGAGCCCTTCACCAGGAACTCGGATCCGGTCGCCCGCGCGACCCCTTCGTTCTCGGGGCGCGACGATTGAAGGACGATGGGCACGTCGGGCCACTCGGCCCTGACGCGCCGCGCGAGCTCGAGGCCCGCCTCCGCGGACCAGGCACCTTCCTTGGGGAACTCGATGTCGGAGATGAGGCCGAGAATGTTCTTCTCGTGAGCCTCGAAGGCCGCCAAGGCATCCTCGAACGAGCTGCAGAGGAGGATCTTCGGGCGGGCGCGCATCCTCAGGATCTTCTGGGAGAGGTTCTGGCCCTCGGCGACGAGCCGGCGCGAGTGATGCAGGAGTTCGGCGTAAATAGCGGGGAGGAACGAGGAGTAGTACGGGACGCTGTCCTCGACGAGGAGAATCACCTGGACGCCCACGGTCTGGGAGTCGTGATCCGCGTTGCGCTTGTCTTCGACGTACTTGACGATCGCCAGAAGGATCCGCGCGTCGCCCTGCCAGAGAAAGGCCCGCTCGATGGCCGAGCCGCCCGCGCGCCAGTCCTTGAGGTCGCGGCTGTCGTAGGCGAGCAAGATCACCGGGACGTCGAGCCCTTCCTCGCGGGCTCGGCGGGCCAGCTCGGTCACGGTCATGTCGCCGACGTGGGGCGTCGCGATGATGAGGTTGAACCGGCGCTGGAGACGAGCCAGCTCGAGGGCCTCGGCGCCCGTGGAGACCGTCGTCAAGCCCGGGCTGTAATGGAGGTCCAGGTTGCGGAACTCCCCGAGCACCTGTTCGTTGATCTCCCCCGCCTCCTCCAGGAGGAAGCGGTCGTAGGGGCTCGCCACGAGCAGGATGTCCATGATGCGGAAGCGCATCAGGTCGTGGAAATCCTGGGGACGCCCACCGCGGAACGCAGGGCGCCCCGCGGGCGGAGTGGTATCGGTCACGGCCGAGAGTTTAGACGAGTCCCTGGTCCATCATCGAGTCGGCGACCTTCAAGAAGCCGGCGATGTTGGCGCCGTTGACGTAGTGCCCCGGGCATCCGAAGCGCTCAGCAGTCTCGACACAGGCTCGATGGATCTGCTTCATGATGAGGTGGAGGCGGTTGTCGACCTCCTCTCGGGTCCAGCCGTACCGCATGCTGTTCTGGGCCATCTCGAGGCCGGAGACGGCAACGCCGCCGGCGTTGGCGGCCTTGCCGGGGCCGTAGAGGATCCCTGCGTCCACGAACTGAGCGACGCCGTCGAGGTTCGTCGGCATGTTGGCCCCTTCGGCCACGACCGTAACGCCGTTCCTGAGCAGGTTGGCCGCGTCCTTGCCGCCGATCTCGTTCTGGGTCGCGCTCGGGAAGGCGCAGTCGGCCTTGTGGTTCCAGAGCCGGTTGTGGTCCAGCTTGGGGTCGATGGGGGTGTAGATCGCGGTCTTGTAGCGATCGGCGTATTCCTTGATGCGACCGCGGCGGGTGTTCTTCAGGTCCATCACGAAGGCGAGACGCTCCCGGTCGATCCCCGCCTCGTCGTAGACGTAGCCGGCGGAGTCCGAGAGCGTCACCACCTTGCCGCCGAAATCCAGGATTTTCTCGACGGTGTACTGCGCCACGTTGCCGCTGCCGGAGACGAGGCAGACCTTGTCTTCCAGGCTCTGCTTGCGAGTCGCCAGCATCTCCGACGCGAAGTAGACGCAGCCGTACCCGGTGGCCTCGGGCCTGATGAGGGAGCCTCCCCAGTGAAGCCCCTTCCCCGTCAAGACGCCCGTGAACTCGTTTCGAATGCGCTTGTACTGGCCGAAGAGGTAGCCGATCTCGCGCCCTCCGACGCCGATGTCCCCCGCCGGGACGTCCGTGTTCGGTCCGATGTGGCGCGCCAGCTCGGTCATGAAGCTCTGGCAGAAGCGCATGACCTCGTTGTCGCTCTTCCCCTTGGGGTCGAAGTCGGAGCCACCCTTTCCGCCCCCCATGGGGAGGGTCGTCAGTGAGTTCTTGAAGACCTGCTCGAACGCCAGGAACTTCAGGATGCCGAGGTTGACCGACGGGTGAAAGCGCAGGCCGCCCTTGTACGGGCCGATCGCGCTGCTCATCTCGATCCGGAAGCCACGATTGATCTGGACCCGCCCCTGGTCGTCCAGCCACGGCACGCGGAACATCACCACGCGCTCCGGCTCGATGGTCCTCTCGAGGATCTTGGCGTGACGGTATTCGGGGTGACGCTCGAGGACGAGGGCAAGGGACTCCGCCACCTCCTGAACGGCCTGGTGGAACTCGGGCTCGGCGGGATTCTTGGCTCTTACGTCGGCGAGGATCGAGGAAACGTAGTCACTCATGGGCGTCCTCCGAGGTCAATCAACAAGGAACATTATCGAACGAGACCCGAAGGGTGGCCATGGTACTTATGGCTCAAGCGGGCGGAACGGGCTCTTTCAGCCCCCGATCTTCTTGACCGGAAGGTCGGCACTAAAGGTCGCCGTCTCGTAGGCGACCCGGTCCTTGGAAACCATGGCGAAGGGGAGCATGCGGATGGCGTCGTAGTCATCGGGGCACCACTTCTCGCACGCCATGCAGCCGATGCAAGTGTCGAGGTTCACGGTGCAGACGTCCAGCTCCGGCGCAGCAGGATCGGTGGTGAGGGTAATGCAGTCCGGGACGGGGCAGACGGCCACGCAGTATTCGCACCCGCGGCCGAAGCACTTCCCCGGATCGATGATTGCGAGCATCTTCGGGTCGCGCTTGCGCACGCTCGAGGCCTGCGGCTGCGGGACCGGGAGCCTGTCGTAGTCCTTCGGGAGCTTGCCAGCGGGCGGTGCGGGCATCGGGTCTCTTCTCCTTGGATTGTCGAGAGTATAGGGCACTTTGCAAAACCTCGTGAACGCGATTGACGCGTGGCCTTCCTTGGCTCACGCTGCTCTTCTGGGCCCTGCGGGCCCCGCGACGAAACAGGAGAGACTGAACCCATGAGTGAGCCCGCACCGTTCCACGCCGAGCCCGAGCCGGTCGTTTCATCGAAGCCCCGGAATCGGCTCGCGCTCCTCATCGCCGGGCTGGCACTGCTCGTCTGCGCCGGCTGGATCTTCGCCGGCCGGGGGCGAGGAGCCCAGCCGAGCCAAACGGGTGGGAAGACCGGCGGTGGGCCTCCCGTTCCCGTGGCCGTCGCCGTCGCAGAACGGCGCGATCTGCCGGTCTACATGACGGGTCTCGGCACCATCACCGCGTCCAACACGGTGACGATCAAGGGCCGCGTCGATGGGCAGGTCGTCGAGATCGCTTTCCGCGAAGGGCAGGAGGTCCGTCAGGGGGACCTCCTCGTCGTGATCGATCCGCGTCCCTTCGAGGTCACGCTGCGCCAGGCCCAGGCCAACCTCAACCGGGACGAAGCCCGGCTGTCCGACGAACGCCGAACCCTCCAGCGCGACGAGGACCTGTTTTCGCAAGGAATCCTCCCCCAGCAACAGCTCGACACGCAGCATTCGCTCGTACACCAGCTCGAGGCCGCGGCCCGAGCGGACCAGGCGCAGATCGACAACGCCCAACTGCAACTCGCCTACTGCCGGATCACGGCTCCCGTCAGCGGAAGAGTCGGGCTGCGCCTCGTGGACGTCGGGAATGTGGTGAGGGCCTCGGACCCGGGCGGCCTCCTGGTGCTCACGCAGGTCGAGCCCATCGCGGTCATCTTCACCCTGCCCGAGGACAGCCTCCAGACAGTGATGAAGCACATGAAGGCGGAGAGCCTGCCCGTCGAAGCCTGGAGCCGCGACGATCAGACGAAGCTCGCGACCGGAACGCTCCTCACGATCGACAACCAGATCGACACGACCACCGGGACGGCGCGGCTCAAGGCCCTGTTCGACAACAAGGACCGCGCGCTCTGGCCCAACCAATTCGTCAACGTCCGTCTCCTGGTCGAGACGAGAAAGGACCAGACGATGGTGCCCCAGGCCGCGGTGCAGCGCGGATCCCAGGGCGTCTTCGCCTACGTCGTCAAGCCCGACAAGACCATCGAGGTGCGTCCCCTCAAGGTCGGGCTTTCGCAAGGGGGCTTCACGGCAATTGAAGACGGCGTCGCCCCGGGCGAGCAGGTGGTGACCGACGGCCACGAGAAGGTCCAGGCAGGGAGCCACGTGGAGGTTCGTCCCGCCGCCGGCACGCCCGTGGCCGCAGCGTCGGGCGCTCCGTCATGAACCCGTCGCGCCTCTTCATCCTGCGGCCGGTCGCCACGTCACTGTTGATGATCGGCCTGCTGCTCGTGGGCCTCGTGGCCTACACCCAGCTCCCCGTCTCGGCCCTCCCGCAGGTCGACTACCCGACGATCCAGGTGTCCACCTTCTACCCCGGCGCGGGCCCGGAAGTGATGGCCTCGTCGGTCACGGCTCCTCTCGAGCGACAGTTCGGACAGGTCCCCGGGCTCAGCCAGATGACGTCGTCCAGCTCCTTCGGCAGCTCGGTGATCACCCTCCAGTTCAACCTCGACCAGAACATCGATGTGGCCGAGCAGCAGGTGCAAGCGGCCATCAACGCGGCGGGGACGTATCTGCCCCGCGACCTTCCCAACCCGCCTATCTACAACAAGGTGAACCCCGCCGACTCTCCGATCCTCACACTGGGCCTCACCTCGGACGTCCTTCCCCTCTCCAAGGTCGAGGACCTGGCCGACACGACCCTGGCCCAGAAGGTCTCCCAGCTCCCGGGAGTCGGGATGGTCTCGATCGGCGGTGGGCAGAAGCCCGCGGTTCGCATTCAGGCGAATCCCACCGCCCTCGCCTCCTACGGCTTGAGTCTCGAGGATCTGCGGACGGCCCTCGGCCAGGCCAACGTCAACCTCGCGAAAGGGTCCATCGACGGCGCGCGGCAGTCCTTCACCATCGGCGCGAACGATCAGCTCCTGTCGAGCGACGGGTACAAGCCGGTCATCGTGGCCTATCGGGACGGCGCCCCGGTGCGCCTCAGCGACGTCGCGACCGTCATCGACAGCGCCGAGAACGTCAAGCAGGCGGCCTGGATGAACGATCGGCCCGCGGTCATCGTCAACATCCAGCGCCAGCCGGGGGCCAATATCATCGGCGTCGTCGACCGGATCAAGGCCCTCATGCCCGCGCTCCAGTCGGCTCTCCCCGCATCGGTGAAGGTCCAGGTGCTGGCCGACCGCACCGAGACGATCCGCGCCTCGGTGAGCGACGTTCAGTTCGAGCTGACGCTCACCGTGGTCCTCGTCGTCATGGTGATCTTCCTCTTCCTCCGTACCTTCTCGGCCACGGTGATTCCGAGCGTGGCGGTGCCCTTGAGCCTGGTGGGCACCTTCGGTGTCATGTACCTGCTCGGGTACAGCTTGAACAACCTCTCCCTCATGGCCCTCACCATCTCGACGGGGTTCGTGGTCGACGACGCCATCGTCATGATCGAAAACATCGACCGTTTCGTGGAGGAAGGCGACTCGCCCCTCGAGGCGGCCCTCAAGGGCTCGGGGCAGATCGGCTTCACCATCGTCTCCCTCACGGTATCCCTCATCGCGGTCCTCATCCCGCTGCTCTTCATGGGAGACATCGTGGGCCGCCTCTTCCGCGAGTTCGCGGTGACGCTGAGCGTGACGATTCTGGTATCGGCCGTGGTTTCCCTCACCCTCACGCCGATGATGTGCGCCAAACTGCTCCGCCCCAAGCACCAGATCCGGCGCGGACGCTTCTACCGCGCTTCCGAGGAAGCCTTCGAAGCGGTGATACGGAAGTACGCAGAGACGCTCCGGTGGGTCCTGAAGCATCAGACCGCCACCCTCGTCGTGACGGTGGCCACCCTTGCGGTGACCCTCGGGCTCTATGTCGTCGTCCCGAAGGGCTTCTTCCCCGTCCAGGACACAGGCGTGATCCTGGGTGTGTCGGAGGCTCCTGGAACCATTTCGTTCGCCGCCATGAGCGAGCGCCAGCAGGCCCTGGCGCGCGTCGTCCTGAAGGACCCCGACGTTGCGGGCCTCTCGTCGTTCATCGGCGTTGACGGCATCAACACCACACCGAACAGCGGGCGCATCCAGATCACGCTGAAGCCCCGCGAAGAGCGTAACGCGATGGCCTCGGACATCATCCGCCGCCTCCAGCCGGAGCTCGCGAGGGTCGACGGCATCACCCTCTACATGCAGCCGGTCCAGGACCTGACCGTGGAGAGCCGGGTCAGCCGCACCCAGTTCCAGTACACCCTCGAGGACGCGAGCGCCGCTGAGCTGGCCGACTGGACGCCCCGCCTCGTGGAGAAGCTGAAGGCGCGGCCGGAGCTGCGGGACGTGGCGAGCGACCAGCAGAACGGAGGGCTCGAGGCCAACCTGCTCATCGACCGGGACACCGCCAGCCGTCTCGGGGTCCCGATCCAGGCCATCGGCGACACGCTCTACGACGCCTTCGGCCAGCGCCAGGTGTCGACGATCTTCACCCAGCTCAACCAATACCACGTGGTCCTCGAGGTCGATCCCCACTTCCAGCGAAGCCCCGAGGCCCTGAAGGACATCTACGTCCACGCTGCCGACGGGAAGCAGGTCCCGCTCAGCGCCTTCACCCACTTCGAGACGGGACCCACGACGCTGGTGGTCAACCATCAGGGGCAGTTCCCCGCCGTGACGCTTTCCTTCAACCTCGCCCCGGGGGTCTCCCTCGGCCACGCCACGCGAGCCATACGCGAGGTGGAGAGCGAGATCGGTCTTCCGGCGAGCATCCGCGCAAACTTCCAGGGAACGGCGGCCGCGTTCCAGCGGTCGCTCTCGAGCGAGATCTGGCTGATCCTCGCCGCCCTCGTGACGGTCTACATCGTCCTCGGCGTCCTGTACGAGAGCTACATCCATCCCGTGACGATTCTCTCGACCCTGCCGTCGGCGGGCGTCGGTGCGCTCCTGGCTCTCCTCCTCTGCCGGACGGAGTTCAGCGTCATCGCCCTCATCGGCATCATCCTCCTCATCGGGATCGTCAAGAAGAACGCAATCATGATGATCGACTTCGCTCTCGATGCCGAGCGCACCGAGGGGAAGCCGCCTGAGGATTCGATCTACCAGGCCTGCCTGCTGCGCTTCCGCCCCATCATGATGACGACGATGGCGGCGCTCCTGGCGGGCCTTCCCCTCGCCCTGGGCGGCGGGACGGGGAGCGAGCTGCGGCGGCCCCTGGGAATCAGCATCGTGGGCGGCCTGATCCTGAGCCAGATCCTGACCCTGTACACGACGCCAGTGGTCTACCTGGCTTTCGATCGCCTGGCCCGGCGCCTCTCCCGCTTCAAGATCGGCAACCCGCTCGACAAGCCCGAACCCGCGGCGGCGGGCCCGGCATGAACATTTCCGGGCCGTTCATCCGGCGTCCCATCGCCACGTCGCTCCTGAGCCTCGCGGTCCTCATGGCCGGCGCGCTGGCTTACGGGCTGTTGCCGGTCGCGGCGCTGCCGCAGGTGGAGTTCCCGACCATCTCCGTCAATGCGGGCCTTCCCGGGGCGAGTCCGGAGACCATGGCTTCGGCGGTGGCGACGCCCCTCGAGCGCCAGTTCGGACGCATCGCCGGCATCACCGAGATGACGTCGACGAGCCAGCTCGGCCAGACCACGGTCACCTTGCAGTTCGACCTGGGGCGCAGCATCGACGCGGCCTCGAGAGACGTCCAGGCGGCCATCAACGCCGCGCGAGGCCAGCTGCCGGCGAACCTTCCCAACAGCCCGAACTATCGCCGCGTCAACCCCGCGGACGCGCCCATCCTCCTCCTGGCCCTCACGTCCACCGAGCTCGACCAGAGCCAGGTCTTCGACGTCGCCGACACGATCCTCTCCCAGAAGATCGCCCAGGTGGAGGGAGTCGGCCAGGTCTTCGTGGGCGGCGGAGCGCGGCCGGCCGTGCGTGTCCAGGTCAACCCCATGGTGCTGGCCAGCCGCGGCCTGAGCCTCGAGGACGTCCGAGCGGCTCTCCGGGCCGCCAGCATCAACATGCCCAAGGGGGAGCTCTCCGGGGAGCGACTGTCGTTCGTCCTCAAGGGCAACGATCAGCTCCTGAAAGCCGACGACTACCGGTCCCTCATCATCGCCTACCGCAACGGCGCTCCTGTGCGACTTGGCGACGTCGGGAACGTCTTCGAATCGGTCGAGGACGTGAGGGCGTCCGGGCTGTCCGACAACAAGCCCGCGGTCATTCTCGTCATCTTCCGGCAACCCGGCGCCAACGTCATAGCCACGTCAGATCAGATAAAGGCCCTTCTGCCTGAGCTTCGGGCTTCGATACCTCCCTCGATCAGGATCAAGATCGCCGCCGACCCCACACAGACGATCCGCGCCTCGGTCCACGACATCCAGTTCACCCTCGCCCTCACCATCGGCCTGGTGGTCCTGGTCATCTTCCTCTTCCTGCGCAACGTCTGGGCCACGGTGATCCCCAGCATCGCCGTGCCGCTGTCTCTCCTCGGCACCTTCGGGATGATGTACCTCCTCGGCTTCAGCCTCGACAACTTCTCCCTCATGGCG
>JBGPYB010000231.1:0-5761 GCA_041493035.1 Vicinamibacteria bacterium | reverse complement strand
CGGGGATCGTGCTCATGAGGTTGTAGTCCACCCAGAGGCCGCCCATGGTGTAGTGGCTCGCCGGGTAGATGCGCATGGGGACCTTGTACGGGTTCTCGTCGGTGATGCGCTCGTACATCTCGAAGAGGTTGCCGTACTTCTCCCGTATCGTGTCTTCGCCGAGACGTCCCAGGGCGTCGGCGAAGTCGAGGTAGACCCCGAGGCCCGTGGCGCCCACGCCGCGCCCGTCGTCGCAGACATGCTTCGCCGCCCGCGACGCGATGTCCCGCGGGGCGAGGTTGCCGAAGCTCGGGTACTTCCGCTCGAGGTAGTAGTCGCGCTGGTCCTCTGGAATCTGGCCCGGGGGCCGGGTGTCCCCCTTCTTCTTCGGAACCCAGATGCGCCCGTCGTTGCGGAGCGATTCGCTCATGAGGGTGAGCTTCGATTGGTGGTCGCCGGTGACGGGGATGCAGGTCGGATGGATCTGGGTGTAGCAGGGGTTGGCGAACGCGGCGCCCTTCTTGTACGCCCGCCAGATCGCCGTGGCGTTGCACCCCTTGGCGTAGGTCGCGAGGTAGAAGACGTTTCCGTATCCGCCCGTAGCGAGACAGACAGCATCGGCCGTCCACGACTGGATGACACCCGTCACCATGTCCCGTGTGACGATGCCGCGGGCGCTTCCGTCGACGACGATCACCTCGAGCATCTCGTGGCGCGGGAACATCGTCACCTTGCCAAGGCCGATCTGGCGCTCGAGAGCCGAGTAGGCCCCCAGCAGAAGCTGCTGCCCCGTCTGCCCGCGAGCATAGAAGGTCCGGGACACTTGCGCCCCGCCGAAGGAGCGATTCGCCAGGAGGCCGCCGTACTCTCGGGCGAAGGGGACGCCCTGGGCGACGCACTGATCGATGATCTTCACCGACGTCTCGGCGAGACGATAGACGTTCGCCTCTCGGGCCCGGAAGTCTCCCCCCTTCACGGTGTCGTAGAAGAGGCGGAAGACGCTGTCGCCGTCGTTTTGATAGTTCTTGGCCGCGTTGATTCCGCCCTGGGCGGCGATGGAGTGGGCCCGGCGAGGGCTGTCCTGGTAGCAGAAGCAGAGGACGTTGTAGCCCAGTTCGGCCATGGCGGCGGCGCCCGAGGCGCCGGCCAGCCCCGACCCCACCATGATCACCGTGTACTTCCGTTTGTTGGCGGGATTCACCAGCTTCATGTCGAAGCGGTGCTTCTCCCACTTCTTCTCGATCGGGCCCGAGGGTGTGTTGGCGTTCAGTTCCATGTCCCGCTACTCCCGAACCCATCCGGCGAGAACGGCGATCGGGAAGGAGAGGTTTCCGCCGATCACCACCACAGTAAAGACCGTTGCGAACGCGCGGCGGAATGTGTTCCATCGTGGGTGGGAAAGACCGAGCGACTGGAGCATGCTCCAGACGCCGTGCCACAAGTGGAAGCCGAGGGTGATCATGGCGACCATGTAAAACGCCGACACCGGCCAGACCTGAAACCCCGCGACGACATTGTGGTAGACGTCACCGGGGATGAAGCTTCCGTGAACCGTTCCAAACGTGAAATGAAGAAGGTGGTAGACGACGAAGAGAAGCAGGATAGGCCCGCTCCATCGCATGGTCCGTGACGCGTACGTCGACTCGCGGTGCCGGCTCGCGCGATAGCCCACAGGCCGCGCCTTGATGCTGGCAAGCGTGAGGGAGGTGGCGGCCCAGATGTGGAGCCCCACGGCCGCGAGAAGCCCAGCCCGGGCCACCCAGAGACCCATGCCGTGGCCCACTTCGCGCAGAGACTCGCTGTAGGTGTTGAGCGCCTCGGGGCCCAGGTAGAGCTGGAGGTTCCCGGCCATGTGCCCCAGCACGAATCCGAAGAGGGCGATCCCGGTCACGCCCATCACGACCTTCTTCCCGATGGTCGAGCCGAAGAAGGTCCCTGACTCCCGCATGTCGTCTCCCTGTCGCTAGAGTCGGCGGAGTGCGCCTCGGCCCAAAGGGCCGGTCACATGTTAGCGGATCGGCGGGCGGGACGCAGCAGAGCCCGGAGAAGGACGCTCTGGAACGTGGGCTCGCCGTAGATTCCGTGGTGATCGGCGCAACCGAAGAAGGCTTGACTCAACTCGGCAACTCCCGAACCCATGTCGGAGGTTTCCGCCTCCGGCAGGTGGGCCGCCAGGACGCTGGCGCGGGTCACGCGGCCGTCCCCAGGCTCCATCATCGCGGCGCTCTCGGCTCGGGTCCAGGGTTCGAATCGCGGCGTGACCCCGCGTTTCTCGGGGACCAGGGCGCGGGCCAGCGTGGGGAGGCAGTCCCCTCCGAGCGCCACGACGCGCACGGGACAGGGGCTCGGCACGGGGCGGGTGAGGGCCAGGTGAAAGTCGCGCGCTCGAGCCAGAGCCGCCGCGAGGTGCGCGCGGGCCGAAGCGTCGTCGGCCGCGTCGGCCTCGAGTCTCTGGCGCGACGCGCTCGGCGGAGCGAACGGTCCCCAGCCGAGGCGTTCCCAGGTCCCTGGGTCGTGGAGGTCCAGGTGGAGCGGCTCGCCCTTGTGGTCGAGAAGCGCCCCCACGCCGGCCGGCGGAAGCAGTTGGTAGATCGACGGCATCGTGGCGATCACCGAGGCCGCGAGGGTTGTGTATGACAGCCCGACGCGGTTGCCGTTCAGGACCGCGTCGAGGGACGCGATGCTACCGCCGCTCGGGGTCGCGACGAGGACGAGGTTTCGAATGCGCCGCGCCCCCGCCCACGTCACGGGGGAGTCGTGCTCCGCGTCGCCGAAGCGCAGGTAGTAGCGCGCCACGAGTCCGCCCATGCTGTGGCCGATGACATTGAATCGCGCGGCTGGATCGCCGCTCGATTCTGCCAACGCATCCAGGGCCACGCCGAGTCGTCGAGCCGAGGCCACCAGATCGTGCCGCCAGTCGTAGGTGAACACGTGGTGGGCGAGCCCGGTTCCCCGGAGCAGGTCCAGGAGGTCGGCGTACTCGGTGAAGCCGAAGACGCGCGGCAGGACGGCGGCTGTTCCAAGGAGGCCGCCCGGCCGCAGGGCCTCCTCGGCCGCGTCGACGGGGGCGCTGACAGGCAGGGCCAGATCGTGATGGCCTAGAGCGTTCCCCGCGTTGAGCCACACCTGTGTCCCATCAGGGCGGAGTAGCTCGCTCCCCAGGATTCCCGGAACCACGACCGCCGGCGGAATCTTCGGATTCGGTCCTCGGCCACTGAAGAGACTCGGGTCGAGTGCCTGCCTCGGTGCGAACGCCTTGGCGAGAACCAGGCCGGCACCGCCGGCGACGACGCCAGCGAGAAACGGCACCCACCACCCCTCCCGGCTCCTGCTCTCTCCGCGGCTCACTCCGCCATTCTAAGCTTGACAGTGCCGGCTCTCTCTCGGACACTCGGCGCGCATGCGCCATTCACTCCTCGTGCTGCCTTTTTCTGTAGCCTGCGTGGCTCCTCTCGCCGTCGCCGCGGGCGATCCGGCCGCCGCCGCTTTGGGCGCGGTGCGTCCGGCCGCTCTCGAAGCCCACGTTCGCTTCCTGGCCGACGATCTCCTCGAGGGACGCGGAACGGGGACGCGCGGCCACGAAATCGCGGCCCGCTATGTCGCCGCTCAGTTTGCCGCTCTCGGCCTCGAACCCGCGGGGGACGGTGGCACCTTCTTCCAATCGGTCCCGCTGCGGCAAGCCGAGAGCGTCTCCGGCACGAGCGTACTCGAGCTGCGCCGTGAAGGCCGCGTGGTTCCGCTGACGTCGGGCACCGACTTCGTCCCCTGGCCGAACCTCCTGCGCGACAGCACCGACGTGTCCGGCCCCGTCGTTTACGTGGGCTTCGGCGTCTCGGCCCCCGAGTTCCAGTACGACGACTACGCCGGTGTCGACCTGAAGGGGAGGATCGCTGCGATTCTCGCGGGAGCGCCCGCATCTTTGCCGACGGACGCTCACGCCTACTACAGCTCGGTGCAGCTCAAGAGCGAGTTGGCGGCCGCCCACGGGGCCGTGGCGGTCCTTCGTCTCGGCACTCCCGAAGAAGAGAAGCGACTTCCGTTCGCCAGACTGGCGGAGAGGGCGGGGCTTCCGGTCATGGCCTGGGTGAACGAGGCGGGGGTTCCCGATGGGATTCCTCCCGGCCTCGCCGCTACCGCCGTTCTGTCTCCGTCGGGGGCCAAGGCCCTCTTCGAAGGGGCCCCGCGCTCCCTCGACGCCGTCTTCGAGGCGGCGCGGGGAGGCCGACTCGCCAGCATGCCTTTGCCCGTCGAGGTGCACCTCACGGGGTCCAGCCGCCAGGCGTCTCTTCTTAGCCCCAACGTCCTCGGCGTGCTGCGCGGCTCGGATCCCGACCTCTCCAAGGAATACGTGGTGCTCTCGGCCCATCTGGATCATCTGGGGATCGGCCCCGCAAAAAACGGCGACTCCATCTACAACGGCGCCTACGACAACGCTTCGGGCAGCGCCGCGCTTCTCGAGATCGCCCAGGCCTTGACCCACCTCCCTCGACATCCGCGACGGTCCATCCTCTTCGCCGCGGTGACGGGGGAAGAGAAGGGCCTGCTCGGTGCCGAATACTTCGTCAACCACTCGACCGTCCCCGGCGGGTCCATCGTGGCGAACCTCAACATGGACATGTTCCTGACCCTCTACCCGCTCCACGACGTCGTGGCGTTCGGAGGGGAGCATTCGTCCCTCGGTGAGGTCGTGGCGGAGATGGCGTCGCGCGTCGGCCTCGAGTTGGCCCCCGATCCGTTCCCCGAGGAGGTCATCTTCATCCGGAGCGATCACTTCCCCTTCGTGAAGAAGGGCGTCCCCGCGATCATGCTGTCGCCCGGTCTCAAGAGCGCTGACCCGGCAGTCAGCGGTGGGGAACTCCTCCGGGGCTGGCTCCAGGCGCGCTACCATTCGCCACAGGACGACATGTCGCAGCCGATGGACTTCGCCGAGAGCGCCAGGATCGCTCGCCTCTATCTGCTCATCGCCTATCGCGTGGCCGAGACGCCCCAGCGTCCGACGTGGAAGGCGGGGGACTTCTTCGGGGTGCTTTTCGGCCACTGATCGCCGCGGGGCGGATAATAGCCTCGCGTGATCGGCGAGACCGTTTCCCACTACCGAGTCGTTGAGCGCCTGGGGGAAGGCGGCATGGGCTCCGTCTACCTCGCCGAGGATCTGCGGCTTCAGCGCCGCGTCGCGCTGAAGATGATCCGGCCGGACGCCGAGGGGCAGGAGACCGGCGACCGGCTCCTTCGCGAGGCCCGCGCGGCCTCCGCGCTTAGCCATCCGAGCATCGCCGTGGTATACGAGGTCGCCGAGGCGGAAGCCGACGGCCACACCGTCCGGTTCATCGCGATGGAGTACGTCCCAGGGGAGACCCTTGCCTCGGCGGCGGGCCGCGACGGCGTCACCCTCGATCAGGTGGTCGATTGGGTGACTCAGGTCGCCGACGCTCTAGCCGAGGCCCACGCCGGTGGGATCGTTCACCGCGACCTCAAGCCGTCCAACGTGATGGTGACCGGCGGCGGACGCGTCAAGGTCCTGGACTTCGGTCTTGCGAAACGCCAGCCGCTCCCCGGAAACTCCGATTCCACGTGGAGCCGCGACCGAGTGGCCCCGAGCGACGCCGGTCTCGTAGGGACGCTGGCGTACATGGCTCCGGAGCAGGCGCTCGGCGAGGCCGTGGACGGACGCGCGGACGTCTTCTCCCTGGGGGCCGTTCTCTACGAGCTTCTCGCCGGGAAGCAAGCGTTCCCAGGTCGAAGCGCCGCGCGCGTCCTGGCCGCCCTGCTCGGGGAGGAGCCT
>JBGPYB010000250.1:0-4708 GCA_041493035.1 Vicinamibacteria bacterium | reverse complement strand
CGAGCCTGGCACCGCGCAGTCAGATACCCAGGAAGCCTCTTTTATAGCGTGACTTCCAGGGAATTGCAACAGAAGGACTCAATGCTCAGCGGCACAGGAAGCTGCACAGTAGAGGCCGGGCCTGACCGAGACGCTAGAACTGCAGCCGCGCTCCCAGTTGTACTCGTCGTCCGTCGCCGTACTTGCCCTTGATCTTCCCGAAGTTGAGGTCGGTGAGGACGGCGATGGGCCAGTTGAGGTTCGCGTGGTTGAAGAGGTTGTAGCACTCGAAGCGCAATTGAAGCCGCGCGTCTCCGTGCAGCCTGAAGGTCTTCAGGAGGGACGCGTCGACGTTCCAGGACGAGGGGAGCGTATCGAGCACGCCCGCTCCCGCATAGCTGACGACGGGGCTGAACACCTTGCTCGTCGCGCCGCCGGGATAGGCGAAGGCCGAAGGGTCGAACCACTGGTAGAGCAGGTCGCCTTGGCCCTGAAGGGGGGTCTTTGGGTAGTTGACGGGTGAGACCGCGGTCGCAAGGTCGGGACCATAGCCGTCAGCGTTTCCGTCGTACCCGAGATAGACGGTTCCGCCCTTGTTGAGGAAGCTCCAGGTGCCGTTTCCGGCGACCGACCACCCGCCCAGTACCGTGCCGACGGCGCTCTTGTCGTTCCGCAGGATCGGCAGCTCCCACACGAAGAAGCCGGCGATGGTGTGGTTGTTCTGCGTATCGAGGGCGAGAGTGGGCGCCCCCGGGAAGGTGATCCCGCTGTTGAAGTCCCTGTTGAGCCCGGCAAAGTCGCCGTTGAAGTTCCGGCGCGTGTGGGTGTAGGCATAGCTCAACTGACCGAAAAGCCCCCCGCGACGGACGCGGGTGACGAGCAGGAGCTGGTCGTATCGGGTCCGGCCCTTGTTTTCGGTTGAGTACAGGGGATCGCCGAACAACGGGTTCGGACGACGCTGCTGTATGCTGGCTTCCGAGTCGTTCGCACCGGGCGCGAACACGGCGAGGTTCGTCGGGATTCCTGTCGGCTGGTCGGTGGAGCGGTTCCCCTGGTAGCCCAGCTCGAGCCGGATTCCTTTGAAGAACTCCCGTTCGAGGGCGACGTTCCACTGCCAGGATGAGGCGAGGTGATAGGCCGGGTCCAGGCCGCTGATGGAAGTGAGCGGGGCCGCTGACGCCCAGTCGAAATGGGCCGGGTCCTGGTCCACGAAGGGGAGCGGCGGCGCGCTGTAGGTCAGGAACTGGCTCGTCAGCCAGGGATTCGACAGCCGGCCGCGGAGCGCGAATACGCTCGCGCTCGTGAAGGGCGGCCTCCCCGCGAAGGCAGTCCGGTAGAGGTCCAGCACGTCGCGGCCGTAGTACAAACCGGCGGAACCCCGGATCGCCGTCCGGCCGTCTCCGGTCAGGTCGTACGCCGCGTTGAAACGGGGGCCGAGGCGCCCCCAACCCTTGTTCACGAGAGCGTCTGGAAGCCCGGCATCGCCGGCGATCACGACGCCGGGAGGCGCGTTTGGCAATAGCGTCGACTGGAGACCTGGCCGATACACCGTCAGATGGCCATTCTTCTCGGAGATCTGGCTGGTGAGCTCGTAGCGGAGGCCGGGCGTGATGGTCAGACGCGGGGTCACTCGCCACTGGTCCATGACGTACCCGGCCAGGTTCCATGACGATAGGGAGATGTCGTTCTGGTCGTCGACCTCGTACGCCTCGAAGCGGCCCAGCAGAAAGTCGGCGAAGCCGTAGGCGAAGTGATTCGTATCCGTGAAATTGGAGGACGCATTGCCGGTAAACGACAGCCCGCTAGGCTTCGCCGGCGCCACCTCCCGGTATTTGCCGCCCTGGAATTCCGCCCCGACCTTCACGTTGTGCGATCCTGCAACCCAGAACGCGCTGGTGCCGAAGGTGAGATTGTGGATCCTGAAATCCGTCGTCCAGCCGTTGAAGGTGAGCTGTCCCTCCGGACTTCCCCACGGACCGATGACCATCGTGGGCAGGAATTCGGGAGCATCCGAACGAGGCAGGGGGTCGTTCGCCCCGAGGCTCTCGAGCGTGGTCCCGAGACCGGCGTTGTTGAGGTGCACCTGCTCCGGCATGGACGAGTAGGCGCCGTGGGTCTCGATGAACAGGTTGGGCTTGACGGTCCAGGTGTGCTTCACGCTCACGACGGTCTGCGGGTAGTCGGACACCTCCGTGCCGAAGGTGTCGGGGCCGTAGGTCTCGCCCACGCCCCCGGTGCGGCGGTCCGGGGACGTCGCCCTGGCATCGAAGTAGTAGCCGGTCACATTCAGCCGATGTCTCTCGCTGATGTCGTAGTCCAGCCGCCCGTTGAAGTTCCACACCCTGCGCGGGTTGACGAACTGGAAGTCGTGGGTGTCGCCGTAAGCCCGCACGACGAACCCGTACCTCTTCCAGAAGGCCAACGCGACGGGATCGAGCTTGCTCGGGGGGATGACGTTGCCGGGGAAGGGCTGATGGGTGTCGGGATCGTAGATCGTGAACGGGACGGCGGAGAAATCACCCTGGGCCATGGCCGCCGTCGGTCCCTTGTGGCCCGTGACGGAGAACGACTGCTGGTCCGTCTCGCGGTGCGCCGTGACGAAGAAGAACAGCTTGTCCTTGAGGATCGGCCCTCCGACCTGGGCCCCCCAGTACTTCAAAGCGTCGTCGGGCTTGGGAAGCGCGCTGGTGTTGTTCTGCCACGAGTTGGCGTTCAGAGCCTTGTCGCGGAAGAAGTACCAGGCGCCTCCGTGAAACGTGTTGGTCCCCGCCTTCAGGATCGCGTTGTAGGTCCCGCCGAAGTTGGAGCCGGTGTCGGGCGTGGCTCCCGCCGTGCTCACGACGATCTCCTCGAACGCGTCGACGACGGGCTGCCGGTTCGACCAACTTCTCCAGGGATCCGTCACGTCGGCCCCGTCGATGTAGAACGAGTTGCGGTCCGTGGGGTTGCCCGCGACCGATGCGTCGATGGTCTCAGGCCGGCCGGCGACCTGACTTACCGCGGGCAGGAGCGACGCGTTGGCGAAGCCGTAGCGATTGAGGTTGGGGAAATCGGCCAGCAGCTCTTTCGGGAGGCGCTGGGCCACGCCGCCGTTCGACACGTTGACCTGGTCGGCCGCGACGGTGACGACGACCTCCTCCGCGATCGCACCCACCTCGAACCGAACCGGCACGCTCCTGGTCTCCAACGCGCGCACCACCAGCTCCCTGACGTGCTTCTTGAAGCCGTCCGCTGCGACCTCCAACCGATAGTCGCCGGGTTGCAGGAGTGGGAAGACGAACTCTCCCTTGGCGTCGACAGCGCGTTGCGCGGTGTACCCGGTCTGCCGGTTCGTCATCGTCACGAATGCCTTCGGCACGATCGCGCCGCTCGCGTCGCTGACCGTCCCGCGCACCTCGCCGGTGATCTTCTGGGCGAGGGCGGTGCCACTGCCGACCAGCAGGAGGGCGGGAAGGAGGACGAAAAGGCGACACGACGCGCTCACTTCAGCCCTTCGATCAGGTAGAGGCTGCTGAGGTGGCGCGCGTAGGAGTAGACGTACGACTTTCCGTCAGCAGTCAGATCCGGGTTCACGAGCAGCACACCCGCGGGGTCGGCGGGCTCGATCGTGGCCCATGGCTCGCGGCGGCCGGTCGTCAGGTCCCGTCTGAAGACGAGGGCCGCCGGCCCGCGTCTCTCGGTGACGAATATCGAATGCCCGTCCGCGGCCCAGGCGCTTCCCATGCCGGGTTCCGGAGGGCCCGGAACCGGCCGAGGCTCCCCCCCTCCCACGGGGTAGAGGCTGAGGCGCCGGTCGGCATCCGAGGCGAGCAACGACTGCTTGTCCGGCGCGGGCATGCCGATCACGCCTTCGGGAGTCACGGAACGCGGCGGCCCGCCCGCGATCTCCAATATCCAGCTGCGGTTGCGGCGGCCGGGCTCGCAGCCAATGAGGACGACCTGCTTCCCATCCCCAGAGAACGTCGACCAGTTGTGTTCTATCTTGCCGATGTCCAGGATCTTGGGCTGGCCGGATCCCGTCGAGAGCAGAACGAGTTGACCGGGCGTATCTCTGTTCACCAGCACCCAGTTGCCATCGGATGACAGCCTGGTGGCGAACCCTTCTCCGAGGCGGACGGGCGGCGAGGAGCCGTCGGTCTTCCGCAGGTAGGCCACGGGCGAGCCGCCCACTCCGTCCCCCTGCTCCGTAAACAGGAGCAGCTCCCCGTCCGCGGACATGTTGATCATCCGGCTGCCGTCGAACCAGGAAAGATCCCGCTCTCGCGTTTCGCCGGCGCGCCGCCCCGCGAGCCCGAGGTTCCACGTTCCCAACGTCAGGAGGGCCCTGCCGTCCCGCGACACGTCTCCGAGGGTCGTGGCGCCGGAGAAGTGGTCCAGCAACCTCCGCCGTCCGGCGAGCGTGACTGCCTGGAGCAGGGCCGGCGACGGGCCGACCTCCGTGTACCAGACTTCGTCCCCCGTCGGCGACCATGTGAGCCCCATGCACCACGTCGCGGGGGCGAGCGTCCTCATTTCCCCGGCCCGATCGACGACCGAAATGCCCTCGGGGGACAAGAAGGCGACGGGGTCCCCCCGCGGGGAGACGCGGGGCCATGCGATCGTGCCTCCGTCGGTCTCGAAGAGGACCTTCCCGATCGGGAATTCGAGGCGCTGCTTGACCGGCCAAGTCTGCCATGCTTGGCCGGCGCTACGAACGACGGCCAGATCGCTGCCGTCCGGGGACCAGTCG
>JBGPYB010000097.1:0-18572 GCA_041493035.1 Vicinamibacteria bacterium | reverse complement strand
TCCAGTAGTCGTTGAGGGCGCTCTTCCGGGGCTCGAGTCGGGCGTCGAATCCCAGCCACGGGACGAAGATGGCGAGGGACGCCGCCAGTGCCGTGGCGCCGAAGACCGCTTCTCCTCCGCGCCCCACTCATCTCCCGCGAATGGTGAATCGTCGGAGACGAACGAGAGGAGTGTCGGAGTCGGCGCCTCGGAACGTGAGCGTGTTGTCGCCCCGGAAGAGGACGTCGGCGGGAATCCCCACATGGAACTGCCGCGCCTCGGGGCCGACGAGGATATCTGCCACGGGGCGACCGTTCACCTTCACGCCGAGGCGCGTGACCTCTGGCGCGTCCAGAGTCAGGACGGCATCGAGGTTGCGGGATCGGAAACAAGGGAGCAGGAGACAGGCTTCGCGCGACGTCATCACGACGTCGCCTCCCCGTCTCGCCGCAAGGGGCCCCCATCCCTCTCGCAGGAACCAACGTACTCTCCGAGCCTGGGAGAGGTCGAAGGGCTCCGTGAGTCCTTGGCCGTAGCGCCCCGAGGCCGGGTCGAACTCGAAAGCGTCGCCGTCCTCGATCTTCTCGGCGGTCTCGAGGCTCTCGCGGAAGACGGCCAGCATCACAGTAGCGTCACGTGTCCCCTGTAGATCGACGCGCCGGTACGAGTCGGCGATGCCGAGGGGCAGCGCGATCGCCACGGCCGTGAGAGTCAGGCAAAGTCGCGGGAGCCATCGGGGAAACGCCAAGGCCCCGATCGCTTCACTGGGCAGTACGAGCCCGTCGAGAGCCGCGAAGGCAAGGGGAATCACGGCCGGGAGGGCGTAGAGCAAGAGACGGTCGATGTCGACCGACAGAAACGTAACAGGGTTGACGAAGGGAGAGGCGAGGGTCGCCAGGAAGAGGTAGGCCCCGCGAGCCGCGAGACGCCGGCCCTTCTCCCGGACAGCGCCCAGGACGGCGAGGGGGGTCAGCCCCATCAGCAGCGCGGCCCCGCGCCATCCCGGCCAGGATTCGCCGAAGCGGGCGATGGCCACGTCGAGTGTTCCCATGGTGAGCGACGGAAGGGGTGGATGGATGTGCGGCGTCCAGGACCAGCGGAGGGCGACAAAGATCGCAAGCGCTGGCATCGCCACGAGAACCGTGTCCCGAAGCGCCTGCGTCATGCAGGCGCGCTGGCGTCGGATGATGAAGATCAGTGGAAGGAGCAAGAGGAAGAACTCTTTGGAAAGAACGCCGAGAACCGCAACCAGCGCGACCAGCGAAAGCGGCGCTCCAACCTCGAGGGAAAGGAGCAGAGCCATTTCCAGAAGGAACGTCAGCGGCTCGGCCAGGAACTGGTAGCGGACGGCCTCCCCCACCGGTCCTGACACACCGTACAGCGTGATCCCGAGAAGTGCCGACGCCACAGAGTGTCCCAGGCGGCGAAGGTAGAGGAAGAGCAGGACGCCACCGAAAGCGAGCCCCAGGACGGTGGACCAGAAGAACGCGGGCACGTGGTCCCGCAAGGGGAAGGTGAAGAGCCGAGCGAGCCACGGATTCAACACCCGGTAGCCCCAGGGGGCCACGGTGAAGAAGCTCGGTCGCTCCGCCATTGCGACGTACACGTGGCCGTCGAAGGCCGGGAGATGGAAGCGGTCGTAGGCAACGGCGTAGAACTCCGCCTCGCGCGTGGCAATCACGACGGCCGACACGAGAATGGCGAGGAGCAGACCCCGCTGCCGACCGACGCTCATCGAGAGCGCATGTTATCCTTACCCCTTTGGAGCAGTGAAATCGCGAGAGTTCTGGCCGTCGGCATCGCAGCGCTCCTCACAGTCGCCGCCTATCAGGTTCCGTGGACCTATCGAGTCGACCTGGGCGGCGCCGACGCTCCCTACGTCGATGGGTTCGGCCCCCCGCAGCGCTTTCGACAAGCGACGTGGCGCTGGACCGACGACGCCTCAGGGCTTATCTTCCACGACGCCGGTCAGATCGTCGGCGCAGGCCGATCACGGCTTCGGATGCGGGTTGCGGCGCCCCGCCCCGAAGGCGCCCCGGCTCCGGTTCTCGACCTCGCGCTCAACGGTCGTCCCCTCGCGCGCCTGTCGCCCACCGCCGAGCTTGTCGAAGCCGTTTGGACCGTGGACGGGCGAGAGGCCGGCGCCGGAGATTGGACGCTCTCGCTCCAGAGTGAAACGTTCCAAAAGGACAGCCGCCGTCTGGGCGTCCAGGTCGACTGGGTGGAGCTCGAGCTCGAAGATGAAAGAGGTCTTGCGTGGCCGCCTCTCAGGACAACCGCGCTCATTCTCGCGACGGTGCTCTTGCTCTTCGGAATATCGCGACACCGAAATCGCTGGACCCAAGCGGCTCCGCTCGCGGCGGCGGTTGCCCTTTCCGGCGGTATCGCCTTCGCGCGGGAGGCTACCGTTGCGCTTCTGCCGGCGCTCACGGCGTGTATCGCGGCGCTCGTTCTCAGCAGCCACCTGCGGCGTCGGCGGTGGGGCACGCGCACTGTCGAAGTTTTCGATCGGGGCGGTCTCCGAGGCGCCGGCGTCGGAGCAGCTGTAGCGCTGGCTCTCGCTGGCCAGGTCGTTCTCTCTCTTGGCGGCCCCGTGGCAGCCGTGGCCCTCCTGATCGTCGGCGCCACGACCGCGGCGCTTCTCGTCACGACTCCGTGTCAGCAGCCGGTCGAGGGGCTCTCGCCGCGGGGAGAAGCCCTCGTTGTGGCAGCCCTTGTCGCTCTCGCCTTCGCCTTTCGCGTCTACGCCCTCGAAGACGTCCCTTTCTCGCTCTTCCGCGATGAAGCGCGACACGGCCTCGTCGCCCTCCAGATTCTCCGCGACCCGACGTACCGTCCCGTCTTCGTGCCACCACCGGTAAGCCAACCGGCAGCGTATATGTACGCCCTGGCCTGGGTCTTCGGCCATTGGGGCGCTTCGGCCCTCACCCTGCGCCTGGTTTCCGCTGTGGCCGGTGCTCTAGCCGTTCCCCTGCTCTGGGCCTTCCTCCGGCCTCCCTATGGGAGTGGAGTGGCGCTGCTGGCCGCGTTCGCCTTGGCGACCTCGAGCTGGCACGTGGCGATCAGCCGATTCGCCATGCCCTACGTTTTCCCGACGCTCTTGGCGCTTCCCGCCTACGGTCTCTTGCGACGAGCGCTGCAGCGCGGAGGGGCTCGATACTTCGCCGGCGCCGGTCTCGCCATCGGCTTGGCGCAGTACGGCGCCCAGACGTCTCGGGCGCTTGCGCTCGTGGCTGCGGTCATGATCGTCGACGCTCTCTGGACCGCCGATCGAAGGGATGCCATGGCGCGGCGCCGAATCGCGATCGGAGGCTTCCTGACTGCCACGGTTGCCGCGGTTGCCGCAGCGTCCCTGCTCAGCGCCGCCCGCCTCGACCCGGGAGCCTTTTTCGCACGGACCCAGGAGGTTGCTCTTTGGAACGGCGATAGCGCCCTTGGGGACTACTTCCCTCGCATCCTCGCCCGGAACATGTTTCGCTATTTGGGCGCCTTCAACGTGGAAGGGGATTGGAACGGCCGCCACCATCTCCCGGGCGCACCCCTTCTCGATCCAGTCTCTGGGGTCTTTGCGGCCATCGGTGCCCTCGTCGTCGCGCGCACACTTCGGAACCGCGATGCTCGATTCATGGCGATCTGGTTCGTCGCGGGACTGCTTCCGGGCATTCTGAGCGCAGATGCCCCGACGGCTCTTCGCATTCTCGAGGCCGCGCCTGCGGTCTACGCGATCGCCGCCCTGGGCGCCGTGACCGTGTTCGAGGGGACCACGAGAACGTTCGTGACGGCGGCCCTTGCGTCCGCCGTGCTGGCGTTCAATGCCTGGACCTATTTCGTTCAGATGTACGAGTCGCCCGCGGTCTGGCGACGCGGTGGCGCCGTTGCGAGTCGGCTCGGTGAAACCCTCGGGGCCGCTCGAGCGCGCGGGTCGCTGGCTCCGGACGCACCGATCCTCGTACCCACGGCCCTTCTCGCGAGCGCCGACGACGGGGACGTCCTCCGCTTTCTCACGGGAGACCAAGCCCCGATCCGCGTGTACGATAGCGGGCCCATGCCGAGCGTCGGTCCCGCGGCGATCGTTGTCCCGAACTACGCGGACTTCTGGAGGCTCGTCGCCGCGCAAGAGCCCCGATATGCGCCGATGGTCCGCATCGCGGAGAAGGACGAGCAGGGATGGCGCCGGCGCCTCGAGCCCCTGCTCTCGGGAGAGGTGGTGGCCGGCTCTCCCTTCCCTGGATCGCATCACCCGACGTTCTGGCTCTATCTCCGTCCGTGAAAGGCCCTCCCCTCGTTCGCGACATTCTTCTTGCCGCGGCCCTGGGCGCTCCGCCGGCACTCGCGGCGCTCCTCGGGGCTTCGGGACCGCTCCAAGTCCATTTCAACCTCGGCCCGGGAGACGCACCATATCTGACCGGCTTTCTGCCCGAATACGAAATCTACGACCGCGTCGCCACGCAATGGTCGACGCGCAGCGCCACCATCGAGCTTCCCCTCACCGTCGAGGGGGGCCCCGTCGACGTGGCCTATCGCCTGGCGCGCCACTTCCCGGATCCGGGGGAGGCCGAGGTCACGCTCAACGGGCGCACCGTCGATCACTTCTCCCTACGGCGCGCGTTCGACGAGCGGTACGCGTCCTTGGGCGTTCTCCCCGAAACGCTCATCCGATTTGGATTCCGCGTCGATGCCGGGGATACCGACCCGCGTGGCGCCCACTTCGACTGGCTGCGGCTCGACGCGGGGAGCGGTGCGCGTGTGCGCTTGCGTGGCAGCGCCCAGTGGCGTGGCGTCTTCCTCGTCCTCGTGACGTTTCTCGTTCTGCGAGTCGCTGGGTGGGGGGCTCTCGCCTCGGCGGGCGTGACGGCGCCCCTGGCGGTGGTCACGGCCCTGGGGCTCCGGGCCGATCCGTGGCTGGTCCACCGCCTGCTGACCTGGCTCCCCGAATGGCTGGCGGTTCTGGGACTGGCGGGCGCGGCGATAGGCCGATGGCTAGTGGCTCGGGGTCGGGCCCCCGCGCCCGCCGTCCGACACGTCGTCGCTCTGGGGCTGGCGGCCTTTCTCATGAGAGCCCTCGCTCTCAACCATCCCGATTTCTACTACCCTGATCTCCGCAGCCACGTGCAACTCGCGCAGGTCGTGCGGAACGCGGGTCTCGATTTCCTGCGGTCTCCGTCCAAGTACATCCTGAGGCACGGCGTCTGGTCGCGGGAGATCGCCGGTCGTCGCTACGCCTTTCCCTACACGCCCGCATTCCACGCCCCCTTCGCCCTCACCCGCCTGGGCTACGACGATCTGGTCACCGCGGTGAAGCTGGCCGACGCGGCGTGGTCCGTCGTTCCCATCGTGGCGCTTGCCTCCCTCGCGTCGACTCTCGGGGCCTCGCCTCTTGGGATGGCGCTGCTCCTCTTCGTGCCGATCTACGGCCACCACCTGTCGGTCGTCTATCTGGCGGCGGTGTTCGGACACGCCGTGGATATCTCCTTTCTGGCGTGGCTGGCCCGACGGTTGGAGCGGATCGAATCCTGGACCGTCGGTCTCGCGGCCGCGGCCTTCGTCGCTGTGGCCGAGTTGGCCTACGTCGGCGCCACGACGATCCTCCCCGTCTTCATTACGTCACTCGCGCTGGCCGACTTCGCTTTCACGAGGCGTCCACGGCGGATCGTGGCGATCCTCGGTTTCGGGCTCGTGGGGTCTCTCCTGGCGTTCGCCCTCTACTACAGGGATTTTCTGGGACTCGTCATCGACGTCGTCCAGTTCAAGGCTTCGGGGGGCGCCGTCGTGGCCTCGGGAGACGCCGCGCCGGCGGGGTTCATCGACACCGTCGTGGTTTCGATCCGGCGATTCTTCCCCGGCCTCTGGGCGCTCCTCGGCGCCGTCGGCGTCGGTCTCCTGATCCGACGCGGCCGCGGGCAGGCCTTTCTCGCGGCCTGGGCTGGCTCGTACGTTCTGCTTCTGTTGGGCCGCGCCAAGCTTCCTCTCTTCTTCCAGCACCCCCACGAGGCGCTCTTCGTGGCTCCTCTCGTCTGTCTTGGGGCGGGTCAGGTGATTGCGGACCTTTGGGCGAAAGCCGGATGGCGCCGCGCTCTCGGCTTGGCGCTGTTCGGCGCGCTCGCAGTCACCGGTCTCGTCGCCCAGTGGGACGCCTTCGCACGCCAGCTCGCCAACGCGCTCTAGAGTCCTATCCCCCGAGACGTCGGTAGACGGTCTCGTACTTCGGGATGAGGACCTCGGGCGAGAACGCTTGCGCCCTCCCCCGTGCGCCTTCGACGATTCGGTTGCGCAGCGCCCGATCTCCCACGAGGCGTCCAAGCGCTGATCCAAGATCCCCGAGATCCTCCGTCACGAGACCACTGTCGGGGGTGGAGAGGATCTCGCGGGTGCCCCCTGTCGCCATGGCCACCACTGGTGTGCCCAGGGCGAGAGCTTCGAGAAGGACTCGCGACAACGGCTCTGGCCATAGGGATGGAAAGACGATGGCGGTGGCCCGGCCCATGGTCCGAAGCACGTCCTCGCGATGCGCCCATCCGCGGAGGAAGATCGTGATGCCGGCCGACGCGGCGTCGAACTTCAAGGCGTGCGCAAGGGAACCTTCTCCGAGAACGACGAGAGGAAGCCCCGTCCTGGCGGCCGCCACGGCGGGAATGAGCAGTCGCGCTCCCTTGTTCTCTTCCAGCTTCCCGACGAAGAGCAGGAAGCGCTTCGGGAGATCGAACGAGGGTGCGGCCGCGGCCACGGCGCGTGCCTCATCGGCATCGACGATATTGGGAATGACCTCGACCCGCGGGATTCCCGCCGCGCGAAGCTCCTCGCCGATGGCATCGGACACCGCCAAGGTCGCCCCGGCGCGGCCGAGGGCGCGGCGCTTGGCGGCGAGATCCCACCGCATGTACGGGATGGCGCCCCAGGAGATCGGGTCTCGCGCCGGCACGTGACCGGTCACGCACCGCGTCATGGGAAGGAGGCCGCAGCTCGGACAGAGGGCACCGCGACTGATCCGCGTCGACCAGAAGCAGACGGGCCAGTGGTCACGAACGGTCACCGCGATTCGACCCGCTCGGCCCTTCCCAAGGCACGCAAGCGCCGAGAGGGAGTGTTGTGCGTGAAGCACGCTCTCGCGGTCACTGGCCAGATGAGCCGCGAACGCACGAGGGACCGCGAAGCGCTTCCGGCCGCGGCGTGCATCGAGACGGGCGACCCGGAGGCCGTCCATCTCGGTGGGGCCGGCGCTCGTGGTGACGATGCCGACATCGTGGCCCGCCCCGCGCAAGCCCAGTGCGAGGGCTCGAGTCGACCAACCGGCGCCGCCAGCGCGCGGGGGATAAACCTCGGTGACGAGCAGGATCTTCACGGAGCGACACCTTCCCGGGCCAGGCGTTCCCGATCGGTGACCAGCAGCCAGCCGACCCTCCCGAGACGAGGAGGGACTTCGACGAACTGGTTGATCGCGACGCGTGGCCAGTCGAGGCGCTGGCGATCCATCAGCTTCAGGCCGAACTGGACCATGAGGGAGCCGTTCCACCACACGAAGACGCATAGCAGGCCGGCAGCCCAACGGCGCCCCAGCGCGGTCGTGAGCGCCGATACGACCCACGCGAGACCCCACGCAAAGACCGCCGTCGCCGCGACGAAGCGCCGCGAGCCGAAGGCGCCGCCTTGCGTCCAAGTGTAAAGGGCGCCGTTGATCCATGCCTGGAGAAGAAACGCGAGGCCGAGAAGGGCGGCGACGCCGTCGCGACCACGTGCCACAGCCCAAAGAAGGCCCCCCGTGCCGACGAGCAGAAGCGGGCTCCAGACGAACAGTCCGTGTCCCGGATCGAAGAGGACCTCGAGAAAATGGGGACTCGTGTAGTCGAGCTTGCCGCTCACCATGCGCGACGGATGGAAGGCCCCGGTCAGGATCCGATAGACGAAGAGCTGTGGGACGAAGACGACCGCCGCCGTGAGGCCCAAAGCCAGGAAGCGCCCGGCGCCGTGGCGCCAGTCCCGCCGTCGCAGCGTTTCGCCCAGGAGCCACGTTGCGGGAGCCACGATGAAGAGAGCGTCCTGCTCTCGCACGAGACCGGCAAGCCCCGCCGCCGCTCCGATGCCCGCCCAGACGCCGATCGAGTCCCCGCCCTCGGCACGCGCGCGCAGCCAGAGCCAGAGAAGCAACGACACGGCGAAGAGCGACGGCGCGTGTGAGAAGCCGGGAGCGACGGTCATGTAATAGAAGGCGGGCGTCGCGAGCCACAGTGCCACCACCGTCCAGCTCGCCGCCGGCTCGGCGACGCGGGCAAAGCGTCGGAGCGCGTCGTGGATCAACAGGAGGCCGAGGAAGCCGTACAAAGCCGACGCGTAGCAGACCGCAGCCACGTAAGGCGCTGCGAGGCCATTCGCCGGCACCGCCGCCCCAAAGACCCGCGCGACGACCACGATTGCGTGGGCCAGCAGATAGAACGGCGACCACACGAGCGCCGAACCGATCGGGCCGAAGTTGATGTGGCGCCCGGTTTCGGGCTCGCGTTTCTCCAGGAACGTTCCTCGGAAGAGCTCCAGGCTCTTGGGGTTGTGCTCGTAGAAATACTGGTACTCGTTTCCGAATTCGAGATCGTGATCGAAGAGCAGCGACGGGAGGTAGGAGAAGTACTCGATCTCGTCGGAGGCGCGGATCTTCGGCGTGACCAGCGGAAGGGTCACGAGGAAGACGAGGGCGAGGAGCGACCGGCCTTGCGTCACGGCTTGCTGAGAGCGCACTCGATATGGCCGATCATCACATCCTGCACCCAGGGTGTTCGCGCGAGGGCCCGCCGAAGGGGGCCGGGGATGAAACGCCGGAAGAAGCCCGTCAGGTGGAGGTCCTGACGGATCAGGCGAAAGCCGGCGTCCTCGGCCCATTGCGTCACTCGCCGCACCGTCACTCGCTGCGCCAGGCTGTCGGGGATTGGCTTTCCCTGCTCCGCTAGGAGGATCCAGGTGTTGGACTCGCGCGGGTCGCGAAGGACCCACGGAGCGTGGCGAGCCAAGACTCGGAACACCGCGAGCGCACCGCGGCGACCGATAAGGAGGTGGACGGGCACAGGAATCCTCAAGCGGGGGAGGTGGCAGCCGGTCAAAGAGAGGTAGGGCTGCGTCGAGAGATAAAGGCCGCCCCCCGGCCGGAGGACGCGGAAGCACTCGCGAAAGTATCTTTCGGCCTCGGTCACGTGCTCGATCACCGAATGGGACAGCACCAGGTCGAAAGACGCATCGGGGAAAGGGAGGCGCGAGCCGTCCCCTTGAACGAAGGCGGCGTTGGCGAGTCCCTTCTCGCCGGCGAAGCGGATTCCTGCTCCCCGAAAGCGCGCGTCGAGGTCGAGGCCCACGACAAAGGCCGCTTCCTCGGCCAGGGAGAGGGCCGTGCCGCCGGGTCCGCAGCCGTTGTCCAGCACTCGCCCGTGGACCTTTACGCCCCCCCGCTCGATCGCCGCCACGATCTTGGCACTCCGAAGGTACTCGAAGAGGGTGTAGTCGTACTCGCTCCTGCGGCGGATGGCTCCGGCCTTCGCGATGGCGGAGTCGTCGATCGTCCTCACGGCGCCATTGTAGCTGGGCACTCCGCGGTCACGTAGGCAGGGAAGCGGGAGGCGAGGTAGGGGCAGAGGTGCTGCGTCACGATGCGAGCCACGGCGGCCGAACCCTCGTTGTTGAAGTGGACGAAGTCGTAGAAGAGGCTCGAGTCCTTGGGAAGCTCCCGGGCGAGGTCGATGACCAGGACGCCCCTGCGGCGCCCCTCGGCGCGGAGCACGTCGTTGTAGAGTTCGAGGAGATTCCAGGCGAGACCGCCATGGAGCTGCTGCTCCGCGTCTACCTCGAGGGTTCCCAGGAAGACCTTCGTCTCGGGATCCACGACGTTGCCGTAGAGGGCCGGCTGGGTGACCAAGACAGGCTCGATCCCCAGAGCGCGGCAACGCGCCACGAGAGCCGCGATTCGCGAAGCGTAGGCGGGCACGTAGCGTTGCTGGTGGAGCTTGATGAGCGCCCGCGATCGCTCGCGGTCGGGGGTCAGGATGCGGGCCCACTTGACCTCGATGTTCTTGTGGACTCGGTTGAGTTTGCGCGCCTCCCGGTAGCGCAGCAGGTTGAGCCCGGTCGAAACGACCGCGCTCCGCTCCGCGGCCCAGGCCAACCCGGCGCTCCAAAAGCCCCCACCCCCCCCGGCCACAACGGCTGCATCCACCGCCTTGAGGTCGTCGCGCCCAACGTCGTTGATTCCCACCAGAAAGAGAACCACCTTGGGCTTGAGGCGCGCGATACGCTGGTCGAGGAGAAGGCGATGACCGAAGGAGGAGTGGCCGTCGAGGCCCGCGTTGTTCATCCAAAGAGGGTTGAAACGGGAAGCGAGCTCCCGCCCCACGATCTCGGGCCACGTCTTGCCGTCGGAGATGTAGAGCGATTCTGTGGTGCTCCCGCCCACCGCCAGGAGGGTCAGGGCCGACGCGAGGTCGGCAGGCGGTCCGGGGCCGCGAAAGCCGAGGGAGTTGGTGGAAACGACGATCTGCTTGTCGATCCGCGGAAAATTGGTGTTCTGGATCGTTCGGTGGACGTTGGTGGGGAGGACGATCTGGTCTCCGCGGATCCGCTCTCCGAAAGGATTCAGAACCCTGAGGAAGACCTCCAGGATCAAGAGCGCGACGCCCAGACCCCCGAGGAGGAGCACCAATGGGCCCAGGACGGAACGGAGACGCGACGTCGAGGCTTTCGAACCCAAGCAACCATCATAAGGCCCGTCGGCTTGCCCTCGTTGACGCCCGTTCCACCCTGGACATAGACTCGCGGCCGCCAGCGCCTGCCGCGACGCCGCGCCGATGCTCTTCAACACACTGCAATTCTGGGTCTTCTTTGCCTTCGTTCTGGCGAGCTACGCCCTCTTGCGTCGCCGGGGGCAGAACCTTCTTCTGCTGGTGGCGAGCTACTTCTTCTATGCCTGCTGGGATTGGCGCTTCCTGGGGCTGCTTCTCTTGTCGAGCACCACCGACTGGTTCCTGGGAAACGCCATCGCGCGCTCCCGCGGGACCCCCAGGGCCAAGGGCTGGGTCTCCACGAGCGTTGCGATCAACCTCGTCTTCCTCGGCACCTTCAAGTACTGCAACTTCTTCGTCGCCTCGGCCAGCGCCCTTCTCGGGGCTCTCGGCCAGCCGCCGCTCCTCTTCCACCTCGACGTCGTCCTTCCGGTGGGGATTTCCTTCTACACCTTCCAGAGCATCAGCTATATCGTCGACGTCTACAGAGGCGAGATCGAGCCGGCCCAGGACCCCGTCGACTTCGCCCTCTTCGTGGCGTTCTTCCCCCACATGGTGGCGGGGCCCATCATGCACTCGAGCGCGCTCCTCCCCCAGATGCAGCGCGAGCGGCGCATGTGCTGGAGCGACATCGCATCGGGCTTCAACCTCGCGATGTGGGGTCTCTTCAAGAAGGTCGTCATCGCCGACAATCTGGCGGCCATCGCGGCCCCCATCTTTCACCGCGAGCTTTCGTTCCGGCCGGGCCCCATCCACCTGGGCGCCCTCGCGTTCGCGTTCCAGATCTACTGCGATTTCTCCGGTTATACCGACATCGCACGAGGCGTCGCCAGGATCATGGGCTTCACGCTGATGGACAATTTCAAGCATCCCTACTTCGCCACGAGCGTCACCGATTTCTGGCGACGCTGGCACATCAGCCTGTCTTCGTGGCTCCGCGACTACCTCTACATTCCCCTGGGGGGGAGCCGCGCGGGCTCCCTCAAGACATACCGCAACCTGTTCCTCACCATGCTCCTCGGTGGCCTCTGGCACGGGGCCGCGTGGACCTTCGTCCTCTGGGGCGCATACCAAGGGACCCTTCTCGCCATCGAGCGCTTCTTTGGCGGGCGGCGGCTGATTCTCGACGTCTTCGGGACCCGAGGCGTTTGGGGGAAGCTCGTGTGGCTCGTACGTGTCCTCGTCTGCTTCCACTTCGTTTGCCTCGGCTGGATCCTGTTCCGCTGCGAGGAGGTGGGTCCACTTTGGATGATGGTCCGCAACTTCATGGACGTGAGAGGGTGGTTCCAGATGCCCGAGACCCTGGGGCGGCGAGCCCTGCTCCTCATCCTCCCGCTCCTCGCCGTGGACGCCGTCGATTTCTTTTCGCGCCGAGAGCAGTCGATTCTCCGCGCCCCGGTGGTGCTACGCGTCTTGATCTACTTCGTGGCACTCTATGGGTTCATCGTCTTCGGACGATTCGAGTCCAATGCCTTCATCTACTTCCAATTCTGATCGGCCGGCGCCTTGGCCCGCCTTTCCATGGCCGCTCCTCCTGACCCTCGTCTTCTTCGCTGCGTCCGAACACCTCTTGTGGCAATGGCAACCCCTACTCGCCTTCTGTTCGCGCTACGCCCCGCCGTATCGCGCCTCGGACCCCTTGCGGACCGCCGCTCGAATCGCGCTCCTGCCCCCAATCGAGGCGTCGCCGCCCGTTCTTCTCGTCGGGTCTAGCCAGATCCTCGAAGGGATGGAGTGCGAGCCCTTCGAGGAACGCGTTCCCGGCCGCACCTGCCGTAACCTGGGCGTGTCGGGCGGGACTCCCCTGGACGTCCTCTTCCTTGCCGACCGCATCGACGAACGAACCTCGCGGCGGGTCCTCGTCACGGGCCTTTTCCCCCAGACGCTCCACGGCGCTCCCAAAGCCGCCTTCAGCGACATGGCCACGCTCCGCTGTCTCTGGCGAACCGGCGCTCTCCCCCGCACGACCGCAAACGAGTGGATCAACTTTCTGTACGGCCAGATGCAGGGTCTTTCCGAGACCCTTCGGATGAAGGACTCCCTCTGGGACATGTGGGACGTCGTGGGCCCCGACCCCATGGCCGCCTTACGCCTCGAGGTGCCTCCCCAGCCCTTGCGCACGTTGGATTCGAAGGCGCCGCAACCCCCCGTGTTCTTCGAGTCGCTGATGGGTATCGTGAACGGTGAGATAGCGCCGGGGCGATTCACGGCTGCCAACGAGATGGCGCTCGACCGCTTGATCGAGCGCGAGGCGCGTCGCGGAAATCGGATCGTGGTCATCGACTTTCCAACGCGTCACGGTTACGAGACCACGATCACACCCGGAGCCGTTCGTCATCACCGGCAGTTGCTGGAGAGGGTCGCGGCGCGCCGCGAGGTCGTCATGGTGCGGCGCGAGGATCTTCCCGCCCTCCGGGACAGCGACTTCCACGACTTCACGCACCTCCGCGCGAGCGGCAGGCACAAGGTCTCTTCGCGGGTCGCGGAGATTCTGGCCCGTGCCGAGGGGGGCTCGTGACGAACCGGCCCCTCCGGATCCTCTACCTCCTCGGCGGCTATGGCGAAGAACATATCGGCGGGGCCATCCACCGCGAGATGGCTCTCGAGATCCGCGAGCGTGGCCACGACTACCAGATCGTCGTTCCGGCGCGGTCGGACGAAGCGGCGCGTCCTTCTGAGGCCCGCGAGGGCGTGCCCGTGCACCGCCTCGTCTGCAGCGGGTCCCTGGTCCTGGACGCAATCAATCGCACCAGCATCCCTGTCTTCCGCTTTCCATCACTCTTGACGCTGGTCTCGCGCCTCAGCCGCTTCCTGCGGTCGCAACCACGATTCGACGTTCTCATCGCCGAAGGGGCCTATCCGCTCGGCGCCGTCGCATGGCTCGCTGCCCGCCGCCGCGGCCTTCCCTGCATCCTCTCCATCGTCGGCGGGGACTTCCTCGCCAACGAGGAGGCCAACTACGGGTTCGCCCGCTACGCCGTGCCGCGCCGCCTCATGCGGTCGTCCCTCGGAGCCGCAGCCATCGTCAGGGCCATCTCCCCGCTGGCGGGAGAGAGGGCCGTGGCTTTGGGTTGCCCCCGGGATCGGCTGGCGCTCGTCCCGCGCAACATCGCGGCGGGGGCCTTCCTGCCCCGCGGCATCGATCGGGCGGTCTTCCGACAGGAGGCGCGCCAGCGTGTGGCGCGACGCTTTGACGTGGGCGCGCGGGCCCTCGTGGTGGCGGTAGGGCGCCTTCTTCCCATCAAAGGCTTCGACGTCCTTGTGCGAGCCCTCCCACCCATCGCGGCGGGCACCGATGCGCGGCTCCTTATCGTCGGACCGAACCGCGTTGATTCACGCTTCGGGGACTATCGCCGGCACCTCGAGGCCCTCGCCCGCGAGGCCGGCGTCGCCGACCGGCTCTCGTTCGCTGGGTCCGTCCCGCTGGAAGAGATCCGCGACATTCTCGCCGGGGCCGACGTGGTGGCGATACCGTCCCTCGAGGAGGGAGGGAACAAGGTCCTCCTGGAGGCCGCTGCCGTCGGCACTCCCTTCGTGGCGACCCGGACCGCGGGGAACGCGGCGTGGGCGAGGGAATGGAACTGCGGCGTGGTCATCGAGCCGTCGGCGGCAGCGGAGCTGGCGGGTGGCATCACCGGCCTCCTCGAAGAACCTCGCCGCGCGGCGGTCCTCGGGGAGAACGGCCTTCGTTTCGCCGAACACTTCCGAACCGCGCCGGTCGCCGAGCGTATTCTGGCACTCTGCCTCGTCGCGGCAGAGAGGAAATGTCTGCCCCCCGAACTCAAGGAGCCCGTCGAGCTTCTCCATCCCCACCGGCTTGGGGGCGGCCACCCGAGCTGACCGGATTGCCCAGGATCAGCGCGGCTTTCGGAGGACGAGGACAAGCTCCGCATGCAGAATGTATCGCGTGGCCTCGACAGCGTACGAGCGCCCGCGGAAGAAGTCCTCCAGCTCCTGGCGCGTGTAGTGTGTGATGTGTTCGTCCGCGTATGCTCCGGGAGCCACCTGGCGGTAGACCGCCTCGATCGCAGGCCACTGCCAGCTCCCGTAGTCTGGCGTTCCGAGGATGAGCCGTCCCCCTGGCCGCAACACACGGCAGAGCTCCTCAAGGATCGGCGAGTCGCGAGGCACGTGCTCGATCACCTGCGAGCAGACCACGCACGCGAAGCTCGCGTCGGCAAAGGGCAGCGAGAAGCCCGACGCCACCACGAGGAATCGCCCAAAGCGGCGGGCGTAGCGGAGCTTGCGGATCAGTAGGTCGACGGCAACGCTGCCCTGAGGCAGCGCGCCGATGATCCGGCTCGAGCCACAGCCGACGTCCAACGTTGCGCAGCCGGTCAGAACATACCTCGTCACGAGCTTGAACCGCCTGCGTTGCCAATAGCGCTGGAGGAAGATCACGCTGTCAAAAGCGCGATCGTCGTAGTCGGCGGAGAGGATTGAGTTTCGCAGCTTCCACAAGGAGTAGAAGGTCCGCAGGTAGGAGAGCCCGAACGCTATGACGCGGGCGTTAGACGATCCAGAGGCGCGCGGCTCATAGCGGAACGGAACCTCGCGGACCCGCCAGCCTTCAGCGACGGCCTTGACGAGGATCTCCTGCAGAACGTCGAAATCCCGTCCCTTCAACTGCTGAGAGCGCAGCACCCGCCCGTCATAGAGGCGAAAGCCGCTCGACATGTCACGCAAGGAGAGCCCGAGTCCTCGAGAGAATATCCGGTTGAGAAGGCGGCTCAGGATGCTTCTGCCCAACGGCATCGTCGCGCTGCCTCCCGCGACGTAGCGGGATGCGACGAGCACCTCCGCCGATCCCCGCGCCGCCCAGAGGTCGGCCACGAACCCCGGCCGGTGCGAAAGATCCGCATCCATCGTGAGAACGTAGTTGCCGCGGGCGCGGGCGAAACCTTCTCGGAGCGCACCCCCGAACCCGAACTCACGCTGTTCGATGATCTCGGCGTCGTTGGCCCCCGCAGCCTGGTCGGTGCTCGAGTCGCGCTCGCAGACGACCACGAGAATCTCGAACGGCACGCCCAGCGTGGCGAGTACTTCGCGGAGCTGTGGCAGCAGGAGAGTGAGGTTGCGCCCTTCCTTATGAGCGGGGAGAACGACTGTCAGCTCGGGAGATTCGTCCATGATCGCGCCGTTATCCTCGCCGAGTCGTAGCAGACCGCGGCGACGCACGGGAGCATCCGCGGATGGCATTCGAGCCGTGGGTCTGCTCCGCTGGAGCTTCTGCCCCACGCGGTAGCGGCCTCACGGATGCTCGCCACACTTTTCGACGTGAGGGGCGAGCAGCGGATCATAGGCGACCGTGATTCCTCTTTGCGTTCTCACCTGAAACCCGGCTCCCACAACGACCTCCTGCAGCTTTGGACATCCCCCATCCTTCGGCAGCTTTCCCCGTGACTCGCAGATCACCACCAGTGGCCGTCGCCACGCGTTCTGAGGATAGCTGGCCCACACAAGATCATGCTGGTGGAAGTATCCAAAAAGGCTGACGTGGGCCGCCAGGGGGGTGTCCGTAGGCAAGGACTCGCTGAGGCAGGCGAGAAACGCCCTCTCACGCTTGCCGAGCTTGGCGGCGAGAACGCTCTCGCTATCCGGCAGCGCCTTGGCAATACGCCTCGCAGGCTGGTACCCCTTGAAGAAGGCAAGTGACATTGCCTGGAGGAGCACGGATGTGACCACGGCCAACCAGAAGGAGCGCACTCCCGTGGCGAGCGGCCACAACGGGTCACGTCGAGGAGAGGCTGCCACGGCGGCGCCGACGATTCCCCAGAGCATCACAAAGCGGGGGGCCCAGGAGGGACCATGCTCAACCATCCCACGGGCATCGTAGGCCAGGGTCCCCACGACGGCAACGGCCAGAACGGGCAGAGATGCAACGAGGGCGGGCCAGCGACATCGCGGGGCGGCGATCAGGAGCCCAGAACCGAGCAGCACGAGTGCGCCAACGGTATCGCGCAAGAGAATCGAGAGCGCCTTCTCTTGCGCCACCAATCCTCCGACGGTCGACAGTGCATGCGTGAGTCGCGCGCTTGCCAGGGGGTGGCTCCATCTCTGAACGCACACCCCGACCAAGAAGACGACTAGCCAGGCAGCCGCAACCCTGCCGCTGCGTCGCAGGGTCTGGGGAGACCAGAGGGGTTGGCGAGCACTCAACCACGTATGCAGGAGCTGAACAGAGCAGGCGACCACAGCACCGTCCTCGCGCAACAGTGCGAGCAGGGCGCCCCACACCACCCGAAGACGAGAGCGACGCTCCAACGTACACGCGAACAGCACCGCCGTAGGCAGGTACAGCAGCTCGACGTGCCACCCGTAGAAGGGATCGTCCCAGATCCAGAAGCCGACAGGGCCGAACAGAAACGCGAGTACACAAGCGAAGCGGCGCCACGGTGGCCAAGGCCGTAGTACGCGGTCGAGCTCTAAGAAGGCCAGGAAGAGAAGGCCGGCGTGGGCCAGAAACAGGCCGTAGGCTCCCAAGCGAAGCGTAAACAGACCAAGAAGGGGTGTGACGAAAAAGTTGTGGGAGACCTGGGAGACCGAATCGCGACCCCACCGGTTCTCCCAAAGCAGCGGCCTTCCCATGAGCCAGCTCCGAGAGAGCTGGAGCATCAGGAAGAGGTCCCACGAATACTCGAGGCCAACGAAGAGCCGCGCCTTTACCAGAAACCAGAGTCCCAGTATTGTGGCCACGGCGAGGAGCGCCGAGACTGGAACTCCGCTGCCTCTCGGCCGCGGGCATCCTCCGTTGGCGGGTTGGGGCACCAGAAAAATCCTACCTCCGGGGCGACATCGTGGCGGCCGTGGGGTTGGCCTCTCGCCGCTCCAGTCCCTATTGCCGGCGAACTGCGGAAGTGAGGCTAGCCCACGAGGAGGACGGGCAGGTCGGAGCGCCCGCGCGACAAGCTCGCACCTGATGCCACCATGTCCGCCAGTCGGCGGAAGGCTAACACGAGAGCTCGTCTTTGCGCTGCGCCGAGATCGAGCCCTTGTGTTAGCCTCAGACCGCTTGCCGTGGTCTTCTGCGAATGCCGTCGTTGAAGGTGACGGGAAGGTTCTCGGCTGATGTCGAGCGGACGTCTGCTGAAACTGGCGGCGGCCTCGGTGGCGCTCGTGGCCTTGGCCTACCAGCGTCCGGTCGCGTACCGGGTGAAGGTCGGTGCTCCCGGGGACGCGGCCTACGTCGAGGGCTTTCACGACCGCGAGGAGACGGAAGACCACAGGTGGCGCTGGTCGTCGGCTCTGTCTCGTGTCATCTTCCACAACGCGGGGCAGATCGTGCCGCGAGCGCTTCTTCGCGTACGCCTGGCCGGACCTCCGCTCTCCTCGGCGCCACAGCCGCGGATCTCCCTGACGCTCAATGGCCGGACCCTTGACACCTTCGTAGCCTCCCCCGAGCCTCGGGCCTGCGTCTTTTCCATCGACTCGGCTTGGGCGGGGCCCGGGGACTGGACGCTGGCGGTTACCAGCGACACCTTCATGGCACACGATGGTCGTCGCCTCGGCGTGGCGGTGGACCGAGCAGAACTGGTGCCGGAGAAAGTCCCGCTCCTGCCACCCGCGCGCACGACGCTGCTCGTGGTCCTGGGCGCGCTGTGTCTCGCGACGCTCCTCGGCCCCCGCCTGGGGGAGCCGGCGGCCTTCTGGCTCTCCCAGGTCGGGGCAGGCGTTGCCGCGGCGGGCCTCGCGTTCGGGCGCGAGCCGGCCGTCGCGATCCTCCCCGCTCTCGCCACGAGCCTGGCTCTGGCCGCCGCGATCGCCGGCGCCCGGCGTTCGAGGGTCCGGTCTCGGGTCGCCGCCACCCTCCTCGCCATCGCGCCGCGGGCTTTCCGCAACCCGACC
>JBGPYB010000050.1:0-27678 GCA_041493035.1 Vicinamibacteria bacterium | reverse complement strand
GTGCGTGCTCGCCCACCCGCGCGACATGGCCGACCCGAAGACGGCGCTGAGCGAGAACCCGCACGAGCCGTGCACGATCGACCTGCGCCTGACCGCGGTCAGCGAGCCGCAGGGTGGCGAGCCCAGCCGCGCAGCCGAGGGGATTGCCGGTGTAGGTGTGGCCGTGGAAGAAGTGCCGGTACTCCTCGTAGCGACCGAGGAAGACGTTGTAGATCGCGTCGGTGGCGAGGGTCGCGGCGACGGGAAGGTAGCCGCCGGTGAGGCCCTTGGCCACGCACAGAAGATCGGGTGTGACGCCTTCCTTCTGGCACGCGAAGAGCGATCCAGTGCGACCGAAGCCCGTGGCCACCTCGTCGAGGATGAGCAGGGCACCGTGTTTCCGGCAGGCTTCGGCGACCCGCGGCAGGAAGCCTTCCGGTTGGACGATCATCCCGGCCGCCGCCTGGACGCCCGGCTCGATGATCACGGCGCACACACGCCCCTCGGCTCTTTCGAGGGCCGCTTCCAATTCGAGGCCGCGATCGATGGGGCAGTCGGCGGGCGTCTTGCCGAGGGGGCAGCGGTAGCAGTACGGCGCGGGCGTCTTGAGAGCCGGGAGCAGGATCGGCCGGAACGTCTCATGGAACAGCTCGACCCCGCCCACGGCCGCCGCGCCGAGGGTGTCGCCGTGATAGGCGTTCTCGAGGCTCAGATAGAGGGCGCGCGACGCTGCCTCGCGTCCTTGGGTCAGCAATCGATACTGGAACGCGATCTTGAGCGCCGCCTCGATGGCGGTCGCGCCGTTGTCGGAAAAAAAGACGTGGTCGAGCCCCGCCGGAGCGACCTCGACGAGTCGCCGAGCCAACTCCGCCGCGGGAGGATGCGTGGCGCCGAGGAGCGTCGAGTGCGCGATGCGGCCGAGCTGCGCGCTCACCGCGGCGTCGATCTCGGGCACACGGTGGCCCATGAGGTTGCACCAGAGAGCCGAGGTCGCGTCGAAAAGGCGACGGCCACGATCGTCGATGAGGTGGTTCCCTTCGGCGGCCACGACGACGAGAGGGTCCGTGGCCGCGTACTCGGCCATCTGGGAAAACGGGTGCCAGAGATGGTCGACGTCCCATCGGCGGATCTCCTCAGGGGAGGGATCGGCACGGTGACCCTGGTTCACGCCGAGGCTCTCGCGGTGGCGTTCTGGCGAATCTGTCCGACCGCGGCGGCGAAGCGTCGAATATCGGCGTCGGCGACGGGATAGCGGGCCGTGACCCTGAGACGCGCCGTGCCCACTGGAACGGTCGGAGGGCGAACGGCCCGAGAGTCGAAGCCCGCTTCGCGCAATCCCGACTCCAGCGCCATCGCGGCGGCATTGTCTCCGACGATGACGGGAACGATGGGTGCGGCGCCCGTGGTCGCAACCTGAACCGCGGCAAGGCTCTCGCGGAGGAGGGCTGCCTTCCGGTGGACTTCGGCACAGCGCCACCCTTCGGCGGCGAGTATGTCGAGGGCGGCCTCCAGCGCCGCCGCCAGCGCCGGCAGCGGCGCGGTCGAGAAGATGAAGGCGCGCGCACGATTGATGAGCAGATCGCGCACGAACGCGGGTCCAGCCACCCAGGCGCCACCCGAACCCAGCGCCTTGCCGCCCGTGTGCACTGTGGCGAGGACCCGGTCGCGCAACCCGAGGGCCTCCACGCGACCGGACCCCCCGTCACCGTAAAGCCCTGTGGCGTGGGCCTCGTCCACGATCAGCAGGGCGCCGTGGGTCTCGGCCAGGTCGGCCAGTTCCGCCAGGGGCGCCAGGTCTCCATCCATGCTGAAGACGCTCTCCGTGATGACGAAGGCGCGGCCGCTGCGCCGAAGGCGAAGTGCGGAATCGACTGCGTTCAGGTCGAGATGGGGATAGATAATGCGGCGCGCCTTGGTCAGGCGCAGCCCATCAATGAGGCTCGCGTGGTTCCGTTCGTCGGAGAGCACCAGATCTGCGGCGCCGACCAGTGCCTGGAGCAGGCCGACGTTGGCGGAGTATCCCGATACGAAGAGAAGTGCCGTCTCGGCGGCGCAGAAGGACGCGAGCCGTTCCTCGACGCGCTCGAAAGCGGCGCGCTGACCGCGCAGCAAACGCGACCCTCCCGACCCTGCGCCACACGTCTCGAGGGCTGCCTTCATCGCCGCCGTCAGGCGCGGGTCCTCGGCAAGCCCCAGGTAGTCGTTGGAGACGAGGTCGATTCCGTGCGGCGCCTGGAGTCTTCGGAGAAGACCCGCCTCGGCGAGGGCGGAGAGCGACCGCTCGGCGTCGGCCCGATAGTCGCCCAAGGCGCTCATGCGCGCGCGTCGCTGAAGCGAAGACCGAGCCGTGCGACGAGGTCGGCGTCTTCGTCGACACCAGGATTGGGAGACGTGAGGAGCTTGTCCCCCGAGAAGATCGAGTTGGCACCGGCCAGGAAGCACAGCGCCTGCGCCTCGGCCGTGAGGGAAAGACGTCCCGCCGACAGCCGGACGCGAGCCGTCGGCGCAACGAGTCGGGCCGCGGCCACGGTCCGCACCAGCTCCAGCGGATCGAGGTCGGGAGCGTCGGCGAGCGGTGTCCCCGGCGTTCGCACGAGGAGGTTCACCGGCAGGCTCTCGGGGTGCGGATCCAGGCGGCCGAGCTGGGCGAGAAGAGCGCAGCGGTCCCTCGCGGATTCCCCCATGCCCACGATACCGCCGCAGCAGACGCTGATGCCGGCCTCCTGGACGTGGGCGAGGGTGTCGAGACGCTCCTGGTACGTTCGGGTGGAGATGATCCGGGGGTAGAACTCGGGGGAGGTGTCCAGGTTGTGGTTGTAAGCGGTCAGCCCCGCGGCCTTCAGGCGCCGCGCCTGGTCCGCCGTGAGCATTCCGAGGGTGGTGCAGACCTCCATCCCCAGCGAGGCGACACCCTCGACCATCTCGAGGACGTCGTCGAAGGCCTCCCCGTCCCGCACCTCGCGCCAGGCGGCGCCCATGCAGAATCGCGTCGAGCCGGCGTCCCGCGCCTCGCGGGCGGCGGTCAGCACGGCGTCCGTGTCCATGAGCCCGGCGCGATCGACACCGGTCTCGTAGTGGGCGCTCTGCGGACAGTAGCCGCAGTCCTCGGGGCATCCGCCGGTCTTGATGCTGAGGAGCGTGCAGCGCTGGACCTCGGCCGGATCGTGATGGCGGCGATGGGTCGTCTGGGCCCGGAAGAGAAGCTCCGTCAGAGGAAGGCGGTACAACTCCTCGACCTGCTCGGTCGTCCAGTCGTGGCGGATCTCCTCGGACACGGCCTCATCCAACCACAAAACCCTGGGCCGAGCCAGTCACCTCACTCCTTCGGGCGATCGTATCGGTACGGGTACCAGTATGGCTTCGCTCCGATCACGTAGTCCATGTGGACGTGCTTGCTGTCCCGGAAGTCCTCGAGCCCCTCGGTGCCCAGCTCGCGTCCGATTCCGCTGCGCCGCATCCCGCCGAACGGCCCGGCGTCGTTGTCGGTGAGCGGGTCGTTGATCCAGAACGTTCCCGCATGGACGCTCTCCATGGCCTTCATGGCGTGCTCGAGGCTGTTCGTGTAGATCGAGGCGCCGAGGCCATACTCGCTGCGGTCCGCCAGGGCGATGGCCTCGTCGATGTCCTTGCATCGAACGATGGGCGCCACGGGACCGAAGGTCTCCTCGCGCATGAGGGACATTTCGGGCCTCACGTTCACGAGGGCGGTGGGCTCGTAGAAGAAGCCCTTGGCGAACCGTTCCGGACGCCGGCCCCCCACGAGCAGCTTCGCTCCGCCGGACAGGGACTCGGCGACCTTGGCCTCGACCTTGTCGCGCTGCGCCGCGTTGATCATGGGCCCTAGGTCGACGTCGGGCCCGAGGGGATCGCCCTGGCGAAGCGTCTTCGTGAAGGCGACGAAGCGGTCGACGAACTCGTCGAAGACCTTCCCCACGACGAAGAAGCGCTCGGCCGAGGTGCAGACTTGTCCGTTGTTCAGGAAGCAGGCCCAGACCGCGGCACGCGCGGCGACGTCGACGTCGACGTTGTCGTCGACGATGAAGGGGTCGTTCCCTCCCAGCTCCAGATGACACTTCTTGAGTTGCTCGGCGCAGGTGATGGCCACCTTGCGTCCTGTGGACTGGCTCCCGGTGAAGGCCACACACTCGACATCGCGGTGAGCGACGAGCGGGGCGCCCGCCTCGGGCCCATAGCCTGTGACGATGTTCAGCACTCCTTCGGGAAGGTCCTCGAACGCGCGCATGAGGCGCAGCGTCGAAAGGGGCGTGTACTCGCTCGGCTTGGCCACGACGGTGTTGCCCGCGGCAAGGGCCGGCGCCAGCTTCCAGCAAAGCAGCAGGAGCGGGTAGTTCCAGGGGACGATGAAGCCGCAGACGCCGAAGGGTTCCTTCACGACGAAGTTGAACTGGTTCCGCGCCACGGGGCTGATGACGCGGCCGATCACGTCGCGACCGATCTCGGCGTAGTAGTCGAAGCAGGCGGCGATCCACTCGATCTCGTCCCGGTTTTCGGGGAGAGGCTTGCCGCCCTCCTTGGTGAGGAGGATGGCAAGGCCCTCGCGGTCCTCCCGGATCCGGCGCGCGATGTGGTGGAGCTTCTCGCCCCTTTCGATGCCGGGCGTGCGACGCCAGTCGGGGAAGGCCTTGAGGGCCTCGGCCACGGCCCGGTCGACGTCGGCGGCCGACGCGCGCGGCGCTGTGTCGATCACGTCTTCGGTGGCGGGATTCACGACCTCGAAGACACGGCCGCCGGCCGCGCCGGTCCAGCGATTCCCGATCCACATCTCGGACATGCTTCCTCCCTGGGCGGCTCGAGAGCTTATCACCGCGCCCGAAGCGCCCGGTGCTTGCGCCTTAGAGCCGCCGGAACAGAAGGCTCTTGCAGGTGAGGGCGGCCTCGGCCTTGATGAACTCGGAGATGTCCACCTGGGTGACGCGGTAGCCGAGGGCGGCCAGTTTCTCGTTGGTGCGAACGAAACCAGGATGGGCCCAGACCTCTCCCCGAACGGCGAGGACGTTGGCGGCGCCCGGCTCGTCCTCGGCCACGGTCACCACGCCGAGCGGCGCGAGCGGGCCTGACTCGAACCACGTGGGATTCGCGAGAACCGTCTCGTCGTCTACGGCCGTGACCGCGCTCTTGAGGTGCAGGCAACCCGTGACGGCCACCGGCGTGACCTCGTAGCCGAACGGGCCGGCGATGCCGCGGAGGGCACGGGCGCCGGCGGCGTTGGTGCGAGTCGAGAGTCCCACGAAGATCCGGCGGCCGACCCGCAGTACGTCGCCGCCCTCGAGGGTTGCGGGAAGCTCGATCCGCGCGATCCTGCGATGCCCGGACAGCGCCTCCTCGATCGCCGGGGACTCGGCGCGACGCGACGGCGTGCCGAGGGGCGCGAGCACAGCGACCTCATCGAGGACCACCGCTGTGTCTTCGACGAAGCAACAGTCGGGACACGCCGGGTCCGCGGGGAGACGCAGGACCTCCAGACCCAGAGCCTCGAGACCTCGGCAGTACTCTTCGTGCTGCGCCACGGCCCGCGCCAAATCGATGGGTTCGCGGTCGATGTGGGTCAGCTCGCAGCGATCGATGGATGGCGAGACGCCTCGTGTCAGGGCGATGTCCATGGCCGCAGAGGGTAACATCTCGGCGCGGTAATGGCCGACACTTCACTGACGATCGTCGGCGCCGGGGTCGTGGGCCTGGCGGTGGCCGCGCGGCTCGCGCCCACCTATCCCGATCTCGTCATCCTGGAGCGCCGCGAGCGCCACGGCCAGGAAACGTCGAGCCGCAACAGCGAGGTCATCCACGCGGGGATGTACTACCCCACCGACTCCCTGAAGGCGCGCCTGTGTGTGGAAGGGAACCGGCGTCTCTACGACCTGGCAGAGCGCCATGGAATACCCCACCGTCGGACCAGCAAGCTCATCATGGCGACGACCAACGAAGACGTGGCGGCACTCGAGAAGCTCCTCGCCCTGGGCCGCGCGAACGGAGTGGAGCTCCGCATGCTGTCGGGCGACGAGGTCCGGCGGCTCGAGCCTCACGTCGCCGCCGTCGCCGCCCTTCTGTCGCCCAACACGGGAATCGTGAGCGCCCACGCCCTGATGGACCATTTTCTCCACGTGGCGCGAAGCGGCGGTGCGACCCTCATGCCGCACGCCGAGCTTCTGGGCCTCGAGCGGCAGACCACCGACTATCGCCTGACGATCCGGAATGGCGGCGCCGTCGAGTCCTTCACCAGCGAGTGCTTGGTGAACGCCGCCGGCCTCGAGGCCGACACGGTGGCGGCGCTCGCCGGGATCGACGTCGATGCCGCGGGCTATCGCCTCCACTACTGCAAGGGAAGCTACTTTTCAGCCGCCCCATGGGTGGCGCGCCTCACGACGCGCCTCATTTACCCCGTGCCGGGCCACGTGAGCCTGGGGACCCATGCTGTCATCGGTCTCGAGGGCCGCCTGCGGTTCGGGCCCGACGCCGAATACCTCACCGACAGACGCCTCGACTATCGCGTCGACGAGACGCGCCGAGGCGGCTTTGGCGATGCCATCCGGCGCCTGATGCCCCAGGTGCGCGACCTTGACCTCACCCCCGACATCGCGGGGATCCGGCCCAAACTCCAGGGCCCGGGAGAAGGATTCCGCGACTTCGTCATCGCTCGCGAGGACGCGCGGGGGCTGCCAGGCTTCGTGAACCTCGTGGGGATCGACTCGCCGGGCCTCACCTCGTCCCCCGCGATCGCCGAACACGTCGCGGGGCTTCTCGAGAGCTGAACGGGACGCGGCCCCTCGGCCGGGCGTGCTAGACTCGCGCGTTTCCCTCTGGCGCATGGAAAGAACCGTGGTGGTCGCTGAGATCGTGAAGGTGCTCTCCCCGTACCTGGGAGCGACAATGGCCGAGGCTTCGACGCGCACTCATTGCGAGAAGCTCGGGATCGTGGGACAGGCGATGTCGGCCGACCAGACAGACGCGCTCATCGGCAAGCTGGCCAGCGGCTTGGCCGTTTTCGTGGGACGAGAGAAGGCCGCGGTCGTAGTCCAGGAGATACGAAAGGCGCTCGGTACGCAGGGGATGCCCTCGTGACGCGACGCGCGATCCTCGTCCTCTGGGCGATCCCCGTGGCGGCCGCTTTCACGCTGAAGGCGCTCGCCCCCGGCTTGTCGCTTTTCCGCGACGTCCTCACCGACGGCGTCATGCTGCGCATCGGCGGCGCCACAAAGCTTCTGCTCCTCCTGGTCGGCTGGCACTTCGCGGCGCGGAATGCCGCGGCGCTCGAAGCCGACAACCCCGCGCGACGCCCGTGGAGTTTCTTCGCCTGGGGCTTGCTAGCCTTCGCGTTGGGACAGGCGGTCCTCAGCTTCTACCAGATCGTCCTCGGCAACAGCCCGTACCCGTCGATCGGAGATGCCTTCTTCCTCTGCGCCTATCCGCTCCTGATCACCGCAACCTTCGGCTTCGTGCGTGCGTACCGCGAGGCGGGATATCCCGTCGGCAGCGCCCGCGAGCACGCGGCTCTCGCCCTCGTGATGGCCGTGACGTTCGCCGTCGTCGGCTACCAGCTCCTCCGGCCCGTGATGGCCATGGACTCGCCGCTCCCCGAGCGCCTCCTGACCGCCGGCTATCCGGCCCTGGACTTCGTGTGGCTCGTCGCGATCCTCGTTCTGCTCAGGATCGCCGCGGGATTCCGCGGAGGCCAGGTCTTCCGGGCGTGGGCGTTTCTCCTCGTGGGTACCGTGTCGCAGTGCGCCGGCGACATCCTCTACGCGTACTTCGCCGTCCTTGGGCAGACGGGCCTCGACGCGATCATCGACGCCACGTACATCGTCTCGTACCTGTTCGTCGCCCTCGGGACGATGGGCCACAACGATCTGCTGAAGTGAGATCCGGCTCGTAGCGACGCACGAAAGCTCGCACCGCGGCCCGGAAGACTCCCCGTCAGACCTCCAGACGATCGCCCGGTCGCGCCACGATCGCGTACAGCGCCGGCATCAGGAATACGCTGATCAGAAGCCGCGAGAACAAACCCCCGACGATGACGAGGGCGAAGGGCCGCTGGGAATCGGACCCGATGCCGGTTGAGACGGCGGCCGGCAACAGACCCAGGGCGGCCACGAGGGCCGTCATCATGATCGGACGGAGGCGCAGGAGGGCCGCTTCTCGCGTGGCTTCAGCAATGCTCGTACCGGCACGGCGAAGCTCGTTCGCGTAGGAGATGAAGATGACGGCCGTCTGCACCGACACGCCGAACAAGGCCAGGAAGCCGATGCCCGAAGACACCGAGAAGGGAGTCCCCGACAGCTTCAGGGCCAGGAGGCCGCCGACAGGGGCGGAAAGCACGACGGCGAGGACGGTGATCATCGGGAACTTGAGGTTGCTATAGAGGGCGAAGAGCAACAGGAAGATCAGGAACAGGGTGAGGGGGAGCACGATCGTGAGCTGGCGTCGCGAAGCCCTGTACTCCTCGTACTCTCCGCCCCAGACGACGCGATACCCGACGGGGAGGGACACGCGGGCCGCTACCTGCCGCTGGCCGTCTTCCACGGCGCCTGCGAGGTCGCGCCCCTCGACGGAGTACTGCACGCCGATGTAGCGCGAGTTGTCCTCGCGATAGATGAAGGAAGCGCCGCTGGCCAGGCGGATGTCGGCAAACTCCTTCAAGGGGATCTGCTGGCCCCCCGGCGTCGCCACCAGGATGTTGCCGATCGCCTCGGGCGTCTCGCGAAAGCGCGGCTCCAGGCGCACCACCAGGTCGAAGAGCTTTTCACCCTGAACCACCTGAGTCGCCGTCTGCCCTCCGACCGCCGCCGTGATCAGGCCGTTGATGTCGGCCGCGTTCAGGCCGTAGCGGGCGATCTTGGCGCGATCCACGGTCACGGTGAGGCTGGGCTGGCCGAGCTCCTGGACCACGGTGACGTGCTCGAGGCCTCGGACGCTTTCGATCACGCGCTTGATCTCGTTCCCCTTGGCCTCGAGGACGGCGAGATCCGGACCGAAGATCTTCACGGCCAGGCTGCTCTTGAGGCCCGTCTCGGCTTCGTCCACGGCGTCCTCGGCCGGTTGCGTGTGGTTGAAGGTGATGCCGGGAAAGGCGTCGAGCTTCTTGTTGATCGCCTCGATCAGCTGGTCCTTCGTCCGGTAGGGTCCCTTCCACTCGCCATAGGGCTTGAGGCCCACGAAGAACTCGTCGTTGAAGAAGCCGGTGGGATCGGTGCCGTCGTCGGGGCGGCCGTGCTCGGAGGCCACCACCGTCACCTCGGGGAAGGAGCGCAGGATGGCCCTCACCTGCGGCGAGATCTTCGACGACTCCTCGAACGAGATGGTGTAGGGCATCGTCGCGCGGATCCAGAGCGCGCCCTCGTCGAGATGCGGCATGAACTCGGCCCCGATGAAGGGCACGAGCAGCAGCGAGGCGACGAACACCAGCACCGAGCCCACGGTCGTCGCCCGGGGCCAGGCGAGGCAGACGTCGAGGGCGGCGGCGTAGGCCGACTTGATGGCCTCGAACACCGGGTTGCGCCGTTCGCGGACGCCACGCTTCATGGCCCAGGAACAGAGGACGGGAATCAGCGTGAGGGTGATGACGAGAGAGCCCAGCAGGGCAAAGATCGTCGTGTCGGCCATGGGCGCGAAGAGCTGGCCCGAAGCTCCTGAGAGCGCGTAGATGGGCAGGAACCCGGCAACGATCACGGCGACGGCGTAGAAGATCGGCCGATCCACTTCGGCGGCGGCCTCCACGATCACCTCTCCGACGCCAAAGTGCTCTCCGTGGCGCAGGGCCACGCGGCGGAAGATGTTCTCGACCATCACGACGGCGCCGTCCACCAGAATGCCGAAGTCGATGGCGCCGATGGATAGCAGGTTGGCCGGAACGTGTTTGAGGTCCAGGCAGATGAAGGCGAAGAGCAGTGCTACCGGGATGGTCACGGCCACGATGATCCCGGAGCGGAGGTCGTAGAGGAAGAAGATCAGAACCACGACGACGAGCAACATGCCGCGGAGCAGGTTGTCCTCCACGGTGCGAGTGGTGAGCGCCACCAAGTCGCTGCGGTCGTAGAACGGATGGATCTTCACGTCCTTGGGCAGGATGTGCTCGTTCAACTCACGCGTCTTCTCCTGCACGCGCTTCAGCACCACCTGGGCCTGTTCGCCACGGCGCATGAGGATGACGCCTTCGACGGCGTCGTCCCGATCGGCAAAGCCGAACTGGCCCAGGCGCGGGGCGTAGCCGATCGCCACTTGCCCCACGTCCCTGGCCAGGACGGGGATGCCGTTGTGGACGGCCAGGACGACGTTGCCGATGTCCTCCGGCGTCTTCAAGCGGCCGAGGCCGCGGACGTAATAGAACTGGCCTCCCTGTGAGTAGAAGCCGCCGCCGGCGTTGCCGTTGTTGGCGGCCAGCGACGCGACGATGCCGGGCACCGACAGGCCCGCGCCCGCCGCTCTGGCGGGGTCCAGCAGCAGCTGGTACTGCATGCTCAGGCCGCCCCGGCCGGAGTCGTCGGCCACGCCCGGAACGGACCGGAACGCCCGCTCGACCACCCAATCCTCGAGTGTCTTCAGGTCCATCGGCGAGCGGTCGGGGCTCTCGAGGACGTAGCGGTAGATGAGGCCCGAGGGTGAGAAGAGTGGCGACACCGAGGGTGCAACGCCATCCGGCAAGGTGAGATCGGGAATCCGTTCAAAGACCTGCTGCCGCGCGAAATAGCTATCGGTTCCGTCGGCAAAGGTCATGCGCACGGAGGAGAGACCGTAGAGTGAGATCGACCGAAGCGTGGTCATGCGCGGGATGCCGTTCATCTCCACTTCGACGGGCACGGTGATCAAGCGCTCGACTTCCTCGGCGGCCTGGCCCGGCCACTGGGTGACCACTTCGACCATGGGCGGCGAGAGGTCGGGGTAGGCGTCCACCGGCAGCCGCCCAAAGGACCAGGCCCCGGCCGCGATCAAGGCCAGAGCCAGGAGCACCACAAGGAAGCGCTGACGCATGGACGAGGCGACGATGCGATTGATGACCGACGCGGTCGCTGGTTCGCCAGCGGGAGGCGGCAGCCCCACGTCGCTCACTGGCTCTCCGCGAATTGCATGAACAATCCGCCGTCCGCCACAACACGCTCGCCGGCCCTGACACCCTCGCGGATTTCGTAGCGCTCCCCCACCTGCGCGCCGAGGGTCACCCGGCGGCGAGCGAATGTGCCGTCCGCGTTCTGCACGTAGACGAAGGGCAGGTTCTCGTCGTCACGCAGCACGGCGGAGACGGGGACGAGCAGCCCGGTGCTGTCGCTCTTCGAATGGACCCTGACGTTCACGTACAGGTCCCTCTTGAGCAGCCTCTTCGGGTTGCCGGCCACGACCCGCACGCCGATTGCCCGCGTGTTCGGGTCCACGAGGGCCGCGATGTAGTCCACGGTTCCCGGGAAGGCTTCGGGTGACGCGCCTGTCGTGATCTCCGCCGCATCGCCGACGGCGACGAAGGGGAGATTCGACTCGAAGACGTTGGCCATCACCCAGACTGTGGTCAGGTCGGCCACGGTGAAGCAGGGCGTGACGCCGGCCTGAAGCAGTTGCCCGGGGGTGATCAGCTTCTCCACGACGGTGCCGTCGATGGGCGAACGAATGGCGCCGCCGGCGGCCGAGATGGCTAGCCCCTGCCGAATGTCGTCCAGGGCCGGTTCCTCGAGGCCGAGTGAGCGGAGCTGCTGCACCGCGGCGTCCCGGTCAGCCTCGGCCGAAACGGCATCGGTTTCGGCCTGCTCCAGGTCGCGGCGGGCGATGCCGTCGTTCCTGAAGAGCTCCCGGTCCAGATCCGCGATGCGCCGTGTGTTGCGCGCTGCCACCTCGGCCTTGCGGTAGCCGCTGACTGCCGCCGCGAAGTCGGGCGAGGCGACCGTGGCGAGTGGCTCTCCAACCTTGACGCTCGCGCCCAAGAAAACCAACAAGCGGGAGACCGGTCCCGAAATCGGCGCGAGCACTTGCGTCGACCGGTCGGCGTCGAAGGCGACGACACCGGTCGTGTCGATCGATCGACGGAACGACGAAACCGCCACCGGCTCTACCTTGACGCGGGCGAGCTGGTCGGGGGGAAGGGTCAGCGCGGCGGATCGGGTCCGCGTTTCCGGATGTTCCGCGCCGGTCCCGCAGCCATAAAGCAGGGCCGTTCCGCAGAGAGCGGCCGCGAGCGTCAACGTTTTATTTCTCATGGATCACTCCGGCCGTATCGGTGGGGAGCGGGGCACCCACCGCGCGTTCGAGGTTGGCCATCGCGTCGCTGGCGGCGCCGAGGGCGTCCGTGTACTGACTCTTGGCGTCGAGAAGCGCGCGCTTGGAGTCGAGAAACTCGAGGGCCGATGTCCCGCCCAGGGAGTAGCTCACAGAGGCGATGCGATAGGCCTCCTCGGCCGCGGGCAGAAGCTGGTCCCGAATGAACAGCGCCTGACGACGCGCCGTGTCTGCGGCGGCATGAGCCGAACGGAGATCGAGGTCCACCTGCGCGGCGGTATCGCGGCGAGTCGCCTCGAGCTCCGCCTCCCGGTGCCGCGCCTCCGATATCGCCCCGTTCTGGTGCTGCCAGAAGAAGAGCGGCAAATTGAAGGAAAAGGACGTGGAATACGCGGCGGGGTCGCCGGTCGTGAAGTTGCGCGAGAGGGTGAGGTTCAGGTCGGGCAACCAGAACTGCTTTGCGAGCCGCGTCGCATCGCGCGCCCCTTCACGCTGGGCCGCCACGCTCCGGACCTCGGGCCGGGAAGACGCTGCTAGGGCGGCGAGCGCCTCGATGTCGGGGAGCGGCGGCGGCACGTCCGCCAGGTCGTCCGTCGCTTCGACCTTAGCCCCCGGTTGGCGGCCCAGGATCTGGTTGAGCGTCGCGCGTGCCGTGGCAATCGCTCGTTCGTTCGCGATCAAGGCGGTGTCGGACTGCGCCAGATCCACCTTGGCCTTGATCACGTCCAGCTTCGCCACGCTGCCCGCCTGGAAGCGCGCCTCCGTCTTCTTCAGGAAATCTTCGGCGAAGGCTCGCCCGTCGGTCAGGTCCTGGCGATGACGCTCGGCCACGAGGAGGGCGTCGTAGGCTTGCGCCGTCAGTGCCCCGGTCTGATTACTGAGCTGCGCGAGGGAGAACTCGGCCGCTCGCAGGTCCGCCGTGGCCACGCGGCCGGCGAGCCGCAGCTTGGTGGGAAAGGGAAGCGTCAGGCCGATGCCGAGGTCCTTGCTTGTGGCGGTATGGGGCTTGAGAAAACTCTCCTCTTCTGTGAGGGCCGCGGCGAACGAGGGATCGGGCAGCGCCTTCGCCTCGGAAACGCGGGCGCGCGCCTGCGCCACTTGCTCCCGCGACGCTTCGATGGCCGGGTTGCGCGCCAGTGCCTCGACCACAGCCTCCCGGCGCGACACCCGCTCGGCGGCCTCGGCGGCCGGCACGAGGACCCCAAGGAGGGCCGCGGCGAACAGCGCGGCGGACAAATGCCGAAACATAAACTACTCCCCGCACTACGAGAAGGAGAGAGAAACCTCGGGCCGAGAGGCCCGATGAAAACCGCCAGGCAGGCTCAGGCGGGCGGGGAACGGCCTGGCGCGTCGACGGCAAACGTGGGCTCGGGCGCGGTCGTCTGGACCGCCTTCACGCTGCCCGCGTCGTGCAGATGGGTAGCGTCGAGAGGGACGCCCAAGGCGGCGCTAAGGCCCAGCGGGCTCGCCACGCACGCGCCGCAATGGCTCGGAGTCTTGACGTGGCACTCGAGGTCGTGATGGAGAAGCGGGCTCTCAGCCAGGAAGAACAGGTAGAAACCCAGGCCGAGCCACACCGTCACACGCGCGAGGGGGCGCGCCCCACGAGTCACTGCCATCCCTACAAGCATACACCCGCCGCACGTCGCCTCATGTGCCCGAAGACAAAGACAGGAAGTGACTGCTTGTAGGGGGATCCCGTAGCCGCGTACACTCGGGACGCAAAGAGAATCATGGCCCGCCTGGCGCGCAGGAAGTTTCTCGGGGCCCTCGCCGCCACTGCGGCTGCTCCGGCGTTCGTGCGCGCGGCCGCGACACGGCCACGGCTCCCTATTGCTTTCTCGACACTCGGCTGCCCCGCCTGGGATTGGGGGACGATCCTGGAGCAAGCCGACCGCCTGGGTTTCGCCGCCATAGAACTGCGCGGCCTCCAGGGAGAGATGGATCTGCCCCGGTGCCCCGAGTTCCAGCCTTCGCGCCTCAAAGAAACCCGCGACCAGATCGCGGCCCACGGCTTGAAGATCTCCGATCTTGGGTCGTCAGCGGCCATGCACGAGCCCGATCCCGCAGCGCGGGCCAAGCACCTCGACGAGGGCAGGCGGTTCATCGACCTCGCTCACGAGCTGGGCGCTCCATACGTGCGTGTCTTCCCCAACAACTTCGTCGCCGGCGAAGAACACCGCGCCACCATCGAGCGCATCGCCGCCGGGCTGCGCACCCTTGGCGAGCACGCCAAGGGAGGCGGCGTCTCGGTCCTCATGGAATCCCACGGGGACTTCACCCGCTCGGCGGACATTCTGGAGGTGCTGACGGCTGCCGCGTCGCCCAACGTGGGGCTTCTCTGGGACGCCCATCACACCGCCGTGGCGGGGCACGAGGCGCCGGCCGAGACCTTCAAGGTGCTCGGCTCCTTCGTGCGACACACTCACCTCAAGGACTCGCGCCCGGAGAAGGACGACGTCCGTTACGTCCTCACGGGCACGGGGACGGTGCCCGTCGAAGAGACGGTCAGAACCCTCGTGGCCGCAGGCTACCCGGGGTACTACTGCTTCGAGTGGGAGAAGAAGTGGCACCCCGAAATCGAAGAGCCGGAAGTGGCCTTCCCCCACTACGCGAAGACGATGACCGCCTATTTGACCGCGGCAGGAGCGAAGCCATGAGTGAAAACGAGAAGGACCGGGGCGTCAGCCGACGCGAGTTCCTGGCGACGACCACGTTGACTCTCGCAACAGCTGGGGCCCTTCCGGCCCTGGCGAACGCCGGCGCCGAGAGCGCGTCCGGGAAAGTTCCCCGTCGCGTCCTCGGGCGCACCGGCGTCTCGGTTCCGATTCTGGCCTTCGGCTGCGGGAGCCGCTTCCTCATGTACGAGGACGAAGATGCCGCCCAGGCCGTCCTGGAGAAGGCGGTGTCGCTCGGCGTGAACTACCTCGACACCGCGGTCGACTATGGCGACGGCAAGAGCGAGGCCCGCGTGGGCCGGTTCCTCAAGGCTCGTCGGGACCTGGTCTTCGTCGCCACCAAGATCCCGCAGCGGGCCCGCACGCGCGACCTGGCCCTCAAGGAGGTCGAGGCCAGCCTCAAGCGCCTGCAGACCGACCACGTGGACCTTCTCCACGTCCACAGCCTGGGTCAAGCCGACGACCTTGCTAAGATCGAGGCGAAGGACGGGGTCCTCGCGGCCCTCTACGAGCTGCGCCAGCAGAAGGTGGCGCGAGCCATCGGGATGACGAGCCACACCGACGGCGGCGTGATGGCGGCGGCGATCGAGCACAACGACCTCGACTGCGTGCAGATGGCCATGAACCCGACCCGCGCTTCCGCCTTCGAGGAGAAGGCGCTCGCGGCCGCCCAGGCCAAGAAGCTGGGTGTGCTCCTGATGAAGTCCACCGCACAGGAGAAGCTCCTGGGCGAAAGCGGTGCTACGGCAGCGGAGCTTCTGCGGTATGCGTGGAGCCTCCCCGTCTCGGCCGCAGTCGTGGGGATGCCAAAGACGGAGCTCCTCGAAGCCAACGTGGCCACCGCCCGATCGTTCGCCCCCATGACCGCCGCGGAGATGGATGCCCTGAGCCAGCGGCTGGCGCCCGCCAAGACCGCCCTCGAACGCTTCTTCGCCGACCACCGCGACGGGGGTTCGGCGTCGGCCTGAACCCAGTGGAGGGAGCCATGAGACGGCGGACGTTCCTGCAATCGGCGGCGGCGGGGACACTGGCGGCGTCCGTGAAGCCGACGGAGTCGGCGGTGCCGGCGGGCGCCATCCCGCGCCGGTCCTACAAGGGCGACGTCGCCCTGTCGGTGATCGGCTTCGGCGGCATCGTGGTCGTAGGGCTGGAACAGAAGGAAGCGGACCGGGTCGTGGCCGAGGCGGTCGACCGCGGGGTCAACTACTTCGACGTCGCCCCCAGCTATTTCGACGGCGAGGCGGAGATGAAGCTGGGTCCGGCCTTGCAGGCCCACCGCTCGAAATCGTTCCTGGCGTGCAAGACGATGGAGCGAGGCAGGGCCGGCGCCCGCAAGGAGCTGGAGCAGAGCCTGCGACGGCTGAAGACCGACCACTTCGACCTGTACCAGTTCCACGCCGTTTCGAAGATGGACGAGGTCGACGCGATCCTCGCTCCCGGGGGCGCCGCCGAAGCCTTCGTCAAGGCGCAGGAGGAGGGGAAGGTGCGCTTCTTGGGAGCGTCGGTGCATGACGCCGCGGCGGCGATCGCCCTCATGGACCGCTTCCCCCTCGATTCCGTGATGGTTCCCTTCAACTTCGTCCTTCAGCAGGAGGGGCACTTCGGCCCACAGGTCCTCGAGAAGGCCCGGCAGAAAGGCGTGGCGCGCATCGCCCTGAAGGCCATGGCCCACACCACCTGGCCCGACCGGAACCACGAGGCCTGGCGCAAGTGCTGGTACAAGCCGGTCGATGACCCCGAGCTGGCAGAAAGGGCGGTGCGCTTCACCCTCGGCGAGGACGTCACCGCGGCCATCCCGCCAGGGGAGCTACCGCTATTCCGGATGGCCCTCGATTTCGCGGGGCGGCTGCGCCCCCTGAGTGCCAAGGAGCGCGAGGACCTGCTGGCGCAGGCGCGAGGTGTTCGCCCGATCTTCCACGCCTGACCCGACGCATGCGGAGGATCGTCGCGTCCATCGTGCTGCTGACGGCCGTCGGGTTGCTTCTCGGAGTGCTCGGCGCCTCGGCTCCGCCGGGCCTCGGCGGTCCGAGCGAGGCCGACCGGCTGTATTTCGAAGCGCCGGCTGGCGAGCGCAATACCCGCGCTGCGCCCGACGGTGAGAGCGTCCTGCCGAACGGACGCCTCCTGACCCCCACCGGCCGCCAGATCCCGACGGCACCTCACCCGTTTGGTCTCGCGCTGAGCGCGGACGGCTCGGTACTCGTCACGGTGAACGGCGGCATCGTGCCTTTTTCGCTGACGGTCATTCGCAACCCGGAGAGCGACGATCCGCAGGTCGTGCAGATCCCGGCCAAGACCGAGACCGACACGCGGCGACTTCCCTCGGCGTTTCTGGGCGCCGCCATCGACACCACGCGAGGTCTCGTCTATGCCTCGGGTGGCGACAGCGGAGTGGTGGCCGTCTTCTCCCTGGCCACGGGTGCACGAGTCGTGGCGATCGACTTGAGCACGACGCAGTATCCGGACGCCTTCACGACCGATCTCGCCTTGAGCCCCGACGGACGTTTCCTCTACGCCCTCGACCTCGCCCACTATCGTCTTGTCACGATCGACGCGGACCGGCGTGAGGCCGTGGGGTCGGTCGCGGTGGGCCGCAACCCGATGGCCCTGACGCTCAGCGCCGACGGCCGGCGCGCCTACGTGGCCAACATGGGGACGTTCCAGTACTCGCTCCTCGAGTGGCCCGGCGGCAAGGACCCGCGCGGCCTGCCCTTCCCTCCTTTCGGCTATCCCTCACGCGAGGCGCGGGAGGGGACCGTCGTCGAGGGGAGCAGGATCCCCGGCCTCGGCGACCCGAACGCGGACGAAGCGAACTCGGTGTTCGTAGTTGACCTGGAGAAGCCCGCAACTCCGGTTGTGGTGGCGAGGCTGCGGACCGGGATGCCGGTCGGCGAGGCGGTGGGCGGGAGCCGGCCCGCCGGCCTCGCCCTCTCGCCGGAGACGCTGTACGTCACCAATGCGACGAACGACACGGTCGAGGCCTGGGATCTCGCGTCCCACCGGAAGCGTTGGAGTACTCTGCTCGCACCTGCGCCATACCTCCGCAGCCTCCGAGGCGTGCTGCCGTTCGGTATCGCGCTCTCCCCGGACGGGCGCCGTCTGTTCGTGGCCGAGTCCGGGATCAACGCCCTGGGCGTGCTCGACGCCTCGACCGGAGCGGTCCTCGGTCACGTGCCCACCGGCTGGTATCCGGCTGGCGTGGCCCTGTCGCCGAGCGGCCGTCGCCTCTACGTCTCGAATGCGAAGGGCTGGGGCTCCGGGCCGAACGGCGGCGCCGACTTCAAGCCGATGCCCTGGCCCAGCCCCTTCCCCGGCCCGGAGATCGACGCCCACTACGTCGGCCGGCTCATGAAGGGAACCGTCTCGCTTCTCGAGACGCCGACCGACGGCTCCCTCGCAGCCCATACGCAGCGGGTGCTTGCGAACAACGGCTTCCTGCCGGTCGAGCCCGCCCGGGCCGCCGCTCATCCGGTGCCGGCGCGCTTCGGCACACGCTCGCCCAAGATCAAGTACGTGGTCTTCATCACCAAGGAGAACCGCACCTTTGACGAGGTCTACGGAGACATGCCCGGCGTCCAGGGGGACCCAAGCCTCGCGCGATTCGGAGAGAACCGGACGGTGGGGCCCCACAAAGGCGTGACCGTCATGCCGAACCACCGCGCCCTGGCCCGCCGCTTCGCCATGAGCGACAACTTCTACGTGGACAGCGACGTCTCGGCCGACGGCCACCGTTGGCTGGTCGGAGCGTACGCCAACCACTGGGTGGAGACGGTCACGACGGCAAGCTACGGCGGAGGTGCCAAGTTCGAGCGAGAGTCCGGGCCCGGGCGCTTCTCCCTGTTCGAGTCGAACTCGTCCCTCACCCCCGAGGACTATCCCGAAGAAGGAGCGCTCTGGCAGCATCTGGATCGCCACCACATCCCGTTCCGAAACTACGGCGAAGGCTTCGAGTTTGCGGGCACCGACGAGAGTGCGGGAATGAAGCCCACGGGCGCTCGCGTGCCGGTCAACGTTCCCATGCCCGAGCCCCTCTTCCTGAACACGTCGCGCCTCTATCCGGGCTTCAACATGACGATCCCCGACCAGTACCGGGCCGACGTCTTCCTGAAGGACCTCCACCAGTGGTCTACCGGGCAGGGGTCGATGCCTCGCTTCATCTTTGTGCTGCTACCGAACGACCACGGAACGGAGCCGCGCCACGACCGCGGCTATCCGTGGCTCGAGTCTTACATGGCCGACAACGACCTGGCGCTCGGACGCATCGTCGAGGGCCTGTCCCAAAGCCCTTTCTGGAAGGAGATGGCGGTCTTCGTGACCGAGGACGACGCCCAGGCCGGCCGCGATCACATCGACGCGCACCGGAGCCTTTGTCTCGCCATCGGCCCCTACGCAAAGCGGGGCTACGTGTCGCGGCGGCACCTGAGCATTGCGAGCATCACCAAGACCATCTACCGGCTGCTGGGGCTGCCGTACCTCCACCTGTACGATGCGGCCACGAGCGATCTGGCAGATCTGTTCGCCTTGGAGCCCGACTTCACGCCGTACCACGCGCTGCCGTCGGATCCGCGGATCTTCGATCCGGCCAAGGCCGGCGATCCCGACGATCCGGACTACGTGAAGGCGCGCCAGGAGCCGGGGCAGGAGATGGACTCGATGGAAGAAGCGGAACGGCAGGTGGGGCCCACAAAGGAGGAGCGGCCATGAGGGGCGTTCTCGTCGCGCTGCTCATCGCCGTCGGCGGTCCGGCGCAAGCGCAGGTTCGGCCCTTTGTCTTCACCGTCACCACCACGACACCCTCCGAGACCGAGCGCTGGACCGTGCAGTACGACGCCGGATACGCCGAGCGCACGGCCGCGCCATTCGGGTACGACGGCCTCGAGCAGCGCGTCGGGATTCAGGGCTCGCTCGGGGCCGGCTTCACGGTGCTGGGCCAATTGGGACTGGGCATGGCCGGGCAGGGGGCGACCCACAGCACCCAGGAGGCCGAGGTGTTGAAGGACGTCCTCGGGGCAACGCGCGGCGTGCAACTGGCCAGTGGCCTCGGTGTACGCCGCGAGTGGGAGGGGACGACGGTGCTCCTGGGGCGCGTTGCGCTGGGGCACAGGTTCACGCGGTCCTCTGTCTTCGGCAACGTTCGCTTCGAGAAGCCCTTCGCGAAAGGCCGGGATGGCCTGGACCTGATCACTTCCGTCGGCTGGCTCCATCGCGCGGGCGGGAGCGTACACGTGGGCGTGGAGGCGATCGGCGAGGACCTCGAGGGCTTCTGGGACCCGGAGGAGGGCGAGGGTGGCGCGAAGCTGTTCGCCGGGCCTTCGATCCACCTCGCGCCAGCCAGCCGCCGCTTCTACGCGTCGCTCTGCGGCGGTCCCATTCTCTACGCCACCCACAGCGACCGAACGAGCGCCGCCCTTCGGCCTCTGGGCGCGAGCGGGAACGGCTACACGCTTCGACTCTCGGTCGGCTTCGCCTTCTGACCGCCGCGCGCGTATCCTCTTTCCGCGATGCGAAATGAACCTGGACCTGTTCGAGGGTGAACTGCGGGACGTGCGGCTTGCGCCGGGAGCGATGTTGTTGGGCGGGTTCGCGCGGCATCTTGACCGGTCGCTCGTCGCGGCGTTGCAGCGGGTTCTGAAGGTTGCGCCCTTTCGTCACATGGTCACGCCGGGGGGCCACCGTATGTCGGTCGCAATGACCAACTGCGGAACGGTCGGCTGGGTCACCGATCGAACCGGCTACCGCTACGACGCCCATGACCCCGCGACCGGGCGTCGCTGGCCGGCGATGCCGGACGTCTTCTTCGATCTCGCTGGCCGGGCCGCAGCGCGGGCGGGATTCGATGGCTTTGCGCCCGACGGATGCCTCGTCAACCGATACGAGCCTGGCGCGCGACTCACGCTGCACCAGGACAAGAACGAGCGGGACTTCGACGCCCCGATCGTGTCGGTCTCGCTCGGGCTGCCGGCCGTCTTCCTATTCGGGGGGTCACGTCGAGCCGACACGCCACGGCGCGTGCCGCTCGTGCACGGCGACGTGGTGGCCTGGGGAGGTCCCGCCAGACTCCGCTATCACGGCGTCCTGCCACTCAAGGAGGGACATCACCCGCTGATGGGCGGGATCCGTATCAACCTGACCTTCCGCAAAGCGACCTGATTCGGCCACACGCCAAGTCCGCCGCCTGGTCAGGACCCGCTGACAGCGCGCACGTTGTCGCTGGGGGTTCGGTCGATGAGCTTGTTGTAGGGGTCTATGCCGGCGCGTGCGGGACGTCCGTCGACTGGAGGTAGAGCACCGGCTCTTCGGTCTTGCCGCCCTCGGTGCTCTTCTCTCCGAAGACGCCCACGCCCATCCAGTCGTCGAGCGGCACCTCGGTCTCGACGCCCTTTCCGTCGGCCCGCAGCTTCTTGGCCTTGGCCTTCAAGGTCACTTCGAAGCGTCCGTCGGGGAGGCGGTGGGAGGCGGCTTCGACCGCTTCGTTCTCGAACAGCGTGATCGAGGCGAAGAGGTCGTCCAGGAGCCGCCGCTGCTCGGGGGGCGTCGCTTCGGCCACGAAGGACAGCAGGTCCCGGCTCACGGTGTAAGGAGGCGGCCGGAAGCGTACCGAGGCGATGTATCGGCGCAGAGCCTCGTTGAGAGGCACCTCGCCGAGATAGTCCTTGAGGGCATAGAGGACCAGGCTCCCTTTGCGGTAGTGGAGGTACGGCTGGCCTTCGACGAGCTCGAGCGGCATCTCCTCAAGCAGCTCACCGCCCCGGCCGCTCAAGTAACCGTCCAGCTCGTATCTCAGGAAACGTCTCATCTTCTGCGAGCCGTACTCCCTCTCCATGACCATCAGGGCCGAATACTGGGCCATGCTCTCGGACAGCATGGTCGCGCCCTGGACGTCGGCTCCCAGGACCTGGTAGCCCCACCATTGGTGCGCCACGTCATGGGCCGTCACGTAGAAGGGATTGTCGATGGAGTCCTCGTCCTGCATGCGCGCGATGAAGTCGATGCTTTCGGAGAAGGGAATGGTGTTGGGGAAGGAAGCGGCGTAACGGCCATAGCGCGGGAACTCGACGATGCGCACCTGCCGGTGCTGGTAGGGGGAGAAGTTCTCGGTCATGTAGGCGAGGGCGGCGGCGCCGCGGGCGGCGTCTATCTGCGCGGGACCGACGGCTCGCCGGCCGTCCGCCTCGGAGACGGAGTCGCGGCCGCGCTGTCGCCCGACGGGCGCTGGGCCATCACGATCCCCCGCAGCGCTCCAACTCAGCTCGTGCTTCTCCCGACCGGGACAGGCGAGGCGCGCTCCTTGGGGACTCCGGGCCTGACCTACGTGGCCGCGGCCTGGTTCCCCGATGGCAAGAAGATCCTCGCCTCCGGCTTTGAAGCCGGCCACGGCATGCGGGCTTTCATTCAAGACGTCGAAGGCGGCGCACCCCAGCCGATCACTCCCGAAGGCATCGCGGGCTATCCCGCGCTCTCGCCGGACGGCAAGCGCTTCGCCGTCGGGATGAGCGACGGACGCTTCCTGATCTACTCCGTCGACGGCCGCGCCGAGCCGCGCGCGATCTCTGGAATCGAGTCGGGCGAGTCGCTCTCGCGCTGGTCGGCGGACGACCGCACGCTCTACGTGTATCGCCTGGGGCCGGTGCCGTCGCGCGTCTTCCGCGTGGACATCGCCACCGGCCGAAGAGAGCTGTGGAAGGAGCTGGCCCCGGCGGACGCCAGCGGGCTCATGCGAATCGACAAGGTCGTCGTATCGCCCGACGGCCGGTCGTACGCCTATTTCTATGACCGCGTGCTCTACTCAAACCTCTACATCGCCGAGGGGCTCAAGTGACGCTCACCGACGGCCAGCGCCTCGGGCCGGACGCAATTGTGGTGGACCTGTCGCCTGCGAAGTAGCTACAATGGCCACCGGGGGAACCATGAGCACTGTCGGAGTCAAGGCACTTAAGGATCGTTTGACGCACTATCTGCGACAGAGCAAGCGTGGTGAAGACGTCGTGGTCACGGAACGAGGCAAGCCGATCGCCGTCATACAGCCGATTCGGGCCGCCGAACCCACCGGCAGCCTGGACGTGCGCCTGGCTCGGCTGGCGGATCAGGGCCTGATCACGTTGCCCGTGGCGAAACCTTCCAAGAGGCGCAAGATCAGGATCGCAGGGCGCCCGTTGTCCAAGACGATTCTCGACGACCGTAGATGAACTACCTCGACACGAGCGCGCTCATCAAGCGCTTCGTCGCCGAGCGCGGCTCGGGACTCGTGGATGCTCTCGTGTTGGACGGGCCACCCGTCGCGACAGCGAAGATCGCCTACGCAGAGGTGCATTCAGGTCTCGCCCGCAAGCGCCGGGAGGGACATCTCCGGGAGGCCGGATACCTGTCGGCGTGCCGCCTCTTTGAAGCGGAATGGCGGACCTGTGTCCAGGTCGAGCTGACGGACGAGGTCCTGCGCGTGGCCCGCGACGTGATCCGGCGGCGGGCCCTCCGTGGCTTCGATGCCATTCACGTCGCGTCCGCCCTGGAACTGAAGAAGCGGTTGAACGAGACGATGACCTTTGCCGCCTCGGACCGCTCGCTGCTGAGAGCGGCGCGATCCGAGGGCCTTGCGCCGCTCGACGTGGAAGCGGGGGCAAACTAGCCCAACCCAGACATGGCGATCACGAGCGGCGCTCGCCTCGGTCCGTACGAAGTGGTCGCGCCGATCGGTGCGGGCGGGATGGGCGAGGTCTATCGTGCAAGAGACACGCGGCTCGACCGCACCGTGGCGATCAAGGTGCTGCCGTCCCAGTTCTCCGCGGATGCCGACCGCCGTCAGCGCTTTGAACGCGAGGCGCGCGCCGTCTCCAGCCTGAACCATCCCCACATCTGCACACTCTACGACGTGGGGGAGCAGGATGGCACGGTGTTCCTGGTGATGGAGCACCTCGAGGGCCAGACGCTGGCCGAGCGGCTCGAGAAAGGCCCGCTCCCTACGGATCAGGTGCTGCGCTACGGCACCGAGATCGCCGACGCGCTCGACAAAGCCCATCGGCAGGGGATCGTCCACCGCGACCTCAAGCCCGGCAACATCATGCTCACGAAAGCCGGAGCCAAGCTGCTGGACTTCGGCCTGGCGAAGCTTGAACTCCCCTCTCCCGCTGGCAGAGGGGTTGAGGCTGAGGGTGTTTCCGCGTTGGAAACGCGGGCGAAGCCGCTGACCGGTGACGGCACGATGCTCGGGACGTTCCAGTACATGGCGCCGGAGCAACTCGAAGGCAAGCCGGCCGATGCACGGACCGACATCTTCGCCCTTGGCTCCGTGTTTTGCGAGATGGCGACTGGGCACCGCGCGTTCGAGGCGAAGAGCCAGGCCAGCCTGATCGTCGCGATCTTGGAGCACGAGCCAGCACCGATGACGACGCTCCAGCCCTTGACACCGCCCGCGCTCGAGCGGCTGGTGAAGGTGTGTCTCGCGAAGGATCCGGACGACCGCCTCCAGACGGCTCACGACGTGATGCAGGAGCTGAAGTGGATCGCCGAGGCCGTATCACAGCCCACGCCCGCGGGGACGATACGGCAAGCGGGTTCGCGCCGCGAGAAGATCGCATGGTCGATCGCCGCGGCGAGCGCTCTCGCCGCCGCGATCATGGCCTACGCCCTTCTCCCTCGCAGGGCAGTGGCACCGGCCCGCCTCGTATCGGAGATCGCCCCGCCTGACAAGACGGTTTTCAGCGACTCGGCCGGGCCGATGGCCCTCTCGCCCGACGGCCGCCAACTCGCGTTCGTCGCGCGGAATGCCAAAGCCGTCACGCAGCTCTGGATCCGTTCGCTGGAGAGCGGTGAGGCGCACGCGCTCGCCGGCACAGAGGACGCCGTCGATCCGTTCTGGTCCCCGGATGGCCGCTTCATCGCGTTCTTCGCGGAGCGAAAGCTCAAGAAGGTGGATGTCGCAGGAGGCAAGCCTGAGGCGATCGCGGACGCTCCCCAGGCCGTGGGAGGTAGTTGGGGTCGAGAAGGAACGATCCTGTTCGCGCCAACGGGGTATGCGCGCCTGTCGCGTCTCGACCCGGGAGGCACGGCGACACCCACCCCGTTGAGGAGTGCGGAGGCGACAGGCCACGTCAGGCCGCACTTTCTGCCCGACGGGCGTCAATTCTTGTTCCTCGTCATCGGCACGTCGAAATCAGACAGCGACGGGATCCATCTGGGCACGCTCGGCTCCGAGGAGACTCGGCGCATCCTTCCCGCCGTCTCGAACGTCGCTTACGTGGAACCGGGCGTCCTCGTCTACTGGAGCGACGGTGCGGTGCGCGCCCAACGCTTCGACGAAAGGACCTTCGAGCTCCGTGGGGAGGCCGTCCGCATCGGCGATCAGGCTTCCTTCGATGCCGACAGGGCTTGCGCCCGCTTCTCCGTCTCGCGCACGGGGCTCCTCGCCTACCAGCGCGGCGGTCTGCCCTCGGCGTCGCAGCTCGTGTGGGTGGACCGCGTTGGTCGCGACCTTGGCGCCCCGCTCGCCCCGCCGGGTCTCTACTACTATCCGCGCCTCTCCCACGACGGCCGCCGCGTGGCCGTCGATATCAGCGACCCGGTTCGCGGCAACGGAGACATCTGGATCTTCGACCTCGCCCGCGGCGTGCCGAACCGCCTCACGTTCGATCCGCCGAACGAGACGGCTCCGCTCTGGTCGCCCGATGACAGCGAAATCCTCTTTCAAAAGGGATTCGAACTGCGCAAGAAGTCTCTTGGAGGGTCGTCCGTGGAGGGCGAGGTCGTCGGCGGGTCCGAGCTCAAGCAGCCCTGCGACTGGTCGTCGGACGGACGGCGGCTGCTGTACGTGAGCCGCGCCGGCGGCACGTTCGATCTCTGGCAACGGCCGTTGCCGGAAGGAAAGCCGGAACCCTGGCAAGCCACGCCCTTCGACGAGAACGGTGCGCGCTTCTCGCCCGATGGCGCCTGGGTGGCCTTCGCGTCCGACGAGTCGGGACACGAGGAGGTCTACGTCCGAGCCTTTGCCGGAGGCGGCGAGAAGATCCGGGTCTCGCTGTCGGGCGGCAACACACCGATATGGCGTGGCGACGGCCGGGAGTTGTTCTACATCGAGGAGGACAAGCGACTGATGGTGACGACGGTGCGGACGTCTTCGCGTTTCGAGGCCGACCCGCCCCGCCCGCTCTTCGAGGTACGTCTGCGAACGGCGTTCTCGCGGGCGCAGTTCGACGTCTCGGCGGATGGGCAACGATTTCTCTTGAATCGCATGGTGATCGACGAGGCCGCGCCGCCCATGACGATGGTGCAGAACTGGGTCGACGGGTTCCTGAGGTAGCGGCGCTCGTCTCCGAGCCCCGAACTCGGTACCTCTGACCTTCTCGCCACAAGGGTGTCGCGGTGGCTGGCCCGGACTCCCGGTTCGCCTCACGAGCCGCAGCGGCCAGGTGCGCGGCCCCGCGGCTACATCAGGCGAGAGCCTGGTGGCGAACTTAGATCGCCGAGGGCGGGCGGGGCGCAGGCGCCCGCGTCGGCAAGCGCTTTCTCGTTGTGCGCCGCGTTGGAGCGGGGCAATCCGACCCCGTCGCTGTCGATCTCAACTGGACGGCCGGTCTTTCGCAGAAGAAATGACCTGCCGCCACCGGGGTCAGCCCCGCAGCTCCACGAGCCAGACGGCCTCGCGATCGACGGTGCGGAAGAAGCGGCCGGCTTCGCAGCGGAGCCGCTCCCACTCCTCGCGGGTGTAGACGAGCAACTCGGCTGGAACGGGCAGCGTGGACGTCTCCCACTCCAGGGCGCGGCGCGCGAAGGGCGACGCGGAGCTTGCCACGACGGCGATCAGGTCGAGGTCACTGCCCACGCCCCAGTCGCCGCGCGCATAGGAGCCGAAGTAGCCGAGCCGGAGCAGGCCGGCATGGAGTGGCGCTTCCCGTTCCGCCCAGGCCGCCAGCGCGCTTCGCACGCTCGCGGCGTCAGGCCATTTGAGAACGGCTGAAGTCGAGGATCTCACGGGCATGACGGATCGCCTCTTCGCTCTGGAGCGGCCCGTAGTGCTCGAAAGGAGCGCCTTCCGGGTGGCCATTCGGGTAACGGGCAGGGACGTAGAAATTGTCGAGGACCTTCGCCTTCTCGACCAGGTCGGACGGACACGCGAGCGGAAGCTCACGCAGCAGGCGCGCCACCACGTGGCCCCAGGCCTCCTGGCCCTTGGCCAGGTGCAGCGCCTTGACCGCCTTCTCAGCCGCCTGCTGCGCGGCGAAGCACGCCCACTCGTGACGGCCCTGGTCACGCGACGCGAGGGCCTGCTCGAGGTCCCGATCCGCCTGCGCCAGCCAGTCGTGCGCACGATTCGGCACTTTGCTCTCCGCAGGTAAGCGTAGTCGCCGTCGACCGTAGGATCAAGGCGCGTTGCCCCATCTTCAACACGTCACGCTCGACTGAGCCCTCCGGGTCCGCCGTTTCGACGGGCGTGCCAAGTGAGCGGTGGCATATACTCGACGGACTCATCGCAAGGCAATCCCGATGCCGCTCACCTCTGGAGCCCGCCTGGGTCCATACGAGATCGTCGCTCCGATCGGAGCCGGCGGCATGGGCGAGGTGTATCGTGCGAAGGACACGCGTCTCGACCGGACCGTCGCGATCAAGGTGCTGCCGTCCCAGTTCTCCGCCGATGCCGACCGCCGCCAACGCTTCGAGCGCGAGGCGCGCGCCGTCTCAAGCCTGAACCATCCTCACATCTGCGCGCTCTACGACGTGGGCGAGCAGGACGGCACGGTGTTCCTGGTGATGGAATTCCTGGAAGGGGAGACGCTGGCCGATCGCCTGGTGAAGGGATCCCTGCCGCCGGACCAGGCGCTGC
>JBGPYB010000122.1:0-14259 GCA_041493035.1 Vicinamibacteria bacterium | reverse complement strand
GGTCCACGGCCCGGAAGCCGTCTGCATGTCTCCAGGCCAGGCCAGCAGCCGGGGCGTGCTCTACGAGCTCCTGGAGATGGGGCCGCGATCGGTGCCCGAGATGGCGCGGCGGCGCCTCGTGTCGCGCCAGCATGTCCAAGTGGTCGTGAACGCGTTGCTCGAGAACGGCCTGGCCGCGAGCATCAACAACCCGGCGCACCGGCGGTCCTCCCTGGTGGGGCTCACCGCGAAAGGCCTCAAGGTCGCGAAGGCCATGAAACGTCGTGAGACACATTTGTGGGGACGGATGCGCATTCCGACGACCGAACGGGAGATACGAAAGGCCGTGATGGTGTTGAACGCGCTGCGCTTGACGCTGTCGCTGCGGGCGCGGGAAGCCACGCCGGGTCGCAATCGGCCCCGGCATGCCATTTCGGCTCGAGGATAGGCGCCATGGCTGACGGTTTCCGTCACCCTCGCGAAGCCGCCTCATCGGGCAGCCCGGAAGGCCTCGTCCGCTTCGGCGCCTTCGTCCTCGACCTGCGAACGGGAGAGCTGCGCAAGGCGGGTGCTCCGCTCAAGCTGCAGCCTCGGCCGAGCTGTGTGCTCGCCCTTCTCGTGAGCTCTCCCGGGCAGCTCCTGACCCGCGAGGAGATACAGCGGCAGGTCTGGCCCGACGGGACGTTCGTGGATTTCGAGCTGAGCCTCAATACCTGTATCCGCCAGATTCGCGTGGCCCTGGGTGACGACGCCGACACGCCGCGGTTCGTCGAGACCGTGCCACGCCGCGGGTATCGGTTCGTCGCCCCGGTCGAACGCATCGGCCCGGAGGACGCCCTTGGGCGCACCACGAGCCCGACCCGAAAGCGATCTATTCTGCGAGCCGCGGCTGTGGCCGGTGTTGCGGTGGCTCTTGCGATTGCGACAGGTCTCGCGCGCTCCGCCCACTCGACGTCGTCCGTCTCGACCGCCGCCTCGATCACCTATCGGCGCCTGACATTCAGACGGGGTTCGGTGTCCGGCGCGCGCTTCGGCCCCGGCGGCCAGGTGGTCTACACCGCCGCATGGAGCGGCTCGTCCCCGCTCTTCTACCAGAGCGATGCGGTGAACGCCGAGTCGCGGCCTCTGGACGTCGGCGGCGACAGCATCGTGAGCGTCTCCAGCCGCGGTGAGCTCGCGTACATGAAGGGGCTCAGGCTGTCACGTGTGCCGCTGGTGGGCGGAGCGCCCAAGGACATACTGGAGGGCGTGTGGGCGGCCGACTCGATGGCGGGCGGCTCGGAGTTCGCGATCGCCCGCGCGGGTCAAGAAGAGCTTGGAATCGAGTTTCCGATCGGCACGGTGCTTTGCAAGGCTGTCCGGCCGAGCGATCTTCGGATCTCGCCCGACGGAAAGGGCGTGGCCTTCCTCGAGCACCCGGTGGCCGGAGACGACCGCGGCCTCGTCGCGTACGTCGATCGTCAGGGCCACAAGAGGCAACTCTCGGACGGTTGGGCCAGCATCGAGGGGCTCGCCTGGCGGCCCGACTCCCGCGAGGTGTGGTTCACCGCGGCCCGGACCGGATCGGATTCCGGCCTTCACGCGGTGGACCTGGTCGGGCACGAGCGCGATGTGGCGCCGGGCATCGGGCGGCTGGTCCTCCAGGACATCGCCCCCGACGGGAAGATCCTCCTGGTGCGCGGCGACACGACGGGGGAGATTCGCTACGCGGGTCGTGGGGATGTCGGCGAGCGAGATCTCTCGTGGCTGGACTTCTCCACTCTCCGTGACATGTCCGCGGACGGCCAAACGATCCTCTTCGAGGAGAGCGGACAGGGAGGGGGATCCGAGTACAGCGTGTTCGTTCGGCGGACGGATCGGAGTCCCGCGATGCGGATCGGCCATGGGCTGTCGCGAGCGCTGTCTCCCGATGGCCGATGGGCGCTCACGGTGCCCGCCGAACAACCCGACCGCATCGAGGTGATCCCGGTGGGCGAAGGGGAGCCTCGGATCCTGCGCGATCCGTCCATCAAGAGGTACGGCGCTGCGGAATGGCTCCCCGGGGGTCTGGCCATCGTCTTCACCGGAGTGGAGCAGGACGGCGCGGCGCGGGTGTTCTGGCAAGCTCTGACACCGGAAGCGGGCTCGCCACGGCCGATCACCCCGAAAGGCGCCTACGGTGCCTCCCACATGCTGACCCCCGATGGCGCCCGGGTCCTCGCCACCTGCGATGCCGGCTATTGCCTGTACGCGGTGGACGGCAAGTCGCCGGCCCTTCACGTCGCGGGCGTGAATCGGTCGTACACACCCTTGTGCTGGGGCGACTCAGGGAGGGCGCTGTATTTCTCCGAGGCCCTGCGTCCGTTCCGAAAGCTCTACCGGCTCGACCTGGCCGCCGGTCGCCTGAAACCGTGGAAGACCATTGAGCCCCCCGATGCGGCGGGGTTCGAGGGTCTGCTGGGATTCCTGACGACCCCGGACGAGCAGGCCTACGCCTACAGCTATCGCCGGACGGTGTCCCAGCTCTATCTGGTCGCCAACGTTTCCTGACGCACCCTCCGATCCACGAGGATGGAATCCATCCCTCTCCCATCCAGCGCGATGGTTCGAAGAAGGCGTTCGGGAGAGCATCCGTCGTCGCATGGTGGTGAGCGCGATCTGAGCCCGTTCCTCACCCCCCTCGGCGACTCTTCATCTCCCGCTGCAACGGCCTCATACGACACGGCGCCGCCAGCTCAGGCAAAACTCATGAGATCTTCAGCCGACTCACCCGATTTCCGCCATTGCGTCGCTCGTCCGCAAGTACTTCGTTTCATGGCGCATGCGGCGCGATCGGTCCATTAGGCCCCGCGAGTCGGGCACACCCATTGCTCCTGGTGAGGGCCAGTTGGTCTCGCGGGAGTCACGAACGGATTCCGAGGATCGGTTCTTCCCGAGATCAATTTCCTGAAGGGAGGAATGAAGCGATGAAGAGAACGATCGGATCGATTCTCGCGATCTTGGTCCTGGGTCTCGCGGCGCAGGCCCGGGCGCAGATCGCGACGGGCAACATCTACGGCACCATCACCGACGAGTCGGGCGGCGCGCTCAGGGGTGTGACGGTCACACTGAGCGGCGCCACCGGCGCGCGCTCGACGAACAGCTCGGAGACCGGGCAGTTCCGGTTCCTGAACCTCGATCCGGGCGCCTACAAAGTCTCAGCGACCCTCACGGGGTTCGTGAGCGTCGCCCGCGACGTCGTCGTGGACAGCGGTGTGAGCTTGACCCTGCCTCTCGGGCTGAAGGTCGGTGGCACTGCCGAGGTGATCACGGTGACCGCGGAGAGCCCCGTCATCGACACGAGGAAAACCGGCACGTCGACGACGCTGACCCGGGAGGAGCTGGAGAAGATCCCCAATTCCCGCGATCCGTGGGCGATCCTCCGGACCGTGCCCGGCGTGCAGATGGACCGCGTGAACATCGCCGGGAGCGAGAGCGGCCAGCAGGCGACGTTCTTCGGCAAGGGCTCCCTCCAGGCGGACGTTGTGTGGAACCTGGACGGCATCGTGATCTCGGACCCGGCGGCGGCAGGATCGTCCCCCGCGTACTACGACTTCGACGCCTTCGACCAGATCACCTACGAGACCGGTGGCAATGACATCAAGATGTCCACGGGCGGCATCGGCATCAACTTCGTGACGAAGCGGGGCACGAACGCCTTCCACGGCAACGCTCACGGTTTCTTCACGAACCACCAGCTCCAGTCGTCGAACCTGCCCGCCTCGCTGGTCAGCGACCCCCGGCTGAAGAACCCCGACGGAACCTCCCGGGACCAGGCGGATCACATCGAGCAGCTGGCTGACTATGGGGCCGACTTCGGGGGCCCCCTGATGAAAGACAAGCTCTGGTTCTGGGGCTCCTACGGAAAGCAGGACATCCGCCTCCAGCGGTTGAGCGGCACCCGCGACAAGACGCTTCTCAAGACCTTCAACGCGAAGGTCAACTGGCAAGCGAGCCCGGCCGACATGGTCTCGTTCACCTACTTCAACAACTTCAAGGACAAGTTCGGCCGCAGCGTGGGTCCGGGCCAGGACGACGGCAGCTACACCCGCGATCAGGCCAACGATTTCGCCAGCAGGCTCCACGGACTCTGGAAGGGGGAGTGGAACCGTGTGTTCAGCCCCAGCTTCACGGGCGACCTCAAGTACGCTTGGTACGATCAAGGCTTCAGCCTCACCCCCGAGGGCGGACTCGACCAAAGCTCGACCGTCGACTTTGCGAGCGGCGTCCAGCACGGATCGTCCCCGCAATACCAGTCGGTCCGGCCCACCCACACTGCGAGCGTCGACTTCAACTACTCCCGCGGTCGCCACGAGTTCAAGTTCGGTTTCGGCTTCCGCCAGGGACACGTCGACACGACCAACGCGCCGCCCGGCAACCAGCTCGTGGGACAGTTGCAGACGACCAACGACCTCACGGCGTCGGAGGCGGTCCTCGAACGGACTTCGAGCGATTCCTTCGGCGGGAAGTACATCAACGGATACCTCCAGGACACCGTCACTTCCGGCCGCCTGACGGCGAACCTCGGCCTCCGGTTCGACCATCAGGCCGTCGCCAACAGGCCGTCGACGGGGCCGGCCAACGCGTCCTTCCCCGAAATCCTCCCGGCCCTGACCTACGACGGCTCAGGCCAGAGCATTTCGTTCAACGACCTCTCCCCGCGGGCCAGCATGACCTACGCCCTGGACGAATCGCGCAAGTCCGTCCTCCACGCGTCGCTCGCGCGGTACGCCGGTCAGTTGAGCTGGGGCGACGTGACCTCGGTCAACCCCATCGGCGGCATCGGGAAGCTCTTCTATCACTGGAACGACCTCGACGGCGACGGCTTCGTACAACCTGGCGAGGTCGACTTCGCGAGCGGTCAGATCGCTCCGCCGATCAACGGAGGGCTCTCGACGGCCAACCGGATCGATCCCAACTATCACGCGACGCACGACCTCGAGGCCATCGTCGGCTTCGACCGCGAGGTCATGCCCAACCTGGCCATGGGCGTGAGCTACACCTGGCGCCGTCAGACCGGAGCCCCCTGGGCCCCGTATCTCGGGTTGTCCGGCAGCGAGTTCAGCCCGTTGCCTTCGGTGTCGGCGAACGGGTACACCGTGACGGGGTACACGCCAGGTGACACGCCGGGGCCTGACTTCACCGGCGGCCTTCTTCTGCAAAATCGGCCGGACTATCACCGGACGTACAACGGCGTCGAGTTCACGGCCAACAAGCGCCTCAAGGACCGCTGGATGGCGCGCGTGGCGGTCTCGTACAACGACTGGAAGGAGTACTTCAACGGGAGCGCGGGGCTCCAGAACCCGTCGCCCACGATCTACGACACCTACGGCTACCAGGCCTGGAGCGCCACCGTGACCGCGGAACCGCTGCGGAACGGGGGACAGGTCGTCGTCTACGGCGCAGGCTCGGGCCGTGCCCTCTACTTCAGCTCGAAGTGGACCGCCAACGCGAGCGCCCTCTACGAGCTGGGGTGGGGCGTCGACGTGGCGGCCAACCTCTACGCGCGGCAGGGCAATCCGCGTCTCATCCGCCTGACGGTTGCCGAGGGGTTCCTCGGCCCCCAGCCGGTTCTGGTCACGCCCGTCGATACGGCACGCTTGCCCGACCTCTACAACCTGGACCTGCGACTGTCGAAGACCCTGAAGCTCGGCGGGAACGCGAACCTCGTCGCCTCGGTGGACGCGTTCAACATATTCAACAGCAATGCGACCCTCAACCGGAACAACTCGGCGGACGGCTCGCACTTCGACCGCATCGACACCATCCTGAACCCGCGGACCATCCGCTTCGGTCTGCGTTTCAACTTCTGATGCATCGGCCCCGGGGGCAACCCCGGGGCCTTCACCATTTCGCTGCTCATGCGGCCGTCTCGGGTGTTCTCGGCGTTCACCCTGATTCTCTGCGTCCAGGGAACAGGGACAGGTTGCGCGAAAGCGGTGCGCTCCGAGAGGGGGATGAACGTCCTTCTCGTCACCGTCGACACGCTCAGGGCCGACCGCCTGGGGGCCTACGGGGACGGATCGGCGCACACGCCGTTCATGGATCGCCTCGCGCGTTCGGGCGCCCTCTTCGAACGGGCTCACGCCCACAACGTCGTGACCCTGCCGTCCCACGCCAACATCCTCTCCGGCGTTTATCCCACGGTCCACGGCGTTCGGGACAACGACGGCTATCGCTTCCCGGGGGATCGGGACACCCTGGCCACCCTCCTGCACCGCGCGGGATACCGGACCGGGGCCTTCGTGAGCGGCTTTCCCCTCGATGCCCGATTCGGGTTGAACCGCGGTTTCGACGTCTACGACGATCACCTCGGCGGCCCCGAGGCGGCCGCCCGGGGCTTCCACCTCGAGGACCGGCGAGGCCGCGACACTGTGGCCGCCGCGCTTCGCTGGCTCGGAAGAGGCACGGCACCATCCTTCTGCTGGGTGCATCTCTACGACGTCCACGCGCCCTATCGACCGGCTGAGCCCTTCGTGGCACGGTTTGAAGCCGATCCGTATCGCGGGGCCGTCGCTACGGTGGACGAGGCGCTGCGCGATCTGCTCGGACCGCTTCTCGACGAGGGAGAGCGGGGCCGGACCCTCGTGGTCCTCACGGCGGACCACGGCGAGTCCCTCGGCGAGCACGGTGAGCGTACCCACGGCCTGTTCGCCTACGAAGCGACGCTGAAGGTGCCGCTCATCTTCTGGGCGCCCCGGCTATTCGGCTCGCGCGTCGCCGCGGCGCCGATCCGACACGTCGACATCCTGCCCACCGTCCTCGAGCTGCTGGGCCAGCCGATCCCCAAGGGCCTATCAGGGCGTAGCCTCCGTCCGCTTCTCGAGGGCGGCACGATGCCGCCGGTGCCGAGTTACTTCGAAGCCTTGTCGGCCTCGGCCAGCCGAGGCTGGGCCCCGCTCTCCGGCGTCATTCGGGGTCGGCGAAAGTTCATCGATCTTCCCATCCGCGAGGTCTACGACCTTGACCAAGACCCCGGCGAGGCGCACAACCTGGCTCCGACCGCGCCCGCGGACGTGAAGGTGGGACTCGAGTGGCTGGACCACTTCGGCCGCGCAAGCGACGACCGGGCGAGGCTCCGGGAGACCGCGGAGACGCGCGAGCGCCTGGCGAGCCTCGGCTACCTCGCGGCGACCGTGGACCGCCGCAAGGGGCGCTACACCGAGGCGGACGACCCGAAGAATCTCATCGCCCTGGAGGCCGACCTGGACAAGGTCGTTCAGCTCGAAAGCGAAGGGCAGGCGCGGCCGGCGCTAACGTTGTGCCAGGCCCTCGTGAAGAGAATGCCGCGGGCACCGGCCCCACTCGTCCAGCTCGCGTCTTTGCAGCAGGCTGGCGGCGATCTCTCGGGCGCCCTCGTCTCCGCGAAGCGGGCTTTCGCCCTCGACCCTCGCGCGCCTCAAGTGTTGTTCCGCCTCGCGCGGCTCCTGCTGGATGGCGGACGCCCCGCGGAGGTTGTCAGCCTGGTCACGCCCTTCGCGAAGGAAGAAGGGGTCGATCTCGACGCGCTCATCGTCCTCGGCGTGGCGCTGGCTCAAGCCGGGGACGAGGCGCAGGGGATCCGGCTCCTGGAGGACGTTCACGTGCGGGACCCGTCGAACGCGCTCTGCCTCCTCGACCTCGGCACCGTCCATCTCATGGCGCGAGAATACGGGGCGGCCCGGAGAGCCCTGGAGGAGGCGTTGGCCCTCCAGGCCGGCTTGGCGAAGGCCCACAACGCCCTGGGTGTGATCGGCGCGGAGACGGGCCGCATCCAGGAAGCGATCACCGAGTGGAAGCAGGCCGCGGACCTCGACCCGCGAGCGTACGACACGGTGTTCAACCTCGGCATGCTGCTCAGTCGGCAGGGGCGGCCGGCGGAGGCGCGGCCCTATATGGAGCGCTTCGCGCGAGAGGCCCCGCGGGCCCAGTACGCCGCGGACATCCGTCAGGTCCAGGAGTGGATCGCCGGGCAAGCGGAGGTGGTGAGTGGCTCGAGCCGGTGACGTCCTCCTCGCCGCCGCGGTCCTCGCGCCGCTCGGCGCTCTGGGCTGCCACCCACGACAGGGGCCGACCTCGCCGGTCGCCGGGACGCCGCTGGTCCTGATCTCCATCGACACCCTCAGGGCCGACCATCTGCCGGCCTACGGATATGCCAAGGTGGAGACCCCCCACATCGATGCGCTGAGGCGAGACGGGATCCTCTACTCCAACGCCTACAGCCAGGTGCCGCTGACCTTGCCTTCGCACCTCTCGCTGCTCACGGGACTCGTGCCGCCCGAACACGGGGTTCGAGACAACCTCGGGTACCGGTTCGAGGGTCGCGCCCATCCGACGCTGGGCGATCTCCTCCGCCCTCATGGATACGTTGCCGGCGCAGCGGTGTCGGCCTACGTCCTCAGGGCTTCGACCGGCCTTGGCCAGTCCTTCGACTTCTACGACGACGAAATGCCGTCTCCCCAGGCGGGGGAGGCGGCGGCCCTGGCGCGCCGGCCGGGCGAAGAGACGGTGCGCCGCGCGATCGACTGGGTCCGCTCGGTTGGGGGGAAACCCTGCTTCCTCTTCGTTCATCTCTACGAGCCCCACTATCCTTACGAGCCGAAGGAACCGTTCCGGAGCCGCTATCCCTCGCCCTACGACGGCGCCATTGCGATGGCCGACGCCGCGGTGGGGACGCTTCTGGAGGCCCTCAAGAGCCAGAGCCTCTACGACAAGTCACTGATCCTGCTGGTTTCGGACCACGGCGAGGGGCTCGGAGACCACGGTGAGCAGGAGCATGGCATCCTGCTGTACCGGGAGGCGTTGCACGTTCCGCTGCTGCTCAAGCTTCCACGCTCGCAAGACGGCGGCAAACGGGTCGACAGAGCGGTGGCGCTCATCGACGTCGTTCCAACGGTGGCGGAAGCGCTCGGGTTTCGTGCTCCGAGCGGTCTCGATGGGGGCTCGCTGCTGGCGTCGGGAGGTCGACGCGCTCACCGGATCTACAGCGAGACCTGCTATCCGCGGATCCATCTCGGGTGGAGCGAGCTCCGAGCCCTGGTCGACGACGAGTATCACTTGATCGATGGTCCGAAGCCGGAGATCTACGGTGTTCGGGACGATCCCCGAGAGACCCGGGATCTCGCTCGCGAGAAGCCCGCTGCGCTCGCTTCCATGGAGCGGGAGCTGCAGAGATACGGCAACGGCCCCGACTCGCCGGGGCCCATCGATCCCGAGGCCAGCGAGAAGCTGAAGGCCCTCGGCTATCTCGCCGGCGGAGCGGCGCCGCGTGACAACGGCCGGGCCAATCCGCGAGACCACATCGGCGAGCACGAGGAGATGAAGGCGGCCTTCCACCTCGTACGGGAAGGCCGAAGCGAGGAGGCCATCGCGGCCCTCCGAAAGCTCCTGACGCGGGAGCCGGGCCTCTTCGACGCGAGGTGGGAGCTCGGCACCACGCTGGCACGCCTGGGGCGCCTCGAGCCGGCCGCAGAAGCCTTCCATGCCGCCATGGACGTCTCTCCTCAGATGGCCCCTCTCGTGGCGGTCTCCCTTGGACAGGTCGAGGTTCGGCTGGGGAGGCTCGACGCGGCGGAAACGCACGCACGCCTCGGCCTCGAGGCCGACCCCGCGCGGGCCCACGAGATCCTCGCTCGCGTCGCCCTCGCCCGATCCCAGCTTGACGAGGCCGAGCGTGAGGCCACCCTGGTCCGGGGGAGCGTCGAAGACGACACCACTCGCGATCTCGTTTCCGCCGAGATCCAGATCCGCCGTGGGGCCTTTGAGCAGGCCCTCTCGTCGACGGAGGCCATCCGGGTGCGCTCGGCGGCGAAGCCCGTTCGAGGCCTCGAGTTCCTGAGGGGCGACGCTCTCGCTCGCCTGAAGAGGAACGACGAGGCGCAAGACGCCTTCAGGAGGGAGATCCGGGACTTTCCGCACGATCCGCAGGCCTACGCGAGCCTGGCCATCGTCCTCGCCGTGGGCGGGCATCCGAAGGGCGACGTCGATCGCCTCATGGACGCGATGTTCCACGCCAGCCCGGGAACACCGTCCGCACTCCTGGCGGCGAAGACGCTGGACTTCCTCGGCGAGCCGGAGGCGGCCCGTCAATGGCGACGCCGCGGAGCCGGTGGTGCTTCACCGTAGATCCGCGCCGCGCGATGTTGGCTAGGGATTGCCGAACAGGTCGGGCTGGCCAATCAGAACGCTATAGCTGAGAGGGGAAGTGTCGGAGACGACTTTCAAGACGTCGCACGGAGCCTTTGAAGATCCTCGGTGAAGTCCGCCTCGGAGTAGGGCAGGGGGACGCCGGATCGAGCGAGGAGGTCTTCCACCTCCCATCTCGAGGCGAGCCCAAGCAGCGAACCGACTTCCGCGGACGTCAAGACCTCGGAGCGGTAGGCCTGGATGGCCAGCGCTTCGAGAGCCTGCTTTGGCAGGTCTGCCCACCGATCATGCAGACGCCGTGCGATCTCTTCCGGGATATCGAGGGCAACCTTCATCAGCCTGTCCGAAGGTGATTATAGCGCCAGGTCACAGCGAGTGAGCCCGCCTCAGCCCCCCGGAGGCGCCCGTCGTCTCTGCAATGGAGGTGCAATGCGAGCCGCGCGACTGTTCAGTACCTGGGCCGGATCCCATACGGCCTGTATTTGATTCACGGGCCCGCCGGCCAGCACGTCACGAGATTCGCGTCGCGGCTCGGGACCTCGGCGACGACCGCGGCGGTCGTGGGCCACGCCACGAGCTTCCTGGCTGCGCATCTTCTGTGGCGGCTCGTGGAGGTGCCCAGCACGCGGTGGAGCCGCTCGATCGAGCTTTGAGGAGGCGTGCGCTCAGAGGGCCACAGACAGCGACAGCGCTACACCGCGTCCTCGGGTTGGAATCAGGCTCACCCGCACTCGGTCGATCGGCACCTCATTCCAGGTATCGTGCTTGATCAGAGAACCGATGATGGCACCCCAGCCGGCTCCTCCAACGGCGCCAAAGGCCATAGCCCCGCCAAGGGACTCGGAGCAGATGGAAACGGCATTGTCGCAATTGTCACTCTTGAAGCTAATGCCCAAGAGCGCCCCGATGCTTCCGCCAATGACCATCCCCTTGAGTGTCTTGCGGTGGCGGCCCGTACTTACCTCGAGGCAGGTAATGGCCTCGCGGAACACCTTTACCGGTAGGCGGTCGTCCGAGCTGACCAGAAGGGACTTCTCGTCCATCTCCATCACCAGCCCCTCGATTCGCCCTTTGAGAAGGCTCGGTGCCACGAGGCGAACCCTGCTTCCCACGGTCACCGGAAGATTCGTTCCGGGCCGCTCCTCTGGCCACACGGCGGCAGGCAGAAGGAACATCGCGCCTACGACGCTGGCGAAACAGGACCAGGTCGTCTTGTGCAGACGTGTCTTCATGGCGCACCTCTCTATGCAACGTACGCCCTTTCCCTGTGTCCGTCGAGGGAAGTGCCGCGGGTCGGCAGAGAGCACATGATCTGTCCGCTCTCTTGAGCAAGTGAAATGTCCGCTTTTTTGTCTGGGGGTTGGTGGGAGTTAGAAGGCGCTGTAGGAGGCGCCGATGCTCATTCCGCCCTTGGCTGTGGAGCGGGCAATGCAGATCAAGGAAGTGCTTCTGCGGGCGATGAACAAGGAGTACAGCTGGCTGCGGGCAGCGAAGATTCTGGGGATCACCGCCCGAGGGTTGAGGTTCGATCTTCGGGCGAAACTACGGGCCGACATAGACGAGAGCGACGTCCTCGCGGCGTTCGTGCGCGAGGCCTTCCCTGGGTGGCTTCGCGAGAAGCTGGGGTAGGGCTCGGGCCCGTCTTCGGCGCCGGGCCGCGCCGCCCGATGCTATCCTGGCTCCCGGAGGCGCCCCGATGAAGCTCTTGCCCGGCCTGTCGTTTTCATGGCGCCGCGCCCTGGGCATCTCACAGGCCGAGGCGCGGCTGTCGCGGCGGATCGGCGTCCCGCTCACGAAGCAAGGGAGACAGAGGAAGCTCGGTCGCGTGCTGCTGCGGCTGATCGGGGTGAAGTAAGTCCCTTGGGCTAGTCCCCTCGGCTGCGCCCCGGTTCGGAGGCGCGGACCGGGTTGTCCCTTACGCCCGTCCCTTCCGCCGCGCGAGACGGTTGAAGCCCAGCAGACCCGTGCCCAGCAGCAGAAGGCTCCCCGGCTCGGGAACGGAGGACGGGGTGACAGGGAAATCGAGTCGAGCGTTAGACCGTCAGTGAGGAAGTACGCGAAGCCAATGCCCTGGTTCTCGGCCCCGATCTGGCCATAGAAGGCATCGCCTACGGTCCAAGTCTCGACTGGCGAGGGGCGCTGCACATAGACGTAGCTGATATAGACGCTACCCGCGGTCCCAAACAGATACCCAAACCCAGTCGGAGCGTTGGTGCCCGTCGTGGTTCCATCGTAGCCATAGTTGAAGGCGAACGGGTCGTAGAGGTGAGTCCAGGTTGCGGGAACGAGAGGGCTCCCCGATACGAGATCAGCATAGAAATAGTGGTAGTCGCCCGGGTGATCGCAGCACTTGGGATAGACAATGCCCTGGAAGGTCTCAGTGCCCGGAAGGCTCAGATCGACGAGGAACGTGTACTGGACCGGGGCGTACAGTGGCGGTAGGCCATCGATCCCGGGCGGGTGGAGGCTGGAGACCGTCCCCGAGAAGCTGTAATAGGTGGGAGTTGCTTGGGCGACTGTCGAGACGCCGACAAGCGCCATGGCGATGAGAAGCAACCGACGCACGCGCAGATCCGTGTTCGAACTGCGACGGTGGCTTCTGTCGTTAGTGCGACCCTTCTCGGCTAGCCCTATCGGGAATCAGCATCCCGCACTCCTGACTTCAGTTGGAAGGGCACCATTCGGCGATTGGCGAAGCTTCCGTCGCCGTCCGGCAAGGCCGACAAGTCCGGCCCCAAGAAGAGTGAGCGTTCCGGGCTCGGGCACCGTGGAGATGGAGCTGAGGATCAGACTAGACCCAGCGGAATACACGTTGCTCGCCCCATCCTCAACGAAGTCGTTCCCGACGAACGACTGGCCCACCTGCCAATTCTGGACATCGGTCGATGTCGTGTCCGAATTGGCGTAGCTGTAGATGAAGACCTCATGATCCCAGCTGTTCGCGTCGGGGCTGCCGTCAATGAGTCCCTCGGAAAAGGGGCAGGAAGGGCAGTGCTGGTTGAATCCAGCATTGAGCGTGATCCGCGAGCCGCCTAGCGGCGGCAGAAGCGGGCTTCCGGACAGAAACTTGACGTAGAAGTAATCGTAACTGGGGGTGTCAGGCAGGGCAATGGTGCTCCCCCCTACCGTGTAGTAGCCGGCGGCTGCCAAGTCGAACTCTAGGGTATAGGTAACGGGGTCACCGAACGCAAACCCGGAAGGAATTGCCGGGCCACTGGTGTACGTCCCGTCGAACGTCCCGGTGAACGTGTAGGTGATGCTTCCGGCGTCGGCGCGGGTCGCTAGGCCAAAGGCGAGCGCTGCAGCCACCAACGGTACAAAGCTCCGGATCGCACGCGGGGTCTTCTGAGGTTGCAGGCAGGACCGCCCTTTCCTTTGTGCGGGAGGGTACAGCTTCCACCAGCAAAGGGCGTGCCCTCCACCAGCGTGCGAAGGCTAACCGCCTGAGCTGAGAGCGCTTTGTGGACGCGGGCTCGCGACGCCCATGAGTGCTCAGGGTGTAAGGCAAGTCGACGCCCGCTCGTTCCAGAGTGCAGGGCACTGGCGGTGAAATCGTTGTCAGCGAGGGGCTTGCAAGCAGGCCCCGAGGGTGTCAGGAAAGCTGACGGTCCCGGGTAACCAGAGGACGCGACGTTTGTCTCGGCCGTCGTGGGCGACGCCTTCCCTCTTCGCTGGGGTTACCGAGAAGTTGGGGTAGGTAGGGGGGGCAGGAGACTTTCGCCCTTCTTTCGCCTAGGCGCCTCCAGGAGCGACGATCGCCGCCGGGGTGGACGTGGGGGCTGACGGGCCCGGCGATGCCCAACCCGGGCGGACTGGTGGCGTCGCGCAATTCGGGGCCTTCCCGGGCCAGCATGTGACGAGTCCTAGCCCTCGGCGGGCAGGACCCGATACCTGGCCGGTAGATCGTGGGTCTCGATGTGACCCTGACAGGCGGGCCCTTGCCGGTCGGCCTGCCGCGCGTGGCCGTCGGCCGTTCGCGGGCAGTCGATGCGGACCGAGGGGTGCTCAGGCGGGTCCGCCTCGTCGAAGGCGACCACGAATCTCAGCTGACAAACGGGGCACGTGTAGCGCCGCCGGACCTCGCTCATTTTCCAAACCCGCCGTGGAAGGAACGCCCCGGCCCGCGAAAGGGGCTGC